>NZ_JBBMQZ010000010.1:0-174981 GCF_038900275.1 Pseudoalteromonas sp. AS71 | reverse complement strand
GTACGCTTAACGTCTTTAGTTTTAGTGGTTTTCATAGAATAAGTCCTAAATGTGTAAACACATTTCAGGACAAGACATTTATTGAACACAAAAAAGCCGCTAATTGCGGCTTTTTTAATGTGTGTTGTTTAAACTATTTAAACTCTAAATTACTTTTTTACTTGAGCATCTAACGATTCGCCATTCACATCACTAGAATCGTCACTCATTAGATATAAATATGTAGGCATTAAATCCTCTGGTGTAGCAAGCGTTTCTCTATCTTCGCCAGGGTATGCAGCTGCACGCATAGAGGTACGCGTTGCACCTGGGTTAATACAGTTCACACGAATATTCGTTTTACCTACTTCACATGCCCATGTTTGCATCATACCTTCTACTGCGAATTTTGAGATGGCATAAGGCCCCCAAAATTCACGACCTTTTCGACCTACACCTGATGACGTAAATACTATCGATGCATTATCAGACTTACGAAGAACAGGAAAAAGTGCTTTAGTGATCATTGCTTGTGCAGTCACGTTTACTTTCATTATGTTTTCGAACGTAGATGAGCAAAAATGTTCAAGCGGACCGAGTGACCCTAAAATACCTGCATTATTAAGCAATCCATCAAGGCGTCCAAACTGATATTCGATTGTTGCAGCAAGGTCACGGTAGTTTTGCTTCGTTGCGCCTTTTAAATCCATAGGGACTATTGCAGGTTTAGGGTAGCCAGCATTAACAATTTCATCGTAAACACATTCAAGTTTATTAGTTGTTTTTCCTAATAAGATAACTGTAGCGCCGTATTTTGCATACGTAATTGCTGCAACTCGGCCAATACCATCACCGGCGCCTGTTATTAAAATAACTTTATCTTTAAGTGCGTTTTCAGCTGCTTGATATGTGTGCATAAAAGTACCAATTCATATAATTTTTTTGATTTTAACATAGCGAAACGTGAAGTAATCGAATTTATTGTAAAATTAGGTGGCGAAAATAGAAACTTTACGTTAAGTTTAACTGGTCTAATGTCTCATTAATAATCTGATTACATTGTTTTAACTTAATACACTGATTAAACACACTATAAAAATAAAATACGTGCGGAGCCAACAATATGAAAAAAATGCTACTTTCACTCTCGGTTACAGCAGCTTTAGCAGGCTGTGGCGGTGGAGAAACGTTAACAGATGTCAAAAACGACACAGCACCAGTCATTCCTACAGCAACAGTTACATTTGACCCAGCGGCAGGTATCTTATCAGTTCCTAATGATTTATTAATGAGCGGAACTCAAGACGGTACACTTAATATTCCTGGAGAATTAGATGACAATAATGTGTCTATTTCGCGCGCAGCTTATGCAGACCCTCAACTTGCACTAGGTGCACTTGATGGTTGGTCTTCGCAGGTTCCTTATAAAATCGATTTAACATTCCCACCAAATGTTAGCTTAGATGAAACGTCTGCTGGAACACCTGGTACAGTAAGAATTTTTGAAGTTGTAATGGGTGCAAGCTTAACTGACGCAGAATGTTCAGTTGTAGCTGCCGGTACAGCTTGTAAATTGGTCGGTGAGCTTACTTTTGGTGTTGACTTTGTTACTCAAGCTTCTGGTGATGCCGTTGCAATTATTCCTTTAAAACCATTTACGGCAGGTAGCTCATACATCAATGTATTAACTACAGGGCTTAAAGATTCATTAGGGCGTTCTATTGAGCCTTCTTCTACTTATGGATTGGTTAAACAAGAAGCGCCATTAATTACAGAAGCCCAACTTGGTTTGCAGGGGGCTGTTAACAGTTACGAAAATGTAGTAGTTAGCTCAGGCGATATCACAAAAGAAGATATTATTTTTTCTAGTGCGATGACTATTCAATCAGCAGGTCCTGTACTTGGGACAATTAAAAAGTTACTAGCTGCAAGCTTGCAAGAACCTGCACTGCCAACGCCTGCACTTCAAGTTCCTGAACAACCTATGGTAAATGTACAACAAGTATTTGCTTCTCAGGGTGTAGAAGTCTCTGCTGCATTCTCTGGTGTGCAATATCAAAAAGGTAGCATTATGTTACCGATGTATTTAGGTACACCAACGGGTACTGATATTAGTGATTTAAGTGATACATATTGGCAAGGTATGTGTGATAACGCGGTGGCAATAATTGGTTACAAGGCCGTTGCAGGCGATGCATTTCCGACAGATCCTATTAGTGAAAATGATGGTTTATGTTCTGCATTAAGTGACGGACAATTACGTGACTTAGGACTAGACAGCACACGTCATTTAACAAAATACAACTCAATTCCAAAAGTACAAAGCATGGCAAATGTGCCAGTGCAAGTTACTAAACCTATTTTACCGATAATTAATGGTGTCCGTGCACAGTTACAATTAGATCCTATCGCTATGCCTGAAGGTGGATGGCCTGTTGTGATTATGCAGCACGGTATTACAACACAAAAAGAAAGTATGCTTGCTTTAACTGCGCAGCTTTCTATTCAAGGCTTTGCAACGGTTGCTATTGACCACCCAAGACATGGTGAGCGCGGAATAGATGTTGATGGTGATGGAACAGACGACTTTAATGCAACAACGGGTTCTGTGCTTAGTTATATGAACTTAAGTTCATTACTTGTTGCACGTGATAGCTTACGTCAATCGGCTGCTGACTTATTAGGCCTTCGTTTAGGCTTAAACTTTATTAACGATACAACTATTAATAGTAAAGACGTTACCTACATTGGGCATTCCCTAGGTTCTATTGTTGCTCCAGCATTTATTGCTCAAGCTAATACGCCAATAGCCGAAACGCTTGATCCGCTATTTAATGTAAACACAGTAGCTCTTGCAAGTGGTGGTGGCGGTATAGCAAGCTTCTTACTTGAATCTGCTGCGTTTGGTCCATTTATTCAAGGTTCAGTACTTTCACAAGCGGGTACAACAGAAGCTGATGAATTTACTGCATACTTACAAGGAGATGCAGTTTCTAACTGTGGCTCATTAATACCAGACATGGAAGCTTACTTGACGTGTGGTTACAACGAATATATTGCATCACTTACCACTGCGGGTGAAACGACTAAACTTACTAACATTCAAGGTGTATTTACACAGTTTGCTTTTGCGGCGCAAACAGCATTAGATAGTGGCGACCCAACGAACTACGCAGCCACTGTGAAAGCATTAGGTACTCCTGTTTATACTAATGTTGTTGTGGGTGATGGTGTTGATAACAAGCCTGACCAAGTGATACCACCAATGGCAGCTAATAATCCTATTTCTGGCACAATCCCATTAGCTAACTTGATGGGTCTTGAAACAGTAAGTACTTCGCAAGCACTGAGTGAAACACCAGCAAGCTACTTAGTTAAATTTACCAAAGGGCATCATGGTTCTATATTAACACCAGCTCAAGATGCTGCACAGGCTGCAACTGTTGAAGGCAGTGCTGCTGCTAATGCAGAAATGCAGTTGCAAGTAGCGACTTACTTAGCTGCTCGAGGACGGATGTTATTAATTTCCAACCCTGAGGTTGTGACTGATTAATAACCAGTAAAATGATTAACCTTTAAAAGCCACTGAAAAGTGGCTTTTTTTTGCTTTAAAGCATGCTAAATTAGCTGAAATTTATAAATGGAGAAACCAGTTGGAATTTTTATACGAATACGGTTTGTTTTTTGCTAAAACAGTTACTTTTGTTATCGCTATAGCAGTTATTTTAATGCTAATAGTTGGCGCTGCGGTTAAGCCAAAGGCCAAAAAAGGTGAAATACAAATTGACGATATATCAGAGCAGTTAGTTGAACTTAAAGAGAGTTTTTTACAAAATACGTTGGGCAAAAAAGAGCTTAAAGCGCATCAAAAACAACTTAAATCAAAAAGTAAAAAAGCAGATAAAGATGAGCCTAAACCTCGTTTATATGTAATCGACTTTGTGGGTAGTATGGATGCTCACGAAGTAGAAAGTTTACGAGAAGAAATAACGGCGATTATCTCTATTGCCGATCCAAGTAAAGACAAAGTACTTATTCGTTTAGAAAGTGGTGGTGGAGTTGTACATGGCTATGGACTTGCTGCATCTCAGTTACAGCGTATTAAAAATGCTGGTATTCCCCTGAGTGTTGCAATTGATAAAGTAGCAGCAAGTGGTGGTTACATGATGGCGTGTGTTGCGGATGAGATACTTGCAGCCCCTTTTGCAATAGTTGGATCTATTGGTGTGATAGCTCAAATACCTAACTTTAATAAAATATTAAAGAAAAATGATGTTGAATTTGAGCAAATAACAGCAGGTGAATTTAAACGCACACTTACTTTATTTGGTGAAAACACAGATAAGGCCCGTGAAAAGTTTCGTGAAGAAATTGAACAAACACATGATTTATTTAAAACGTTTGTAAGCACTCAACGTCCAAGCTTGGATATAAACTTAGTTGCGACAGGTGAGCATTGGTTTGCAACTCAAGCGATTGATAAAGGCTTGGTAGACGTAATAAAAACAAGTGATGATGCACTATTAGAACAGCAACATGAGCGCCAAATTTATAAGATTAAATACAAAGTTAAAAAAGGGTTGAGCGATAAGCTAGCTCTTGGTTTGAGTAGCGGTGTAAATAAAGTGGGAATAAACTTACTTTCTAAGTTTAAGGCGCTAAATCCTTAGATTAGAACATTTTCAGGATTCAGTTTAATTATTTTTACTCGAAAAAAAACCTTGATGGATTCCATCAAGGTTTTTTTATAGCTGTATAAATGTAGCTTATGAGTCAATAGACTTATGATAATCTTCTAAGTCTTTGGCTGCATTAGGGTCGTTAAAAATGCTCTCATCAAGCTCACCTTCAGACTTGGCAACAACACAGGTAACCATACAATCACCGGTTACGTTAACTGCTGTACGTGTCATATCAAGTAATCTATCTACACCGATAATAATTGCAATCCCTTCTACAGGTAAGCCAACTTGGTTAAGTACCATTGCGAGCATTATTAAACCAACACCCGGTACACCTGCTGTACCTACAGAGGCAAGTGTTGCTGTTAATATAACCATTAGGTAATCAGATATTGTTAAATCAACACTAAACACTTGTGCAATAAACACGGTAGCCACACCTTGCATGATAGCGGTGCCATCCATGTTAATGGTCGCGCCTAGAGGGATAGTGAATGAGGCAACGGAGTTGTTAGCGCCTAGCTTTTTAGTTGCTGTTTCAAGTGTAATAGGCATAGTTGCGCTTGAGCTTGAAGTACTAAATGCAAATAAGCATGTGTGCTTCATTTTTGCTAAGAAAATAAGTGGGTTTAAGCCTGTAAGTACTTTTAGTAATACGGTGTAATTTACAAGCGCATGTAATAACAGTGCTAACACTACAACGCCAAAGTATTTGGCTAAGCTCACAATTAAGTTAAGCTCAATTGTTGTGAACAGTTTTGCCATTAAAAAGAATACGCCATAAGGGGCAATATTCATTAAAAGCGTAACTAGTTTTAAAATCACAGTGTTTAAATCTTCAAATACGGTAGCAACACGTTTTCCCGCCTTACCACTCAATGCCATTGCTACACCAAATAAAAGTGCAAACACAATAACTTGAAGCATATTGCCTTTGGCCATGGCTTCAAAAGGATTTGTAGGAAACATATCTATAATTACACGGGCAAGAGTAGGCGCTTCTTTAGCATCATAAGTCGCATTAGATGGCAAGCTGATGCCTTCACCAGGGCTAAATAATAAGGCAAGCGTAATTGCTACTGTTATAGCAATAGCTGTAGTCAATAAATATAAACCAATAGATTTACCACCTAATCGACCTAGTTTTTTAGGGTCGCTTAAGCTACAGGTACCACAAACAAGCGATACAAAAACAAGAGGCACAACTAACATTTTCAAGCTGGCAATAAATATTTGACCACCAACATGGAAAATACCATCAACAAAAAAGGCTTTAATTGGCAAAGAGAATAACCCAAGTGGTATTAGATAATCGTCTTCACCAGCTAGTATAGCCTGAAATATAAAACCTACTGCAACCCCAAGCGCCATACCAATCATGATGCGAGTGGTTAAACTCATTGAACGGATTTTTGACATATTTCCTGATCTACATTTTTATAAATTTGCCATAGACTACCAGCAAGGAAATATTTACTACAGAAAAAGTTAGTATTTATTTAAAAATATTTTGCACAAAAAAGTAATAAAAAACTGTGATTTTAGACTAAGTTATAGGTTAATATTAAGTGTAAATTAATTTTGATTATAATAACAACGCTAGGGAGAGGTTCATGCCTTTAATGCGACTGCTCGGCATTTCATTGCTAAGTTTTTTACTCACAGCCTGTGGTGGCGGTGGGTCACTTGAAAAAGACGGTTCTATTAGTGATGGTGATTCCACTACAGAGACTAGTACATATTTGGTTTCACTGAAGGGATATTCTCAAACAGACGCAACAGAGTCAAATTCTGTTACTGCTACCTCCTCTTTAGATTTACGTGCAACTCTTACTCAAGACGGGGTAATTGTCGCGGGTAAGCGTATTGCTTTTACATTAGAAGATGAAATTGGTGAATTGTCTCCATCAAGTGCATTAACTCAAAACGATGGTATTGCAACGGTTGAACTTACCGCCGGTACTGAAGCCGGTGCGGGTGAAGTAACTGCTACTTATACAGTCGATGGTGAATCTTATACAAGTACTTTTGCTTTTCAATCAAGTGGTGGGCAAGGTGATGATACGGGGGTTAGTGGTTCAACAACCTTAAGGGTAAATATAGTCGATGAGAGTGGCGCTAAGTATTCGGATACAAATCCGGTTACAACCGATAATTTAGGGACGGTTACAGCGACTTTAAAAAATGATGGAGTTGCACTTAGCGAGCAACTTGTTACATTTACTACAAACTTCACAGGCAAAATAACGCCTGACTTAGGTACTGCAATTACTAACTCAGCGGGGGAGGCAAAAGTAACTCTCTCTAGTGGTAGTTTTAAAGGTGCAGGTCAAGTTGTCGCAACTTATAATCCTACTAACTCAACAGAAGTGAGTAATACAGCTGTATTTTATTCTTCAGGTGATTCTGCACCAGTTGATTTGGCACAATTCTCTATATCAGTAAAGCTTTTAACAGGCTGTAACGCAGGCTGGGATGATAATCGTTCTAGCGTAAAACTTGACCCTACTCAAACAGCATCGGGTTGTACGGTAGCCAACACAATATCTTCATCAGAACTAGGTGAATTATTTGTTGAAGTTATTGATGAGCAAAGTGGTGATGGTAGTAAAAATTCGCTTGTTAATATTTCAACAAATTTAGGTTCTGTTCTCCCTTCATCTGGGACAGCCCTTACCGATAACTTTGGTATTGCTTTACTAAAATTGCAACCTGGTAATACTGGTGGCGCTGGTACCGTGACTGTAACATCTGTAGGTGAAAGTAATTCAACTAATTTTGCTGTAGGTATTGCTGATTTAACCCTAGAGGTTGATAACGGGCTTAATACAGATATTTCAGGAAATGTTATCCCTTTAAAAGCAGGTGGTAGTACAGTTATTGAAGTAACACTTTTAGATGAGGATGGTAATTTATACTTAACTCCAACAGATGTTGAGTTCAGCTCAACGTGTGTAATTAGCGGCGACTCAGTAATTGATGCATCAGTAAAATCATCAAGTGGTATAGCAACCTCAACATACCGAGCTACAGGTTGTAGTATTGATGATGATATTAATATTACGGTTGAAACTGGTGGTAAAAACTTCACTGCAACTACGATTATTCCTGTAGAAACATCAGCGGTACAATCAATACAGTTTGTTGATGTCAGTGAAACATTTATTGCATTACCTCCAGGTGAAGGCGGAGCTCCGACTCAATCGATTGTTAGATTTAAGCTAATAGATGCGGATGGTCTTGCTTCCACGCAGCAACGTATTGATTTCAAGTTAACAGATTCAGTGGGTGCAGCTAAACTTTCACTTAGAACAAGTGATACAAATAATGAAGGCTTTGTTCAGACAACGGTTGAATCTGGCATAGTACCTGGTCCATTAGTGGTAAAAGCGTGTTTTATTTCTAAAGAAGATGTTAATAATTTACCTGAAGGTGATGACTTAACATGTTGGGTTGATGATGTTGCGCTGTGCTCTGCAGATCCAACCAATGAAATTTGTCCAGATGGGACACTAACTTTAGTTCCGTTGAGTGAGCAAATAAGCTCTGTATCAGCTCAGTTAACTTTAGCTTCGGGCGTGACAGACCAAAACAGTTTTGATGCAAGCCCAAATACGCTTAATACGAACTCACTTAACTATAACGGTGTTTTAAATGATATTACGGTATATTTTGGTGACCAATTTAATAATTATAATGGTGACGGTGTAGAAGCAACTATTTTAGCTGAAGCAGGGGTCATTGGCTCATCTAGCAATGAAGTTACTTGTAAAACTGACGATGCTACTTGTGTTGTAACTTGGCGCTCTCAAGGAGACCGTCCATTTTATGATTATAAATGGGGTAACCGAATTGGTGACATCGATGGTGATTCAACCACGACGGAAGGAATAAATCCAAAAACAGGTATTATAAATTGTGACCCATATTTTGGTATTGCAGCTCCTTGTATAAATGGTATTACACGCGCTAAAAATAATGCTGATGGCGTTGTTATGGGAGGACGTGTAAGTATTCTAGCTGTCACTAAAGGGCAAGAGAACTTTGTAGATGAGCAAACCACTGATGATGTTAAGCGTACCAATGGTTTATTTGATATTGGTGAGTATTACGCAAGTTACGATTTACCTGAAGCGTTTATAGATCACAATGAAAATGCGACTTTTGATAAAGCAAACTGTAGTGATGCAGACGCTTCAAGTTATGACCCCTCTACAGATGAGTGTTCTGAGCTAATTTCACGTGGTGGTCATAATGAAACATGGAGAGACCTAGATAACGATGGTATTTATGACTTTGCTGATGGTAAATATAATGGCTTATTATGTGGTGAAGCTGCTGAAACTGCAGGTGAGTGTTCTCGAGAGCTAATTGAAGTGCGTAAACAAATTGAATTGGTTATGTCTGGAGATAACCCATATGTTCGTTTTTCTGTGTTGAAAACAACGGATATTCTTGATGCACCATATCCTGTTTATGTACCAGCAGATTGCTCTGTTTCAGTTGTTGCAGTACTTGAATCTTCTGATGTATCTGAACGTTGTGATATATCAGCAGTTGATTTGTCAAATGTTTTTGCAGATAACCCTGCGTATGACGAAACTGACCCAGATGAAACTGATCCTGAACAATTAGAAGTAGGTTTAGCTGGTATTACTGTTCGTATTCACTACACGGATGAGTTTGGTAATCCGTTGCCTGCAGGTACAACAGTATCAATATCATCTACAAATGGTGACTTATCTATTATCGAAAATAACGCGATTATCCCAAGTACCAATACGGATAAGCCAATGTATTCAGATGTTCGTATTTCTCGAGAAGCAGATGGTAATGATAAATTTGACGGTGTACTTTCAATAACATTTGAGTTTACTACTCAGGCTGGTGGAACTAAAACGGTCTCCAAGGGAATTGAAATTTACGATAGTAAATAAGGCTTTATTTTAAAAATGCCAACCTTTAGGTTGGCATTTTTGTTTCTGTTCTATATATTCCACATCAATTAATCTAAAAACACCTGTTTGTTTAATTTAACGACAAAAATTGTTCGTTTATTCAGTAAATACTGAAAAGTTTGTATTAAAAGCTTGTAACAACTAGTGTTTGTAGATATACCTATAAATATTCGCGCCGCTTATGTCGGCAAAACACATTTTTAATATTTGGTTAGAAATAGGCAACTATGGGCAAATCGCTAGTAATTGTAGAGTCTCCTGCTAAGGCTAAAACAATTAATAAATATTTAGGTAATGACTTCATCGTAAAGTCCAGTATTGGGCATGTACGAGATTTACCTACTTCAGGTTCGAGCAAAGCTAAAGTGCCGGCAACTAAAACGCCAGCAGAAGTTCGTAAAATGGAACCTGAAGAGAAAGCAGCGTATAAAAAGCAACGAGATTATACAAACTTAGTCGCGCGTATGGGTATTGACCCAAACCAAGGCTGGGATCCGCATTACGAAATACTGCCTGGTAAAGAAAAAGTTGTTCAAGAATTACAAAAGCTGGCTGAAAATGCAGACCAAATATATCTCGCAACGGATTTGGATAGAGAAGGGGAAGCAATTGCTTGGCACCTTCAAGAAATCATTGGTGGTGATCCTGCTAAGTATAAGCGAGTAGTTTTTAACGAAATTACTAAAAACGCAATACAGCAAGCGTTTGAAACACCTGGCGAGCTTAATACTGATATGGTTTATGCTCAGCAAACACGTCGCTTTTTAGACCGTGTTGTTGGCTTTATGGTATCACCTTTATTATGGGCAAAAGTTGCCCGTGGACTTTCTGCAGGACGAGTTCAGTCTGTTGCTGTACGTTTATTAGTAGAGCGTGAGCGTGAAATTAAGGCATTTATCCCTGAAGAATTTTGGGATATTCACGCTGACGTTAAAAATACTGAGTCTGAGTTACGTTTAGAAGTAGCCAAACAAGCAGGAAAGCCTTTTAAGCCTGTAAATGAAGCTCAGGCTAGCGCAGCGGTTAAAAGCCTTGAGAATGCAGAATACAAAGTAATTAGTGTTGAAGAAAAACCAAGTAAAAGTCGCCCAAGTGCGCCATTAATTACTTCAACCATGCAGCAAGCGGCAAGTACACGTTTAGGTTATGGCGTTAAAAAGACCATGATGCTTGCTCAGCGTTTGTATGAAGGCGGTTATATTACGTATATGCGTACCGATTCAACTAATCTTTCAAAAGATGCCGTTGAAATGTGTCGTGAGTATGTAACAAACGAGTTTGGTGCTAAATACTTACCAAAAGATCCAATTAGCTACAGCTCCAAAGGCAATGCACAAGAGGCGCATGAGGCAATACGTCCTTCAAGCGTCACCGTGTTATCTGGTCATGTTGAAGGTGTAGACGCCGATGCTAAAAAGCTGTACGAGCTAATTTGGCGTCAGTTTGTAGCATGCCAAATGGTACCTGCTGAATACGATTTAACAACACTAACTGTTGCAGCTAACGACTTCCAGCTTAAAGCGAAAGGCCGTGTGCTCCGCTTTGATGGTTGGACAAAAGTACAACCTGCGGTGCGTAAGAAAAACGAAGAAGATCAATCACTACCGGCTGTTAAAGAAGGTGAGATCCTTACTTTAATCGAACTTGATCCCAAGCAACATTTTACGAAACCACCAGCGCGCTTTAGTGAAGCAAGTTTAGTAAAAGAGCTCGAAAAACGCGGTATTGGTCGTCCATCTACTTATGCGTCGATTATATCAACGATTCAAGATCGTGGTTATGTACGTGTAGAAAATCGCCGTTTCTTTGCTGAAAAAATGGGTGAAATAGTTACCGATCGCTTGGTTGAAAATTTCACTGATTTAATGAACTTTGATTTTACAGCTAAAATGGAAGGCCGTTTAGATGATATCGCTGAAGGCGAGCGAGTATGGACTCAAGTTCTAGATAAGTTTTATGCTGATTTTTCAACGCAATTAACTGTCGCTAAAGACGAGCCAGAGAATGGTGGCATGCGTCTTAACGAGATGGTTGAAACCGATATTGAATGCCCTACATGTAGCCGAAAAATGGGTATACGCACGGCATCAACCGGTGTTTTCTTAGGGTGTACTGGTTACAGCCTTCCGCCAAAAGAGCGTTGTACTACGACAATGAACTTAGTGTCGGGTGATGAAGCTGTTGCAGCTGATGTAGAAGATGTAGAAACTGAAAAGTTAATGCAAATGAAGCGTTGTCCTATTTGTGAAACTGCAATGGACTCATACCTAATCGACGAAACCCGTAAATTACATGTGTGTGGTAATAACCCGGCATGTAAAGGGCATATTGTTGAAGAAGGTACCTTTAAAATTAAAGGCTATGACGGACCAATTATCGAATGTGATAAATGTGGTTCTGACATGGAACTTAAATCGGGTCGTTTTGGTAAGTACTTTGGCTGTAATAATGACGAGTGTAAAAACACACGTAAACTACTTAAAAGTGGCGAAGCTGCTCCACCAAAAGAAGATCCTGTTCACATTACTGAGTTAGAGTGTGAAAAGTCAGATGCGTATTTCGTATTACGTGATGGCGCCGCGGGTATATTTTTAGCTGCAAATACTTTTCCCAAGTCTCGTGAAACACGTGCACCTAAGGTAGAAGAGTTAAAACGCTTTAGAGAGCGTATCTCGCCTAAGTTTTATTACTTAGCAGATGCACCTGCTAAAGATCCTGATGGTAATCTTGCTGTTGTACGCTACAGCCGTAAAAATAAAGCTCAGTATGTTATGACTGAAGTTGACGGCAAAGCAACTGGCTGGACTGCTCATTATGAAGCAGGTAAATGGACAGAAGAAGCTAAGAAAAAGGCAGCACCTAAAAAGAAAGCTGCTGCAAAAAAGGCACCAGCTAAAGCAAAGCCTAAAGCTAAAAAAGAAGATGAATAAGCACATTATCGCTTATTCATAACTTTTTATAGGTTTAAAAACTATAAAAAAACCGGAACGCACAGCTTGTGTCTATTCCGGTTTTTTTGTGCCTAGTTAAATGTTTTCGCAACGGCTTTATTAGCAGTACATTCAACTAAGCGTATTGGAGATACCAATTTTATTAAAAACATGGTCATTATGTTGCACTAAATAACCCACTCACTGTGTTAAGAAACATTTATATAAAACAACTATATGTCATGCTTTTCGACTTGCTATTGAGCTATTTTTTTAGCGCTATAATAGCTCACTAATTTAATGCAATTGGTATTATTAAATCTTAACAGAAGATACTTTTTTATAGCCTTCAGATTCAAGCTCATCATTTACGCATTTTAATACGTAGGCATTTAGCTCTTCATTGCTTACGTCATCATCTTTAGCCCAGTTAACACACATTTCTGTGTATTCTTTTACCATTTCGGCTGAAGCTGTTGGCGCATCGTCTGCTACCGCGTAAGTCGCAGATACTGCAAATAGTGGAGCTACGATTAATGCTAGCAATGCTTTTTTCATTCGTTTATTCCTAAAAAAATGGTGTGATGACTGATTTACCCAGTTTAAGGTTAGGTTTAAACCAGTAGTGCCCAATCCAGAACAACTCTGTTGGTATATTGATTTTTAAACGAAAACGAAATAAAAGATAACGAAATATTTTTATCGTGAGGATGAGTAATTCACTTCTCAGGATTTCGCAACATTGTGTTGTAGTGGTTTATAAGCTAAGGTCGCTTTTTTAATTAAAAGTCAAACCAATGTCATTACACACCCCTAATAAAAAACCACGCCAAGCTAATAAAGTAGAGCATGCATTAGAATCTTTTATTTTTAAAGGGCGTTGGTTACTAGCCCCATTTTTTGTGGGTCTACTATTTGCAGTTGTACTGTTGTTAATAAAGTTTTTTAAGCAGCTTTATTTAATGGGTATTGCG
Organism: Pseudoalteromonas sp. AS71; assembly: GCF_038900275.1. Lineage (NCBI taxonomy): Bacteria > Pseudomonadati > Pseudomonadota > Gammaproteobacteria > Alteromonadales > Pseudoalteromonadaceae > Pseudoalteromonas > Pseudoalteromonas sp. AS71. Next base: position 161,458 of record NZ_JBBMQZ010000010.1, on the reverse strand, counting down.
ACATTTACAGCAACCAATCAAGAGTTACTTGTCGGTATTCTAACTTTAGTTGATACAGCTTTATTAGCGGGGCTATTACTGATCATTACATTTAGTGGTTACGAGAACTTTGTTTCTAAGCTTAATATTGATAATCACGAAGACAGACCATCTTGGATGGGCAAAGTTGGTTTTTCAGGTCTAAAGATGAAATTAATAAGTGCGATAGTGGCTATTTCTGCTGTTGAGTTATTAAAAGTATTTATTAACTCAGGTGCATATCCAAGTGATGAGCTACTTTGGAAAGTGACTATTCATGTCACGTTTGTAATGTCAGGCGTTTTATTTGCTTTAACTGATTACTTAAACAGTAAAACCCAAAGTCATTAGAAAAATTAAATGCACAAAAAAGCCCAAGTAATTTACTTGGGCTTTTTATGTTTAGAGCTTAGCTGTAACATTAAGTGTAATTATTGATGTCATTAACACTCTGCATAAAAGCAAGCGAAAGGCTCAAGCGTTAGTGTGTCTTGGCTTAATTTTGCGCTGTGGTGGCTAAGCTCGTTATATTCTTTAATGATTGATGTCGGCATATCAATATTTGTTTGTTGAGAACTTAGATTAAACAGGCAAAGCATTTTTTGCGTTCCAAGCGTTCTATAAAAAGCAAGCACAGGCTCAGGCGTTTCAATAAACTCAATATCACCCTCAAGTAAAACAGTTTGCTTTTTTCGCCACGCCATAAATTCACGGTAGGCGTTTAAAATTGAGTGACTATCATTTGCTTGCATCGCAACTGATTGCTGTTTGTGTGCATCATCAACGGGTAGCCAAGGTTTTACATCACTAAAACCGGCATGAGATGAATCAATTTGCTCCCAAGGCATTGGCGTTCGACAGCCATCACGCCCTTTAAAATTAGGCCAAAATGTAATGCCATATGGGTCTTGTAAGTCTTCAAAGGCAACAGATGCTTCGCCTAAACCAAGCTCTTCACCTTGGTACATACATACACTGCCACGAAGGGAAGCAAGTAGGGCGGTTAGCATTTTACATTGCTGAGGGTTTATTATGCCATTTTCACTCCAGCGACTCGCTACGCGCTCAACATCATGGTTGCTAAATGCCCAACACGGCCAACCCTCAGTCATACGTTGTTCAAGAGTTTGAACAGTAGTTCTAATATATTCACTTGAATAATCATTTGTTAAGAGCTCAAAGCTATATCCCATGTGCAGCTTATCGCCACCTTTGGTGTACTGCGCCATTGTCGCTAATGAATCCTCTGATGAGATTTCGCCAAGCGATACAGTACCTGGGTATTTATTAAGTAATGTGCGAATGTCTTGCATAAACTCAATATTTTCTGGCTGAGTGTTGTTGTAGTAATGATACTGAAATGCGTATGGGTTATCCTCACTAAAACCACGACCCTGGCGCTTATCTTTTGGTTTAGCTGGGTTATCGCGAAGTTGTGCATCGTGATAGCAAAAGTTAATAGCATCTAATCTAAAGCCATCTACGCCTTTTTTAAGCCAAAACTCTACGTTATCAAGTACAGCTTGTCTTACGTCAGGATTATGAAAGTTTAAATCGGGTTGTTCGGTTAAAAAGTTATGCAAATAATATTGCCCACGGCGAGGTTCCCACTGCCATGCGCCACCACCAAAAATAGACAGCCAATTATTAGGTGCTGTGCCGTCATCTTTGGCTTCAGCCCAAACATACCAATCCGCTTTATCGTTATTTTGATTTTCGCGGCTATCTGTAAACCATTGGTGTTGATCTGATGTATGGCTTAGTACTTGGTCAATTATAATTTTAATATTGCGATCATGGGCTTGGCTAATAAGTTCATCAAAATCGTTTAAATCACCAAAAAGCGGGTCAATGTCACGGTAGTCACTAATATCGTAGCCAAAGTCTTTCATTGGCGATTTGAAAAAAGGTGAAATCCAAATTGCATCAACGCCTAAGCTTTTAATGTAATCAATACGATTAATAATCCCTTTTAAATCACCAATACCATCGTTGTTGCTATCTTGAAAGCTACGCGGATAAACTTGATAAATAACCGCACCTTTATACCACTGCTTTTGGGTCATGCTTTTCTCCGTCATTCCACACAGTATTTAGACTATTCTTTATTGTGATTACGATTAATCACGTTATTTGCAAAAAGCATACGTGAAGCCTTTAATCCTGTAAAAAGTCTGCATACGTATGCACTAAAAATAATGCAATAAATTTATTAAAAATAAGTGGTTAGAGTGGCTTTAGTAGCGTTCATTTTGCGTATCTATTGTTTACCAATTACGTCAGTCATTGATTTATTAGTTAAATTGAATCTAACAGATTGTACTGTAAGGGAAATATATCCCAAGATCTATATGAAATGGTCTGACCAATTTAACGCTTGGTAAATGTGGAATAATTTAAACGTTATTTGACAGTGATAATTAATTTCACCTTGTTTACATTTAAGTAAAAGTGCCATTAAGTTTCAATAGAATTGATTTGACTATTGATGTTTGTCTTGTGTTTTTTATCTAGCTTATATTCAATTAAATCAATTAGTTAAAAATAAGCGTGTGTAATATGTGTTAATTTTAGGCTACATTGAAATTGTTGAATACGTATGCATAAATTTGTTAATAAAATAAATCTGGCGTTAATATTCATCCTGACAACAAAATTAGCTCGCCTTGTTTAACTATCACTTAAACATTGAACGCGGGTATCACAATATGGGTAACGGGAAAACATTATGTCTATGTTCAAACCAAGTATATTAACTTTGGCATTAACAGCTGCAGGCTTATCGAGCTTTGCTACACAGGCTGCTCAAGAAGATACAATAAAAAAAGATGATGTAGAAGTTATCGAAGTTAAAGGCTTTCGTGGCAGTGTGGTTGAGTCTATTAACACAAAACGCTTCTCTACACAGGTTGTAGAATCTATATCGGCTGAAGATATTGGCAAATTGCCAGATTCTTCAATTGCTGAATCGATTGCGCGTTTACCCGGTTTAACAGCTCAGCGCTTAGACGGCCGAGCAAGTCGTGTCTCTATTCGTGGTTTTGGCGAGAATGAAAGTGGCACAACGTTTAATGGTCGTGAACAAGTATCGATTGGTGATAACCGTGGTGTAGAGTTTGACCTTTACCCATCAGAAATAATGAGCGGTGTAACTGTTTATAAAACGCCAAATGCAAGTATTGATGCTGAGGGTATTGCTGGTGTTATTAATATGCAAACAGTTCGTCCTTTAAGCAAAGGCGAACGTGTTGTACAAGTAAATGGACAGTATGAGCAAACCAGCTTTAGTAAATTAAACCCTGACGGCAACGACGACGGTTACCGAGGCACTATTTCATACATTGATCAATTTGCAGACGATACCATTGGTGTTGCATTTGCACTAAACACCATGAGTTCACCAAATCAAGAAAAACGTTGGAACTCATGGGGTTATCCAGAATTCACTGAAAATGGTAACGATTATTCAATTTTAGGTGGTGCTAAACCTTACGTACGTTCATCAACGCTTGAGCGTGATTCGGCAATGCTTGTTTTAGAAGCGGCGCCCACAGATAAATTAAATATGACGTTTGATGCGTTATATGTAGATTTTACAGATGAAAAAATTCTACGCGGTATTGAAGTTCCATTTGCATGGGGACAAGGTAGTATTGATCCAAATAGTGTTGTAGTTGATGAAGCATCTGGCTTTATAACAAGTGCAGTAACACAAGGTCAGCGTGTTGTAGTTCGTAACGATTATGAAGAACGCGAAGCCGAACTTACAGCCTTTGGTTTTAATACTAAATACGATATTGACGATTCATGGTCAGTTGAGTTTGATGCAAGTTACTCACAAGTAGAGCGCAAAATATGGAGTGTTGAAAGCTATTCAGGCACTGGTCGTGGTGATGCTCGCGGGGTAGCAGATAACTTGGGTTACACATTTAATGGTGGTAACACTGGAGCTACTTTTTCACATGATTTAGATTATAGCGATTATGGTTTAATACAATTAGGTGGCCCACTATCGTGGGGTGCAAGCTCTGCACTTAACGATAAATATGGTTTGACTGGCACTGAGTATGAAAACCAAGCGCAAGATGGTTTTATTAATGCACCGACCATTGAAGATGAATTATCAACATTAAAAATAGCGGCTTCAAAGGTATTAGAAAACGAGTACATAAGCTCTATTGAATTTGGTATGTCTTACAAAGAACGTGAGAAAACAAAAGATTCAGAAGGTTACTTTATGACGTTATCTAGCTTTTCGCTTGATAACCCAGGCATGCTTAGCGTACCAGAACAGTACCGTAATGGAAGTGTTGACCTAGACTTTATAGGCATGGGCGATATGATTGCTTATGACGTAAATGGCTTAGTTAACGATGGTTATTACGACTTACTTGCAGAGAGCTTAACAAATACAAGTCATGCGACGAAATCGTGGACTGTAAAAGAAGAAATTACTTCTGCATTTGTTCAAGCAAATATTAATGCTGAAGTAAGCGGTCTTGCATTAACGGGTAACGTGGGCGTGCGTTATGTACAAACTGATCAATCATCACAAGGTAATGCATTTAGTACTGTTGATGGTGTGGTTGTTACATCACCTACAAACATAAGTCATGATTACTCACACGTTTTACCTAGCTTAAACCTGTCACTTGCGATTGATGAGCAACAAACGATACGTTTTGGTGCTGCTAAAACAATTTCTCGTGCACGCTTAGATGAAATGAATTCATCAGTTAATGCGTCATATAATCAAACGCCAGATGAAAATGGTAACTATTGGTCTGTATCGGGTGGTAATCCAAATTTAGAGCCTAAAGAAGCAACAGGCTACGATTTTACTTACGAGAATTACTTTAGTGATGAGGGTTACTTCTCTGCAGCGTTTTTCTATAAAGATTTAACTCAGTGGATTTTTGACGGTACTTACGCAATTGATATGTCGGGTGTTGCAGATCCATCTACCGGAGAATTACCAGCAACATCATCGGGTACTGGCAGTGGTAAAATAAATGGCGGCGGTGGCGATCTATATGGTTATGAGTTGTCACTGGCATTACCGTTTAAAATTTTCCATCCGTCTCTTGAAGGTTTTGGTTTAATTGCCAGCCATACTGGTATTGAGTCTGATATTGAGGACCAAAACGGTAACGATTACGAACTACCTGGTCTTTCAGATAAAATTCAAAGCTTAACGGTTTACTACGAAATGCATGGTATGCAGTTACGTACCAGTATGCGTAAACGCAGTGCCTTTAAAGGCGATGTATATGGTTTAGGCTTTGATACGGAACAAGTTGATATTTTAGGTGAAACTATTTGGGATGTTCAAGCGGGTTACGACTTTAGTGAAGCAGGTATAGAGAGCCTTGAAGGTTTATCAATTCAGTTCCAAGTACAAAACCTAACCGAAGAACCGTTTACGTCGCTTTCAGGCGACAATGCTTTACAAGTACGTGATTACCAAGATTACGGTCGCACTTACTTGTTAGGCTTTAGCTACAAGCTATAATAAAAGCTGTGTGTAGAAGCCCTTGTAATTTGTGTTACAGGGGCTTTTTTATAGCTAGTTTACCTAACTTTTTAACCGTACTTAAATTTAATAAAACGTGGATAATAATATGAAACCAATAAAACACGTGGTAATTGCAGGCGGTGGTACCGCAGGCTGGATAACAGCAGCACTGCTTAATAAAGTGTTAGGTAAAGTAATTAATATCACACTAATAGAATCATCAGCTATTGGTACGATAGGAGTGGGTGAAGCAACAATACCACCTATTATTCAACTTAATAACGCGCTGGGTATAAACGAGCAAGATTTTATTAATGCCACTAATGCTTCAATAAAATTAGGTATAGAGTTCGAAAACTGGAAAACCCAATCGCATAGCTACATGCATGCGTTTGGCTCGTTTGGTAAAGATTTTCCCTTTTGTGACTTTTATAATTTTTGGTTAAAAGGCCAAGTTACGGGTTGCGAAGACGAACTATGGGATTTTTCACTCAATTACCAAGCGGCTAAACAGCATAGGTTTGCCCCTTTAAATACCATCCCAAATACTCAGCTACCAGGGCTGAGTTACGCATATCATTTTGATGCGACGCTTTACGCTGAATATCTAAAAAAGTTGGCTATATCGCGCGGTGTTAAACATATAGATGCAAAAATAGACCATGTTGAACAACGCTATACAGGCAATATTAAAAGCCTAACACTTAATAACGATAGTCAAATTAGTGGTGATTTATTTATAGATTGCACCGGGCTGCGTGCCTTGTTAATTGAGCAAACACTTAATACAGGGTTTATTGATTGGTCTCATTACTTACCATGCGATAGTGCAGTGGCTGTTCAAACGCAAAGTACCAATGAGCTAAAACCTTATACGCGATCTATTGCACATAGTGCTGGTTGGCAATGGCAAATACCACTGCAAAATCGTATTGGCAATGGCCTTGTTTATTGCAGTAGATACTTGTCAGATGATGATGCTAAGCAGTTACTGCTAAAAAGCTTACCCGCTGAGCCAATTACAGAGCCCCGTATTATAAAATTCAAAACAGGTCGGCGCTTAAAGCAGTGGCATAAAAACGTGGTCGCGGTTGGTTTATCAAGTGGATTTTTAGAGCCGCTTGAGTCAACCAGTATTCATTTAATTCAAACTGCGGTTACACGCTTAATTAAACTATTTCCACATAATGGCATTAGCGATGCGTTAGTAACGCAGTTTAATAAACAAAGCGTTATTGAAATAGAGCATATACGCGATTTTATTATTTTGCATTATAAACTCACCGAGCGAGAAGATACCCCGTTTTGGCGTCAATGCATGCAAATGGATATACCAAATTCCCTTACCCATAAACTGAGTTTATTTAAACAAACAGGCAAAGTAGTGCGGGAAGATGATGAACTATTCGCTGAAGTTGCTTGGCAGCAAGTCATGATAGGGCAAGGGCTTATCCCTGATGACTATAACAGTATTGTTGATTCACTAAGTGATGATCAACTAAGCGATTTATTCTCTACTTTAAAAACATTGATAAACTCAACAGTTGCGCAGCTACCAACTCACCAGAATTTTTTAGCCAGCATTAAAAAGGTATAACAATGCGATTTTTAAACACACTTTTACTAGTAAGCGCATGTAGCTTACCAAGCTTTAGTTATGCACTTAATGTAGAGCCTGCCAATTGGTGGGTAGGCATGAATAAAAATAACATTACAGTACTCGTACATGAGCAAAATATAGCGAACGAAGAATTTAAATTAGATAAGTATAAAGGGGTTGAACTTAATAACGTAACACGCACTGACAGCCCGAATTATGCTTTTCTACATTTAAATATTAGCAATAACGCCAAAGCAGGAACGCTTCAATTTAAGAGTAGCGATCCAGTACATAGCTTTGAATTTCCTTTACTTACCCGAGATAAACATAGCGCGCAACGCCAAGGTTTCACAAATGCAGATGCTTTATATTTAATTAACCCAGATCGTTTTGTAAATGGTGATGAAAAAAACGATACAGTTAGAGGTATGCTAGAGAGTGCAAATACAAGCTTTAAAGGCGGGCGACATGGCGGTGATATTCAAGGTGTAATTAATGCGCTGCCGTATTTAAATAATCTAGGCGTGACACAGCTTTGGCTAACACCTGTGCTTGAAAACAACATGCCTGATTACTCTTATCATGGATACGCGATTACAGACTTTTACAACGTTGATCCACGTATGGGTTCAAACCAGTTGTATAAAACGTTGTCAACAAAGGCTAAAGAGCAGGGCATTGGGCTTGTTATGGACATGGTGCTTAATCATTTTGGTTCTGAGCACCTGTGGATGAAGGATAAACCAACTCAAGATTGGATTAACTTTAATGGGCAGTTTGAAAATGGCAAAAATGCCACAAGCCATGCGCGCCAAACAATTCAAGATCCACACGCAAGTAACTACGATAAACGCCAATTTAGCGATGGTTGGTTTGTCGCTAGCATGCCCGATTTAAATCAGCGCCAACCATTATTAAATGAGTATTTGATTCAAAATGCAATTTGGTGGATTGAATACGCAGATTTAAGCGGTATTCGTGTAGATACCTATTCTTATTCAGACAAAGCGTTTTTAAGTGATTGGACCAAGGCCATTATGGATGAATACCCACACTTTAATATTGTTGGCGAAGAGTGGACTTCAAACCCTGCAATAGCGTCGTATTGGCAGCGCGGTAAAGTAAATCAAGATGGGTATGTGTCAAGCTTACCCAGTGTGATGGACTTTTCGTTGCAAGAGGCGGTAATTCGAGCTTTAAATGAAGATGAAAGTTGGAGCACAGGCTGGGTTAAAGTATATCAGTCATTAGCTAACGATTTTTTATACCCAGACACCAATAACATTATGGTGTTTGCTGATAACCACGATATGAGCCGTGTATATACGGAGCTTGGGCAAGACTTAGCTAAAACTAAAATGGCGATGACTTTGTTTTTAACAACGCGTGGCATTGCACAAATATATTATGGAACCGAAATATTATTAGATAACACGCCGAGTAAAGATCATGGTGATATACGTATTGATTTTCCAGGTGGGTTTAAAAATCAAAACGCCAATGCGTTTACTGGAATAGGTTTAAGTAAAGAGCAGCGCGATATGCACAAGACTATAAGCACGCTTCTTAACTTTAGAAAGCAAAGCCCGGCACTTACAAAGGGTAAGCTCGTTCATTTCAGCCCGAACAATGGTGTGTATAGTTATGCTCGCGTTAGTGATACGCAAACAGTATTAGTTTTTATGAATAAAAACAAAGTAACACAAAAGCATAATCTTGATTACATGCAAGAAGTTATACCAAAAAATGCCAATGCGCAGGCATTATTCACACAACACACTTTTAAACTAACTAACAGTATTAACTTAAAGCCAATGGCTGCAACGGTATTAGTGATTAATACACCGTGAATGTTTAAGTGAATACGTATGCAGCAACTGTATGCTTGCTGCAGATATCTTTAGTATAAAGCTATAACACTACTGACAAAAAGACACACAATGAAAAAATCAGTTTATGTACCTGCATTACTGTGTAGCGCACTTATAACAAGTGCGTGCTCAGACAATAATGAAACCGAACAACAGCAAGCGCCTAAACAAGCGCAAAATGAGTTAACAAAGCCCGTTGTATACCAAGTATTTACACGCTTATTTGGCAACACACAGACTGCGAATGTGCCTTGGGGTACAAAAGAGCAAAATGGCGTAGGTAAATTTTCCGACTTTAACGATGCTGCACTTAAAGGTATTAAAGAATTGGGTACGACCCATGTTTGGTATACCGGTGTTTTACATCATGCGCTAGTGGGCGATTATACCGAGTATGGAATTACGCAAGACGACCCTGATGTAGTTAAAGGCCGTGCAGGTTCACCTTATGCAATAAAAGATTACTACGACGTAAACCCAGATTTAGCCATAAATGTGACCAATAGAATGGGTGAGTTTAGTGACCTGATTGAACGCACTCATAGGCATGGCATGAAAGTGGTTATAGATATTGTACCTAACCATGTGGCTCGTAATTATAAATCAGTAGCAAAACCCAAGGGAATAAAAGACTTTGGTGAACAAGACGACACCAGCAAAGAGTACGATAAAAATAATAACTTTTATTATGTACCAGGTCAGTCTTTTCAGGTTCCAACATCACAAAGCTATATAGTTTTAGGGGGTAATACTCACCCTTTAGCTGACGGTTTTTTTGATGAAACCCCAGCAAAATGGACGGGTAATGGTGCGCGTGCACCAAAGCCAGATATTAACGATTGGTACGAAACCGTAAGAGTGAATTATGGCGTTAAGCCTGATGGCAGCTATGACTTTCCTGCATTACCTAAAGAGCTAGAAAACCAAGATTATCGAGCTCATTATGCGTTTTGGCAAAATAAAGAGCTTCCTAATAGTTGGTATAAATTTAGAGACATCACTTTGTACTGGCTCGATAAAGGCGTTGATGGCTTTAGGTACGATATGGCCGAGATGGTACCGGTTGAATTTTGGAGCTTTTTAAATTCATCAATAAAAATGCAAAAGCCCGATGCGTTTTTATTGGCTGAAGTTTACAACCCACAAATGTACAGAGCGTATATTCAGCAAGGGAAAATGGATTACTTGTATGACAAAGTCGGCTTTTACGACACATTAAAAGCCATTATGCAGAATAAGCAAGCTGCCAATACTATTTTTGCAGCCCAAAGCCAAGTTACTGATATTGAAGCGCACATGCTGCACTTTTTAGAAAATCACGACGAACAACGCATTGCTAGCCCTGATTTTGCAGGTGATGCACGCTGGGGGAAACCAGCAATGGTAGTTTCTAGCTTAATTAGTCGCGCACCCACTTTATTATATTTTGCCCAAGATGTGGGAGAGGACGGATCTGAAAACGCAGGTTTTGGAACGCCTACTCGCACCAGCATTTTTGATTACATTGGTGTACCAGCGCATCAAGCATGGATGAATAAAGGCAAATTTGACGGCGCTAACTTAACGAGCGAACAAGCATCACTTCGTGATTATTATAAAGCAATAATGGCTCTTAATAGTTTACCCGCTGTTGTAGGTGGAACCATGACAGCGCTTTCGGTTAGTGGTAGCGAGCGCGTTGTTGGTTTTGTACGCACGCTGGGACAGCAATCTATTTATGTTTTTAGTAATTTTAGTGGGGAGCCACAAACGGTATTAATTAATTTAACACCAGAGCAAGCAAATACCTTTGAGCGAAATAAACCTCTACACGACTTACTTGAACAAAATACGGTAAAGATCATCACTGACAAAGAAGTTACAAAGCTTATGCTTTCGCTAGATGCATTTAGTAGCGCAGTTTTAACTAATAAGGCTAATCATGAATAATCAAAATAATAATTATGACAGCAACAAACCAAATCTAAGTTTTTGGCAAATATGGAATATGTGCTTTGGCTTTTTAGGCATTCAATTTGGTTTTGCACTACAAAACGGCAATGTGAGCCGTATTTTTCAAACCCTAGGCGCACAAGTTGATGATATTCCTATTTTATGGGTTGCAGCACCACTAACAGGTTTAATAGTGCAACCAATAATTGGTTATTGGAGTGATAAAACATGGGGACGTTTTGGTCGTCGACGTCCATTTTTTTTCATAGGGGCGGTACTTACTACTATCTCACTCTTTATCATGCCGCATTCACCAACCCTTTGGATTGCTGCAGGTATGTTGTGGATTATGGATGCATCAATCAACGTCACTATGGAACCTTTTAGAGCGCTTGTAGGCGATAACCTGCCAGAAAAACAACGTGCTACGGGCTATGGCTTGCAAAGCTTTTTTATTGGTATTGGTGCGGTATTAGCCTCAGCACTACCATGGATGATGACCAATTGGTTTGATGTTAGTAATACCGCTGCGCCAGGGCAAATCCCTGAATCTGTTAAATATTCATTTTATTGGGGTGGGGTTGTATTGCTAGTTGCAGTTCTCTGGACAGTTATGCGAACTAAAGAATATAGCCCTGAGCAATTAGCTGCTTTTGAAAACCACACTGCCAAACCGACTAACACCGCATTAGTAGATATCAACTTCAATAAAGGTGCCATTATTTTTGTGGTGCTAGGTTTAGCAACACTTGCTTTAGTAATGGGTTTATCGCTTGAAAAAGAGTTATACCTACTTGCTGGTGGCTTACTAGCGTTTGGTATTGTGCAGTGGATAGCAAGCGCATTAAAGGCTGCTAACAAAATACAAGGCGGTTTTTACCAAGTAATACAAGATGTATTTACCATGCCAGAGGCAATGAAGCAGCTTGCTTGGGTGCAGTTTTTTAGTTGGTTTACGTTATTTGCTATGTGGATATACACCACAGCCGCAGTAACAAGCTTTCATTACGGCAGCAGTGATGCAACAAGTAAAGCCTTTAACGATGGGGCTGATTGGGTCGGTATTTTATTTGCAGCTTACAATGGCTTTGCGGCTATTGCTGCTATGTGTATTCCGTTTTTAGTTAAAAAAATGGGATTAAAAGGTGCGCATTGCTTTAACTTATTACTAGGCGCATTGGGCCTTGCGAGCTTTATGTTTATAACAGATCCAAAAATGCTCCTTATTCCAATGATAGGCGTTGGCTTTGCATGGGCTTCTATTTTATCGCTTCCTTATGCAATGTTAAGTAATGCACTACCGAGTAACAAAATGGGCGTGTATATGGGTATTTTTAACTTCTTTATTGTTATACCGCAATTGCTTGCCGCTAGTATTTTAGGGCTTATTTTACGCCACGTATTTTCTAATCAGCCTATTTACGCATTATTAATTGGTGCTGCATCATTCGTTGTTGCTGCAATTGCTGTAATGCGCGTTAAAAATTCAAACTAAGGGTCACACAATGAAAAAATATAACCTTATTACCACCGCTCTTTTAACTTTGGGTTTAACAGCCTGTGGTGCACAAAATACGAATAACGAAAATATTGACGCTACAGTTTCAGCCGCTCCTGGCGCACCAGGTGCTGAACCATTTTGGGCTTACGCGGGTAAAACCGGAATTGGTACTTCTTTTGAGCAATACCAAAACGGCCAGTATAATAACAACGCTGCGACAGGTGAAGTATCAAAAGTATGGTTTTCAATTGCTAAAGGTATGATCACCGAAACTATGTTTGGACTCATTCACCAAGCACAAATCAAAGATATGCAGTTTGTAGTAACCGGTAAAGACTTTACAGTCACTGAAGCTGACGACTTAGACGTTACAATTGATTACTTACATAAAGACGATAAAGGTAGACCACTATCGCTTGCTTACAAAGTAACAAGCACAGATAAGCAAGGGCGTTTTACCCTCGAAAAACACATATTCACCGATCCAGGCGGACAAACATTGTTTGTACGCAGTATTTTTAATACATCACTTAAAGGCGTGAGAGCGTATGTTGCTGTTAACCCTTATATAAACAACAACGGCTTAGGTGATTTTGCAAAAACCACTGAGCAAGGCTTAGTTGCCTGGGAAGACGATAACTTTTTAACGTTGCAATCATCTACGCCATTCAAAATGCAAAGTGTAGGCTTTACAGGTGTGAGCGATGGCATCACCTCACTTAAAAAACAACACACACTAAGCAAACAATATTCAAACACTGGCGATAAGGCAGGTAACGTCACTCTGCTGGCAGAGCTTGGTAATATCGATAGTAATACCACATTTGATTTAGCACTAAGCTTTGGTAAAACCCAGCAGCAAAGCCATCAACAAGGTGCGCAGAGCTTATCTAAAGGTTATCAAAATGTGCTTGATGCCTACAACGGTAAAGGGGAAGCGCTAGGCTGGGAAGATTATTTACAAAGCCTTGAGCCATTAAGCGCCATGGTTAATCAAACAGCCGATGACGGTAAGCTACTTTATACCAGTGCAATGGTGCTAAAAGCGCAAGAGGACAAAACCAATGCGGGTGCGCTCATTGCCTCACTTTCTAATCCTTGGGGTGAAACTGTTTCAGCCAAAGAGGGTTCTACAGGTTACAAAGCGGTATGGGTTCGTGACTTTTATCAAGTAGCTATGGCGTTTATGGCCTTAGGCGATACAGCCACTGCAAAAACGGCCTTCGAATACCTTGAAAAAGTACAAGTTACTAGCAAAACTCCCGGTAACAATGGCGACACTGGCTGGTTTTTACAAAAAACACATGTTGACGGTGAACTTGAATGGGTAGGGGTACAGCTAGATCAAACGGCTATGCCAATTATGCTCGCGTGGAAGTTACATCAAGCAAACGTACTAAGTGATAACGAACTTAAAGATTGGTACGCACGCATGCTAAAACCGGCAGCTGACTTTTTAGTTAATGGCGGAAGAGCTAAAATTTTATGGAACGACATGCAAATCACTCCACCTGCAACACAGCAAGAGCGCTGGGAAGAGCAAAGTGGTTATTCTCCCTCTACAACGGCTGCCGTTGTTGCTGGCCTTATAACAGCCAGTGACATAGCAACACTCAGTGGTGATACTCAAAATGCTGATCGTTATTTAGCAACGGCTAAAAAGTACAACAGTAATATAGAATCGCAAATGTTTACCACTCAAGGTAATTTAAAAGGTGATAGCACCGATGGCGAGTATTTTATTCGTATAGGTCAAGACACCGACGCTAACTCTAATACTAAAATTAACGCCAACAATGGCCGTGAAGGTTTTAACAAAAAGCAGATTTTAGACGGTGGGTTTTTAGAATTAGTCCGCTACGGAGTAAGAAGTGCCAAGGATGCAAGTATAGTTAAAACCTTACCTGAATATGACGACGAAACGCTTGAAGATAACTTACAAGTTAAATACAGCTTTAACTTTACCGATGGTAGCGGCACATTTGCAGGCTATCGCCGTTATGGTAACGACGGTTACGGCGAAGATGAAACCACAGGTACTAATTACGCCGAAAGTGGGAGCAACACGCCAGGCCAACGTGGTCGTGTATGGCCATTTTTTACAGGTGAGCGCGGGCATTATGAAATAGCAGCTGCAAATGCAAATAATGCGCTTGATGATGCAAAACAAGCGGACATTAAAAATAGTTACGTTAAAGGTTTAGAGCAGTTTGCTAATAGCGGCATGATGCTACCGGAGCAAGTATGGGATGGCGTAGGCGTAAATAAAGCAGGTTATGAGTTAGGCGAGGGTACAAACTCAGCAACACCTCTAGCTTGGACACACGCAGAATACATTAAGCTTGTACGCTCACTCAGTGATAAACAAGTTTGGGACTATTATCCGGTGGTTGCCGAGTCTCTAAAAAAATAATATATAATACCAATTCGCTTAATTAAGTGATCTATTTTGAGGCAGGAAAAACGTGTTGATAGCTAGGCAAAAAATTCGCTATTTAGTTGTTCTAAATAAGAATTTTTTAACGCAGTTAGCGACACGTTTAGCCCCGCAAAATGATTAAGTATTATTGCGGATTGGTATAAAATGCTGTAGTGATTAAAAAAGGCTTCTAAATAAATTTAGAAGCCTTTTTATTATGTAGTAACTCGGTATTAAAACTAAAGAATTCTCTTCACAAAAATGAATGTCACCCTTTAATTATATTATTTGAGCCCACATTTATTATCAAACCACGATAATAACTCAGTATAAAACTCTTTTTTATGATCGTAAAAAAGCGTATCAGAAAAGTGATCGGCATCTTCTAGCTCAATATATTTAAAGTCTTTTTTGTACTTTTCAAGCTCAGATACGAAGTCTCTACTGTGTTTTACTGGAACACGACTATCTATATCACCATGTACAATCAGTATCGGAATATTTACTTTATTTACTTGTTCTACAGGAGAGACACCAGAAATAGTAGGGCGTTGTAAAATACTTAAAAAGCGATTTTCGTTAAGAGTTGCATTGATACGACTCAAATCACTTACACCCGCACCGGCAACAACACATTTATATATGTTGTTTTCACGCATAGATGCAGCAAATGCAGCATAACCGCCATAACTCCAACCAAATAAAGCAAGCTTATCTTTTGTTGCTAAGCCTTTATCGATCAAATACTGCGCGGCATCGTCTAAATCATCTTGTTTTTTCAAGCCCCAGTTATTATCACCTGCTATCCAATGCTCTAAACCGTAACCAGTAGAACCACGATAGTTTGGTTGAATAACAACGTAACCATGATAGGCGAGTAACTGCGCCCAATCATCAAAAACAATAGAGTCGCGCACCCAAGGACCACCGTGAGGGAGTACTATTGCGGGGTAAGGACCTTTAGTCGCAGGAATTGTTACATACGCTTTTATTTTGCGTCCATCTCTTGCTTTATAAGAGATATATTTAACGGATCCTAGTTTACTTTTATCAATAAACGGAAGTCGATCACCAATTTTGGTTAACTTCTGTTTATTAGTAACAATGTAATAGCTGCCTGGGTTATCGTCAGCAGATACTCTCACTACTAATACATTATCGTTATCAGAACTACTAATGATTTGCACAAACTTATCTTTAAATAAAGAAGCAACAGATTCGTTAAGTGCTTGAAGGTTAGGATCTGTGAAATAAAACTTAGGTTGCTTGGTGGTATAGCGAAAGCCTTGTAAAGTACCGTCTGTATCAAGTATAACACCGTCGGTATCTACCGATTTAAGGCCAAATTGGCGTTCAGAATACTGACCTGTTTTAATATTGTAAATATAGATGCCAGTCGTATTTTCGCCCAAGTTGGCGTTAACATAAACTTCGTTAGGATTACTTTTTGCGAACCCTAATATCTCAAAATTTTCACGCTTTTTAGGGCTAACTTGCTTAATTACTTTCCAATCATCATTGCCTTTATCTCGGGCATAATAATCGATTGCGTTATCAGACTTATTCCAACCTTGGGCTATTCTTATTTCACCATCGTAGTCAGAAACAAATGAGCCTGATACTTTTTCATTTCCGCGCATTACAGTAACGCTTCGTCCAGTATTAATATTAAAGCGCACTACATCTGGAATGTAGTTATTATTAATATCAACCTCTACTAATACTTCATCTTTTTTGTCAGGAAGTATATTTATTATATTAAATTGAATATTTCGTTTTTTCTTAAATGGCAATAACCAGTCGCCTTCACCATCTGCATCAGTTATTGCAAACTTATTAACCCAATACTTGCGACTACCATCTTCTAGTATTTGTCTAAACATAACGCCAATTTTTTCATCGTTTAACCATACGATGGAAGATATCAGCATTTTATCAGCGCCCAACCTTACGGGGTCTGCTTCTAGGTTATTTGGATCTCTTATCTCAATTATATAGTCACCATTTTTGGTAGTGGCTCTTAAAATAGCAAGCTTCTTACCATCAGGTGATGCTACAACACTACGGATAGCCGATGACATTGAAAAAGCATCGATACTGCTCATTTGTGTCGCATCTTCAGTTTCGCTATTAGCGAAAGAAGATAGGCTTAGTAAGGTAAACCCTACTAACATTCTTTTTTTAAGTTTCATTTTTTATTCCCTCAAAAAAATGGCCTAAAATTTTAGGCCATCTGGATTGAATATATACTCAGCCAATTCTAATTAAAAAGAAGCTGTAAAACTGATGTATGGGCTACGTCCTGAAGTATCATAACCAACACCTAGAGGGATGTTAGTATTTGAGAAAGAGCCACTTGGATCTACTTTTGGTGGAGCTTCATTAAATACGTTACGTACACCAAAGTTCACTTTATAAGCATCGTTAGACCAAGTCATACCGATGTTATGTACAAAGTAGTCATCGGTGAAACCAACAGGGCGACATTTAAGTGGAGCACCATTTGCGTCAGTTAAACCACGACAACCTGCAGTACCTTCTTCGAATTCACCTAAATCATCTTCATCTTCACGACCTTTACCGATGAAACGTGTTTCCCAGTTAAATCTAAAATCAGAATATTTAAGTTGTAAGCGTGCTGTACCGCGCCATTCTGGTGAATCTGGCTCACCCATATTGTCATCAATAGTACCAAGTACATCAAAAACTTGCTCTGTCATGCGCGTAGCTTGAAGGTCTAGTGTAATACCTAAGTTTTCTTCTGCAATTACCGTATCTGTTTCAAAGTAGATATTGTAATCAAAACCTTTAGATGAGATTAAACCAATATTGATAAAGCTAGCATCAACTAAATCAATTTGACCATTTTCGTCACGCCCTATACGGCTACAAAAAGCATCATTACCATCAGCAGAATAGCACTGACCAATACTGTAACCAGCGCTTGGCTCTGCAATACTATTTGTTACTTCAATATCAAAACGAGTTAATGACATTGTTAAATCAAATGCATCAGTGAACGGTTGTTCAAAGATAAAACCGTATGTTTTAGCCACTGATGTTTCAGCACTAAGCTCAGTTGTACCGCCAGTTTCAATCTCAGCGCTATAAGTTCCAGTATATGAATCAGTCCCACCTTGACCTAAACCAAGAGTAGTTGGATCAATACCTGATGCTTGACAAGCGTTTAGTACCGCTGTATCACGTGTTTCTTCAGCCGCATTATATGTAGCTGCTGAACCTGGGTTCAATGGGTCTATATTACGAGCATCTTCCGGAACAACACATGGATCGGCAACTGTATTAAAACCAGACGTACCGTTTAAGAAACGTTCACGTAAGTTTGGCGCTCTATAAGAAGTACCTTTTGTTGCACGTAAAGTAAACCAATCAACAGGACGGTAGATAGTTTTAAGACTATAAGTTGATTCAGCATCGTAGAAAGATTCTTCAGAAACACGGCCAGAAGCTGTAAATGTAAGTTCTTCAGCACCTTTAACTCCTTTAAGTAAAGGGAAGTCAACTTCTGTGAATATTTCTTTTAGATTACGAGAACCATCAGCGCCTTGGTCAGCAAAGTAGCCCCATAGTAAGCCTTGTGATGCTGCTGCATTAGGATTTGATTCAATCTCATCACGACGATATTCAATACCAACGATACCTGCAACAGTTTCGTTATTCCATGGTAGTGCAAAGAAGTCACCACCCATGAATGCATTAAAAACAAACTGGTTTACTTTAGTTTCGATGTCGCGATCAATAAATAAATAGGCCGCTTCTTCAGGTGAAAGCGTACCGCCGCCTTCTTGGTAAATACTGTCTGCAAATAAATTAACAGGAACACATCCATCAGAACCGGTACCACAGGTAACAGTCCCATCATCATTAAGAACAGCGGTTTCTAATGAGTTAATTAAGCGCTCTTCATCAATACCAACACGGTGGTCAGTACCTTTTGATGCGCTGTACGATACAGACGCGTCGTAGTACCAATTGTCTAAACCAATGTTTTCAAACATACCGAGGTTACCAGTAACACCAGTAACTAAACGATATTGTGAAACTTCAACCTCAGTTTGATCACGGTCACCACGAATGTTGATGATTGGCTGAACGGCTTCAGGTCCACCAGGGCCCACACCTAACACGCCAAAACAGTCAATACCGTTTGTACCACAAGGGTTATACGGATTTGATGCCGCTACTTGTTGGAATATTTGTGCACCAGGGCTAAAAATTGGTGATTTACGACTCGCATATAAACCTTCATAGTAGAAAGTTGTGTCGTTATCATCTTGGAAGTTGTATTCACCATTAAGCATTAGTGAGATACGTTCATTTTTACTTCTGTAATCACCGCTTTTGTAGTAATCCGATTGTTGGAAAGCGTATAGAGGGTCTTGGAAGTCAACGTCACGGAAACCATCGCCGTTACCATCAACAAATACACCATCATTAATACCATCGCCATCGAAATCGCCAGCTACCCATGAAGGTAAAAATCCTTCAAGACTTGATGGTACAGTTGATTCGCTGAAGTTTGGAATACCAGTGTTTGTAAAGTTAGGAGTGTAATAAACACTGCCAAAGAAAGAAGGTACGCTAATACGGTTTGTTAGAGGGAAAATGTCACATGAATCTTCACCGCTTGCTACAGGACCATAGCCACTGTTTCGCGTTACGATACTGCCATCTTCAGCTTCCCAAATACGCTCTTCACACCCTTTAACAAAAGGGTTGCCAGATAAAGATTGAGATTTTTGTTCTGAATATTCAACACCTACAGTGATAAAACCATTATCCATGGTTTTGCCCCACATACCCGAAAGTACAGTTTCTTCACCACCTTCACCTTTAGGTTGACGATAAGATGCATCAAAAATAAAACCTTCAACATCTTTTTTCAATATTACGTTAGCTACACCAGCTACCGCATCAGAACCATAAACGGTTGATGCGCCATCAAATAAATTCTCTACACGCTCAATCATCACGCCAGGTATTAAATTCAAATCAGGGGATGTTGGTGCACCACCAACGCCAGCAGGAGCCATTCTTCGACCATTAATAAGTACAAGAGTTCGCTCAGCACCTAAACCACGAAATCCGATTGTTGCAGCGCCCGGGCCGTTATCTAGTACAAAACCACCAAATGTATTATCTATTTGAGCTCCAGCCGCTTGGCTGGTCGATTGAAGCATTGAGCCTGCATCAAATAAACCCATTTCACGAGATAAGTCGCCATTGATAATTTGAATTGGTGATGCATTTGAGAATTCAGCTTTTCTTATACGTGAGCCTGTTACAACTATTCGTTCAGGTGCTTCTTCTTCTAATTCCACGTCTGAATTCAAATCATTTTCTTGAGCCAGCGCGTTAGGCGCTAAGGCTACAGAGCCTAGCAATAAGGAGTATCTTATTGCATTTGATAGAGCTTTAGTTTTAAACATATGTAGATCCCTGAGATATTATTGTTATTTAAGCTATAAAGTTAGAAGGTAAGATCATAGCGGCACAATAAATTTACATTAAGGAAACAAAATAGTAAATATGGTTAACGAGTGGCCGTGGTTAAGTAGGCAGTAATTGGTGTTTATTTAACTAAAAAATATAATTTTCTAGGTGCTATTTTCTTTAATTTATTGTTTTTATTGGTTTTATGTTATTTGTAAATGAATGTGAACAGATTTGAGCGGGTATTTACAAAAAACGAAAGCTCAGATTCACCTTTTAGGAACAAAAAATTGGAAGTAATAGTGTACTTTGTATTTCTTAACCACGTATTAGCTCTGCAACAGTGGAGTTTCGTTCTATTGTAGTCAGGGAGTCAGATAACTTGCAATGGTTATGCTATTAAAGCCGACTAACGCAAGATCTTTTGTTACTTTAATATTAGCCTTTTTAAGCACATATATAGTGCCGATACAATTAACTCGCTTGCAGCAAATAAGGAGTTTAATTTTACGTTACTAGCAAGTAATGCGCTAAGTGAGAGCATAAACTCAACTACACCTAAAGTTTGGATATATGCAAAATATATTAAGCAGGTAAGTTTACTCTGTGGTAAACGAGTTTGGGATCATTATTTGGTGGTTTCCACGTTGTTTAAGTAATGGTTTTGAAATTATATGACATAAAAAAAGATTTTACTTAGGCGTTTTTTTTCTAAATTAAATTCCGTTTTTTGCAACGGTATAGGGTTTGTGAAGTGTGGTGTGAATATTTATGCTAATTAAGTGGGATAGTATTTTGGTAGGAGTTTTAAGTGAATTGTATAAGGGTTGTTTTTTAATGGTGTTTATGGCGCTATTTTTATAAATAATGGAGCCTGCTTTTTATTCATTTTGTTAGTTTTGCAAACAACTAGCAATGTAAATTATATGTTTGTTTTTTTGTTTTTATTTTGTTTTTTGGTTTTATCCTTGTTTTTTTGTTAATTTATTGTTTTTTATGGTGATTTTCCTGTTAATTGCTGTCTCATTTTGTTGGCAAGTTTGTTTTTATTGTGTTATTAATTTGTTTCCCCTTATAGATTAAGGGGGGATTAAATACTTTAAATAAGTAACCGTTATATAAAGTATTTGATGAAATACATAAAAAATAAAAATCTAATTATCTAGGGATAAATCAAAAATGAACCATAATTTTTCTAAGACCTTTAAACGCTCATTCACTGCCGCAGCAGTTGCAATGACGTTAAGTGCGGCAATGCCTGCAATGGCAGATAACGTTAACGGCGCTATCAAAGGTAGCTTAACGGCTCAGTCAGGTGTTTCACTAGCGGGTGCATCAATAACAATAACAGATGACACGAAAGGCTATTCAAAAACGCTTATTGCAGATTCGAACGGCGAGTTCGATCTAAAACAGGTACCAGTTGGTAAATATAATATTGTCGTTTCTCAAGCTGGTTTTGACCAAGCTCAAGTTAAAGATGTGGTTATAGGAGTTGGTAAAACAGCTCTTATTGAAATTCCACTAACTACAGGTAATATCGAAAGAATTGCTGTTGTAGGTGGTTCTATTCGCGCAATAGATGTTTCTGCATCAGAATCTTCATTAAACATTAGCTCTGAAGAATTAGAGCTACTACCAATATCTCGCTCAGTAACTTCAGTAGCATTGCTTGCGCCTGGCGCAACTGAAGGGGACAGTCGTTTTGGCGACCAAGCTTCATTTGGTGGTGCTTCTGTAGCTGAAAATGCTTATTACGTGAATGGTCTAAATATGACTAATTTCCGTAATGGTCTTGGTGGTGCAACAATCCCATTCACAGCGTACGATAGCTTCCAAGTTAAAACAGGTGGTTATTCTGCAGAATTCGGGCGTACCACTGGTGGATTAATCTCATCAGTTACTAAGTCTGGTTCTAATGATTTTCACTTTGGTGTTGAAACGATTTATTCATCTGACTCGTTAAGCGAGCAAGCTCCTAACTCACTTTACAAGCAAAATGATCGTTGTGAAGATGCAGACGGGCATTGTATTGGTGATTTATATGTTAATAACCAAGACGACTACGACAATTCATTTGAAACAAGTATTTATGCTTCAGGTGCGATAGTTGAAGACACATTATTTTTCTATGGTATTTATACTGCAAGAGATAATGACTACGAATACGGTAATGCGTCTCAAACAGATTTAACAGTTGAAAAAGATGATGACCCATATTATCTAGCTCGTTTTGATTGGAATATTAACGAAGATCATCAACTAATGCTTTGGGGCTTTAGTGATAAACGAACTTATTCAGAAAAAACAATTTCAGATCCTGAAGGAAATGGTAATTATACTGAAGATGGTGGTACAGCTTATCACAAGCGAGGCGGTGAAAGTTTTGCTGTTCGTTACACTGGTAACCTGACGGAAGATTTAAGTATGTCAGCAATGTATGGCCAAGTTAAATTTTCAGAAACTGATTACTCAGACTTTGATGATTGTCCTACAGGTTATGATGCCGATTTAGGTGAGGATACTACGTGTTATGTAAACTTTACCGTTGGTGAAAATGAAGATAAACGTGAGCAATTGCGCGTTGACTTTGATTACTACCTAAACGATGAGCATACGCTAAAATTTGGTTATGATTCTGAAACTAATACAGCTGATTCAACAACACAAAACTCTGGTGGCGTTTACTACTATTATCGTACATACGAAGAAGGCGCTAGATTGGCTAATGGTTATGTCTTACCTGAAGAAATGAAGACAACACGTGTACGCGATTATAAAAATGGCGGTTCGTTTGAAGTAGAAAACTGGGCTATTTATATTGAAGATCAATGGTCGGTTACAGAAGATTTAACATTAACACTAGGTCTTCGTAATGATAGTTTTACAAACTACAATGCAGATGGCGAAGAGTTTGTTTCTATCGATAATCAAATTGCTCCTCGCTTAGGTGGTTCTTGGGATATTAACGGAGATGGCGATAGTAAGTTGTTCTTCACTGCTGGTCGTTATTACCTACCAGTAGCAGCTAATACAAATATTCGTTTAGCAGGTGCAGAAACTTATATTCAAACATGGTATGCATATGAAGGCTTAAATGCAGACGGTACTCCTGTTGGTTTAAGCACACAGTTAGGTGATCCTGCTATTTCTAATGGCGGTGACGGTACTGCAAAACCATCAAATACCTTATCTGATAAAGATCTTGAACCAATGTATAACGATGAGTATATGATTGGTTATCAAGCAGCAATCAATGATGATTGGTCATGGGGTATCAAAGCAACTTACCGTGTTTTAGGTAATCAAATTGATGATGGTTCTTATATCTTTAGTGATGAAAATGGTGAATACTTAGGTGAAAACTGGTTCTTATTCAATCCAGGTAATGGTGCTACTTTCAATTTCGATCTTGATGGTGACGGCACCACTGAAGAATATAGCTTTAGTGCTGAAGAGTTAGGTTACCCGGAAGCTAAGCGTAAATACGCATCAGTTGATTTAACACTTGAAAAAACATGGGATCAGGTTTGGTCTTTAAAAGCTCTATACACGTGGTCTCACAACTACGGTAATACAGAAGGTTTTGTTAAATCTGATAATGGTCAAGATGATGCCGGTCTTACGCAAGATTGGGATTACCCTTATCTAATGGATGGTGCTAATGGTAATCTACCTGCAGATCGTCGTCATAACATCAAAATTTATGGTGCTTTTGCTGTTACAGAAGATTTCTTAATTGGTGCTAATGTTAATATTGCATCTGGACGTCCTTGGACTGCTTTAGGTCAAGGTTATACTCCAGATCCTGATCAATACGTATACGGTGATACTTACTATGTAGGTGATAAACGTTTCCCTCGTGGCAGCATGGGTACTACACCATGGACAGCACGTTTAGATCTTAACTTTACTTATAACCTTCGCTTTAACGATCAGAAAGTTCGTTTAGCTATGGATATATTTAACGTATTTGATGCTGCTACTGAAACTCGTTATGATGAAGCTGCAGAAATAGCTGCTGGTGATGGAAATGCTACATTTGGTTTAGCTCAGTCTTACCAGTCTCCTCGTAGAATTCAATTATCAGCGTCTTACGATTTCTAACAACTTGTTAGTATGAGTTAAAAGTTGTTTAATAAAAAAGCCTCGTTAGAGGCTTTTTTTTATATCTAAATTTTGAATTTTTGTGAGATATGAATACATCAGAAAGAAAAGTGAAATGAATAGATAAAAAGATACTGAATAAAATTTAAGTAGTTGTAACTGCCAATTAAAATGGTTTGTTAATTCTGCTTTATTTTATCAGGCAGGCTCAGCTTGACCTTCTAGGAATGAGAATAGGAGCTAATAGGGTAGTTTGCACTTCTTCACCACGTATCAGTTTTAATAAGTTCTCTACGAGCATTTGCCCAGCAACAGTGGTGTTTTGCTCTATAGTCGTCAGTGGTGGATTTACATAACTTGCAATGGCTATATTATCAAAGCCGACTACCGCAACATCTTTTGGTACGTTGATATTTGCTTCTTTAAGCGCACGTATAGCGCCAATAGCGATTAAGTCGCTTGCGGCAAATAAGGCGTTAAATTTAATATTATTAGCGATAAGCGAACGAGTGGCGTGATACCCAGATTCTTCCGTAGATATAGCATTAGCCATTTTACGTTCGTTTATTTTTACGTTGTTAGCCAATAGCTCATCTTTAAAGCCCTGAAAGCGACTAAAGAATTCAGGGCTATGATCAGATGCATCACCAATAAAAGCGCAATCAGTTCTGCTGTGAGCAATAAAGTGCTCAGCGGCAAGCTTACCGCCACCGTAGTTGTCACAACAAACAGTTAAATCTGGGCGATTATCAACCGTTGCGCCCCAACAAACAAACTTAGTGTTTTGTTCAAGTAGGGTGTTAAATTTTGGTTGGTAATCAATGTAATCGCCATAACCGAGTAAAATAATACCATCGGCTCTGTGGCTATCTTCATAGTCTGCTTGCCAATCAGCGCTGGCCGATTGAAATGATACTAATAAATCGTAACCTTCTTTAGCGCAAGCACGGGTAATGCTACCAAGCATGGCTAAAAAGAACGGATTAATTTGTGACTCATCAGAAGTAGGGTCTTCGAAAAGAAGTAATGCTAGCGTACTGCTTTGCTGAGTTCGCAAGTTGCTGGCATTTTTATCAACTTTGTAATTAAGTTTTTTAGCTATATCGAACACACGCTTACGTGTTTCTTCGTTAACAAGATGGCTGTTACGTAAAGCGCGAGATACAGTTGATTGAGATACCCCTGCATAGTGGGCAATATCAAATGAGGTGGCTTTACCTTTCATTGTTACAACTTAATTAAATTGATAAATAATTGTGTCATTTTCGTTTATTAATGAATAATTTCAAGCTTTTTGTGAATTAACGTATATTTTTATTGATAAATTCATGACACCGGTGTCATAATGTCAGTGTTTTATCATTTTGTTGTCAAAACGTATTCGCTGTCAATATCTTTTATAGACAGCATTTTCTACTGTGATAGCTACTTTGAGGTGATAGCTACTTTGAGGTGATAGCTCAAAGTATAAATAACAATGGTATACCATTGTAAAATAATAAGCACGAGTCGCTTAACAAAAGAGATAATACTATGAGCCTAAACTCTTCTGCCCAATTTGATCCCATCTTAGTTGCTGATGTTGGCGGCACTAATGCCCGCTTTGCTTTAATAACTGGTTTTAATGAAGACACTAACCAATTTGTAATAGAGCACATTAATATATTCCCTAGTGCTAATTTTGGTTCACTTGAAAGTGCGCTAGAACAATATTTACAAACAGTTTCGCATATTACCCCTAAACGCGCATGCTTAGCCGTTGCAGGTCCAATAAAAGCTGGGCAGGTACACTTAACCAATTTAGGTTGGCATTTTAGTGTTAGTGAATTTAAAGCACACTTTAATTTACTTCAACTAGAAGTCATTAACGATTTTGCTGCTTTTGCATACGCTGCTCCTTACTTAGATCCAACACAAAATGTAATTGTTAAAGCAGGTCAAGCTGATGACAATGCAAACATTGGTGTTATAGGCCCAGGTACTGGTTTTGGTGCTGCATGTTTAGTAAGAACATCGCAATCTACCGCTGTTTTAAGTTCAGAAGGTGGGCACATATCACTTGCACCCGTTAATGAACTCGATACTTTATTATTAAATGAATTACGTAAAGACCACCCCCACGTTTCTATCGAAACTGTATTTTCAGGACCTGGCATAACGCATTTATATAAAGCGATGTCTGCGGTTAAGGGTGTAACAGCTAAAAATTTAGATGCAGCGCAAATTAGTAGCCTAGCTAATAGCGGTGAATGTGATGTGTGTGATGCAACGCTAAACCAGTTTTGTGATTGGATTGGCAGTGTAGCTGGCGATTTAGCCGTTGTTTACGGCGCTTTAGGCGGACTATTTATTGGCGGTGGAATACTGCCTCGAATGCAAGCAAGACTTCTAGAAAGTCGTTTTGTTGAACGATTTTCGCAAAAGGGTATTATGTCGCAGTACGCAGGGCAAATTCCTGTAACACTTGTAACACAAGATAATATTCCACTAATTGGTGCCGCAGCGTGTTTGCACAACAGCAAATAAGGAGCTTTCCTTGTTCGCATTTGGAAAAATAGAGTGATGAAAAAAGTAACAATAAACAGTGTGGCAAGTCATGCTGGTGTTTCTAAAAAAACCGTATCACGCGTTTTAAATAACGAGCCTAATGTTAGTGCTGCAACCCGAGAAAAGGTGCTTGCGGTATTTAAAGAACTCGATTATACCCCAAACCCAATTGCACGAGGGCTTGCACAAAATCGTAGCTTTATTATTGGCTGTCTTTACGATAACCCAAGTAAAAGCTACATCACTCGCGTGCAAACGGGTGCTCTAGAAGCATGCAAAGAAAATAATTATAATCTATTGATACACCCCTGTGAGTTTCGTGGTGATGCCCTTATAAATAATATTGAGCAATTACTGCAGACATCTCGATTAGATGGCATTGTGCTAACACCTCCTTTTGGTGATTTTGCTGAGCTGGCTTCTTTTTTAAAATCTAAAAAAATTCCTTATGCAAGAGTTGCGTCAGCTTTACTTCAAGATGATTCTATTTCAGTTCGTAGTAATGATGAGCAAGGCGCATTTGAAATTACTGAGCATTTAATTAGCCTTGGGCATAAATCTATAGCGTTTATTAAAGGGCACCCGGATCACAGTGCTACGCAACAACGCTTTAAAGGTTACAGGCGCTCACTTGCAAGCCATGGGATAGAGTTTGATGAACGATTAGTAGAGGAGGGTAACTTTAGTTATCATTCTGGTGTAGATAGTGCACGTAGCATATTAGATTTGTCCCCTAGGCCAACAGCTGTATTTGCATCAAACGATTACATGGCGGCAGCGGTATTAAAATTAGCTACTCAGCGCCAATTAAAAGTGCCTGATGACATTTCAATAGCTGGTTTTGATAATGCACCCATTGCGCGTCATATTTGGCCTGGTTTAACAACTATTGCACAACCGGTTGAAGAGATGACTAAACAGGCCGTAACTCAACTTATTTCACACATAGCTCAACCACAAGAAAAGCCTTATCAGGTAACACTTGAGTCGCGCTTAATTACACGCGAGTCTACCTCTGCGATAAAATAGTGAGTTAAAAAAACTTTCACAGTAGCCCGAATATGAGTGACGCTTATTTGGGCTTTTTTTTGCTCTGAACTTGCTAAAATATACTTTGTGCCTAAAAATCAATTAGGTCATTATTCGGTCATGTTAAAATATTAAACTATTTTTGTTACCCGGGGTTGACACCGGTGTCATTGCTATGCGTTAATACAGTGACACCGGTGTCAGGGCTGTTGTGAGAGGCTCCCTGGTAGCGTACCTTTGAACGGGTAAATCAAAGATGCTCAGTACAGTTATTTACGTGGAGTCTGTAGTTGCTACTGAGCCTTTATCCTCTAACTAATAGAGATGAGTTAAATTATGTTACATCCTCGTATTCAAGAAGTTACCCAGCGCGTTATCGAACGCAGTAAAAATACCCGTCAAGATTATTTAGAACGTATTTCGCACGCAAAAAAACAAACAAGAGTTCGTGCCGGTTTAGGTTGCGGAAATATAGCCCATGTTATGGCTGCTTGTAGCAGTGATGACAAAGCGCGCTTAAAATCTGATGAGCAGCCAAATCTTGCTATTATCAACTCATATAACGACATGCTTTCGGCTCATGTGCCATACAAAGATTACCCAGATTTAATTAAAGACATTGCAACAAAATTCGATGCTACAGCACAAGTTGCTGGTGGTGTTCCTGCAATGTGTGATGGTGTTACGCAAGGGCGTGACGGCATGGAGCTTTCGCTTTTTTCTCGTGATGTAATTGCTATGTCTACGGCAATATCGCTTTCACACGATGTGTTTGATGGCGTTTTTTGTTTAGGCGTTTGCGATAAAATTGTCCCGGGTTTATTAATTGGTGCATTGTCGTTTGGTCATTTACCTGTGTTCTTTTTACCAGCAGGTCCAATGCAATCAGGTATTCCTAATAAAGAAAAAGCACGTATTCGTCAAAAATTTGCACAAGGTTTAGTAAGTCGCGAAGACTTATTAGAGGCTGAAAGCGCGTCTTATCACAGCGCAGGTACTTGTACGTTCTACGGTACTGCAAACTCAAATCAAATGTTAATGGAAATAATGGGCTTACACCTTCCTGGTAGCTCGTTTATTAATCCTTACACTGAGCTTCGAGATGGTCTTACAGGTAATGCTGTAGAAACCATGCTTAAGCAGCTTACAGATGATAAAGAAAGCCCGTGTTTAGCCGATGTGATCAGCGAAAAAACGATCATAAACGGTTTAGTCGGCTTGCTTTCTACAGGTGGTTCTACTAACCATGCTATTCATATTGTTGCGATAGCAAAAGCGGCGGGCATTCAGGTTACGTGGAAAGACATGTCTGATTTATCAGAAGTTGTACCACTACTTACACGTATTTACCCTAACGGCTCAGCTGATGTAAACCACTTCCAAGCAGCTGGCGGTATGGGTTTCTTAATGCGAGAGCTAGCAAGCGCTGGTTACTTACACACAGATGTTAAAACAATGCTAGGCGATGGTTTAGCACCTTACATGACAGAGCCACGTTTAGATAAAGACGATAGCCTGATCATGAGCAACTCAACCGGCCCAACTAAAGTAAAATGGGTAGATTGCCCAGCAAATTCACACGATGAAGAAGTACTTCGCCCAGTGAGTAACCCTTTTAGTAAGCAAGGTGGTCTGCAACTCCTAACGGGTAACTTAGGTAAAGCTGTTATTAAAGTGTCAGCTGTTGCTATTGAACATCAGGTTGTTACTGCTCCTGCAAAAGTATTTAGCTCACAAAGTGCTCTGCAAGACGCATACACGCGTGGTGAATTAAACCAAGACTTTATTGCCGTGCTAAAAGAGCAAGGCCCTAAAGCGAAAGGTATGCCAGAGCTACATAAATTAACGCCAGTAATGGCAACGCTTCAAGATGAAGGCTTTAAAGTAGCCATTGTTACTGACGGTCGTATGTCGGGTGCATCAGGTAAAGTACCAGCTGCTATTCACTTAGCACCAGAGGCAGTCGAAGGCGGAGTTATTGCTAAAATCCGAGAAGGTGATTTAGTGACACTTGATGCGCCAAATGGAATATTAAAAGTACACGTTAGCGACGAAGAACTTGCTAAACGTGAAGCAGAACTTAGCCTGCCAAGTGCAACATTTGGTACAGGTCGTGAATTATTTACTGGATTTAGAAATATCGTAAGCAGTGCCGATTTAGGCGCGAGTGCTTTTGGACTTGAATAAATATTAGCCATACTGGGTAATGAGGAACAAGTAATGAGTATTGAAAAAATCTTAGCATCGGCACCCGTAGTGCCAGTGGTTGTAATCGAAAAATTAGAAGATGCAGCACCACTTGCAAGAGCGTTATATAACGGTGGCTTAAAAGCCTTAGAAATCACACTACGTACACCTATTGCTGCAGAAGCTGTAAAGCTGATGAAAGCAGAAGTACCTGAAGCCTATGTAGGTACTGGTACGGTAGTAGATAAAGCAAGCTTTGATCTTTCGGTTGCCGCAGGTGCAGATTTTATGGTGAGTCCAGGAGTTAGCGATGAGCTTATTGCTTTGGCTAAAACATCAGATATACCATTTTTACCAGGCGCTGC
The DNA here is from genome assembly GCF_038900275.1 of Pseudoalteromonas sp. AS71. Lineage (NCBI taxonomy): Bacteria > Pseudomonadati > Pseudomonadota > Gammaproteobacteria > Alteromonadales > Pseudoalteromonadaceae > Pseudoalteromonas > Pseudoalteromonas sp. AS71. The sequence goes on along the minus strand of NZ_JBBMQZ010000010.1, from coordinate 130,913 downwards.
AACTGCAAGTGAAGTTATGGAACTTGCGTCGCATGGTTTTAAGTATTTAAAATTCTTCCCTGCAGAAGCTGCAGGCGGTACAGCAATGCTTAAATCAATCGGCGGCCCATTACCACATATTACTTTTTGCCCAACTGGCGGCATTAGCCTAGCAACTGCACCGAACTATTTAGCGCTTAACAACGTTATTTGTGTTGGTGGTACGTGGATGCTAGATAAACAACTAATTGAAAATAAAGACTGGCAAGCAATTGAAGCGCTTGCTCGCCAAGCAAGTGAACTTAAATAGGAGTCTAAAATGATTAATGTAGCAATTAACGGTTACGGCCGTATCGGTAGAAATGTTTTACGTGCACTTTATGAGTCAGCTCAAAACAGCGAAATTAAAATTGTAGCAATTAACGATTTAGCACCTGCTAACGTTAATGCACATTTAACGCAGTATGACTCAGTTCATGGTCAATTTTCTAAAAAAGTAACACTTGAAAATAACACCATGTTAATTGATGACGACGTAATTACGTTAACGCAAGAACGCGACCCTGCAAATTTACCGTGGAAAGCACTAAACGTAGATATCGTTTTAGAATGTACTGGTTTTTTCACTAAACGTGATGACGCTGCTAAGCACATTACAGCAGGGGCTAAAAAAGTAATCGTTTCTGCTCCAGGTAAAGATATGGATGCAACAGTGGTTCATGGTGTAAACAGCGATGTAATTAACGCTGATAGCCAAATTATTTCAAATGCATCGTGTACTACTAACTGTTTAGCACCACTTGCAAAAGCAATTAATGACACAGTAGGTATTGAAAAAGGGAGTATGACAACGATTCATTCTTATACGAATGATCAAAACCTATCTGACGTATACCACCCAGATCTATACCGTGCTCGTAGTGCAACTCAATCTATGATCCCAACTAAAACAGGTGCTGCGGCAGCTGTTGGTTTAGTATTACCAGAACTTGCTGGTAAATTAGACGGTATGTCGGTACGTGTACCGACAATCAACGTATCTTTAGTTGATTTTACGTTTATTACTAAGCGCGATACGACTGCAGAAGAAATCAATGCAATCATGAAAGAAGCGTCAACGGGTTCAATGAAAGATATTTTACAATACAACGAGCTTCCGCTTGTTTCTATCGACTTTAACCATAACCCAGCGTCATCTATCTTTGATGCAACGCAAACTAAAGCCGATGGTAATCTAGTTAAAGTAATGGCTTGGTATGACAACGAATGGGGTTTCTCAAACCGCATGCTAGACCAAGTTAAAGCACTAGGTCAGTACTTATAATTGACCTTGTAAAAGTTTAGCTTTATCCAACCAAGCCACGCATTGCGTGGCTTTTTTGCGTTTAGTTTATCTGTATATTTGCAACTCAGACTATGGAGGGAACTATTTGTATTTTTTATCCCCTAAATTTTGTTAATATGTGGGTGTGTAAATTAATGGAATTTCGTTGTATTTAATCAACTCAACGACGCAAGGAACAATAAAAATGATCAGAGCTTTATCGCGAAAAGTATTTCGCACAAATCATCTTCAGATAGGTGAGGGCAACATAAGTGGCTACATAGCCTGCTTTTTAGCAATACTGAGTTGTTTAGGCGTATTAGCGTTTCACTTTCCCGAATACTTAACCACACCAGAACTGAGAAAAAGCTACAGCGTCGACTTTTTACGTCAGCTTATGTTTGCATCATTATTGGTCTCGGGCAGTTTAGGACTACTTAACTTTGTACGTAATACCAATAAGCGCTTAGGAGCTACAGCGTGGTTTTTTATTATATTGGCTATTATGTTTGGCGGACCAAACGTTGAGGTAAACGAGTTTGCCAGCGACACACCTTACATAGGGCTCGATTGGTTTATTTTAGACTTACTCGGCTCAACACTCATATTTATTGTTATTGAAAAGCTGCTACCGCATCGGAAAGAGCAAAAAATATTGCGTAGTGAGTGGCGAGGTGATTTAAACCACTTTTTTGTAAATCATTTAATTATTGGTTTTGTATTACTTGTTACTAACCATTTTGTACATTATGGTTTTGGTTGGGCTGTATCATCTACAGTACAAGGTTATATAGAGCAAACACCCTTTGTAGTGCAGTTGTTTTTAATAATACTTGTGGCAGATTTAATGCAGTATTGGGTGCATCGTGCTTATCACGAAGTCCCTTTATTATGGCGCTTTCATGGCGTACATCACAGTGCTAAAGAAATGGATTGGTTAGCGGGCTCTCGCCAGCATATTCTTGAAATACTCGTAACGCGCAGCTTAGTGCTCACGCCTATATTTGTGCTTGGTTTTTCACAGCAAATAATTAGTTTGTACGTAATAATTGTGGGTTTGCAGGCTGTGTTTAATCATGCAAATGTACGTGTTAGATTTGGTTGGCTAAAATATTTTATGGTTACACCGCAGTTTCACCATTGGCATCATGCGTCAGATAAAGCCGCGATTGACCGTAATTACGCTGCGCATTTTTCGTTTTTAGATTATGCGTTTGGTACAGCAGTTAAAGGCCAAAAAGAGTGGCCAGAAGCATATGGTGTAGTCGGGGATTACATGCCGATAGGTATGCTAAAACAACAGGTTTATCCGTTTAAGCGCACTAAATAAATTCGAATGATCGAATAAATACACAATACAAACTAACAGGGAGCAACGTGTTACACGTTGCTCCCTGTTAGAATTTATTTAATTAATACTGAGTTATACATTTAGCTCTTCTAATAACTCAATAAATGTAGGCCTTTGATTTAATATAGGTCGCATAGCACGTTTTGCCATATCGGACATTTTAAAAAATAGCTCGCTTTGTCTATCATCGCCGGTTACCGTGCTTAATAAGTCTTCAATTAAACAGCCCAAAGCGCTTACTTCTATCAACTCTAGTTGCTTTTGTTGATAATCACTTAACATGGCTAAGTTTGTGGCTGCACCAAAATCACCAAATAATACATCAGCATCTTTGTTTATCATGGTGTTATGCCCATACACGTCGCCATGGCTTACTTTACAAATATGCAAGTGATGTAAGGTACTTACCATTTGCTGTGCAATTTTTAAAATAGCGTGAGTTGAGTAATGGCAATCATCATTAAAGGTATCACGCGTACAGGTTTCAAGGCTTGGAGGCAGGCCTAAATTAGCAAAGCTTTTATCTATTAGCTCCATTACTAAACCTAGCTGATCACTTTGCTCAATGTAGGCAAGTACTTTAATTAAATTAGCGTGATCGCCTGCTTGTAAGCAGCAATTTACTTCATCAAGCGGGTAGCCGTCGCTGGTAATTGCGCCTTTAAATAATTTAATCGCTACAGCACTTTCAATAGCTTGTGCTAAATGAATAACGCCCGATGCACCTTGGCCAATAACATGACTAAGTGTGTAATCGTTAAGAGACTTATTTTCTAAGCAGCTTTTTGTAAGGCACTGAGCTTTATTAAAATCGTTACCGGCAAACGCAAGCCAAGCAAGTTTAGGCAATTCAAACAGCCAGTCGTCTACGTGTGTTAAGTTATTAGCAGAGAGCCTAACAAGCTCAAGGTTTTTACACTGCGCCATGCTACTTGGCAGTTGCTTAAGTTGATTGCCTGCAAGCGCAAGCTTTTTAAGCTGGGTATAATTACCAAAATCTTCAGGCAATTCGCTTAACGTATTATCGGTGAGTATTAGCCACTCAATATTTTTTGGCAGGCTGTTTAATGCAAATTCAGAAATTTGGTTACCTTTAAACGCGACCATAATTAAAGCAGGGCATTTAGCGAGCACTTTAGGAATATGCTTAAACTGATTAAACGATAAAAACACACGCTTCAGGTTTGTTAAACAGGCAAATTCATCAGGTAGTGTTGATAAGTTATTATTTGATAAATCGAGAACTTCAAGCGTGTCAGCTAAGCTAAAGATTTCTTCAGGAAATGTCGTTAGCTCTTCTACCAATTGCAGGCGAGTAGCACCAACAAGTTTGCCACTTTTAAGCTCTTTAAGGAAGTTCATATTAATACCATGTTCTAAAAATGAAAAAGCCAACATAGCTGTTGGCTTAAAGTCGTTCTAACTTACTAAATCGCTCTTTAGAATTGCGCGTTATGGTAAACGTTTTGTACGTCGTCGCAATCTTCTAACATTGCTAAAAAGCGTTCCATAACTTCAACGTCTTCGCCTTCAATTGGCGTTTCAATTTGTGGCACAAAGCTAATTAGGTCTTCGTCAAATTCAGTAACGCCCATTTCTTCAAGCGCTGTACGTGTATTGTTGTACTCTGTATGAGGAGCAAAAACAGTAACTTTACCGTCATCTACTTCTACGTCAGTTACATCAACATCAGCCATCATAAGAGCTTCAAGTACTGCTTCGTCGTCATCACCGTCAAATACAAAAATAGCAAGGTGATCAAATAAATGTGAAACAGAGTTTTGAGCGCCAATTTTAGCATTTGCTTTGGTAAAACAAACACGGACATCAGCAAAGGTACGCTTGTTGTTGTCTGTTAAACAGTCAACAATAATCATACAGTTACCAGGGCCGTAACCTTCGTAACGTGTTGCTGCGTAGTCTTCACCGCCGCCGCCTTTTGCTTTGTCTATTGCGCGGTCAATAACGTGTGCTGGTACTTGGTCTTTTTTAGCGCGTTCAATTAAACGACGCAATGATAAGTTACCATCTGGATCTACACCGCCGTTTTTTGCACAAATATAAATTTCTTTGCCGTACTTAGAATAAACTTTAGTTTTAGCACCCGCAGTCTTAGCCATTGAATCTTTTTTGTTTTGGTAAGCTCTTCCCATCTGCGTTTCGCCTTAATATATGTAAATAATAGAATAAAATTATAATGCGTATTCTAAAGGTAAATGCATTCAAGGGCTAGTAAGTATTAAAACAGATTAAATCGGTAACGTTTAAAAGCCATGTAAACTGTATTTTATTAATGGGATCATCGAGGGTTCTAGACGTTGGAATTATATCTATTATGTGTAAATTTAATTCAATAAAAAAGCAACCTGTATAACAGGTTGCCTTACTAAGTAATAAAAAGTAAATGTTACTTACCAAATACGTACACGCTCATCTTCAGGAAGGTATAACGCATCGCCTGGTTTTACATCAAACGCTTTGTACCATGCATCGTGGTTACGCGGCGCTTGTGCTCTAAAGCGACCTGGGGCATGTGTGCCACCACGCAGTTGGTTAAGCATGCTTTGCTCAGTACGTTTTTCTTTCCATACTTGTGCCCACGCAAGGAAGAAACGCTGATCGCCAGTAACGCCGTCAATAACAGGCGCTTCTTTACCATTTAAACTGAGCTTGTACGCGTGATAAGCCATTGATAGCCCACCTACATCACCAATGTTTTCGCCAAGGCTATTTCGACCATTAACAAAATTACCTTCAATTGGCTCGTACTTACTGTACTGCGCAGCCAATTGATCGGCTTTTTTGTCAAATGCAGCACGATCTGCATCAGTCCACCAATTACGTTGCACACCGTTTTCGTCTGATTTTGAACCTTGATCGTCAAATCCATGACCCATTTCGTGACCAATTACAGCGCCAATACCGCCATAGTTTACTGCCGGATCGGCATTTGGATCGAAAAACGGCGGTTGTAGTATCGCAGCCGGGAAGACAATTTCATTAAACGAGCTATTGTAGTAAGCGTTTACGCGTTGTGGCGTCATGCCCCAGCGGTTACGGTCTGTTTTTTGTAGCTCTTTTTCAACACTTTCTGCGTGGAAAAACTCACGCATGTTTTTCACATTACCGATTAAATCGTTTTTAGTAATGCTCAAACCATCATAAGACTGCCATACATCGGGGTAACCAATTTTTGGTACAAAGGCAGCAAGCTTAGCGCGCGCATTTACTTTAGTTGCATCACCCATCCACTGGAGATTATCAATACGTTCACCAAGGGCTGTACGAAGGTTTTCAACCAGCTCAGACATTTGCTGTTTTGATGACTCAGGGAAGTAACGTGCTACGTATATTTTACCAATTGCAAAACCAAGCGAATTTGTGCCCGACATTTGACTTATTGCACGTTTCCATCGAGGACGAGGCTCTTGCTGTCCGTTTAGTTCTTTACCAAAAAAAGCAAAGTTAGTATTAAATACTTCCTCTGATAGTAAACCTGCGTTACCACTAATAGCGTGATACGTTAGATAGTCTTTCCATACTGCAATATCTTCTTGATTGATTAGCTCAATCATCGCTTTTATTGGCTCAGGCTGAGAGACATTTAACTGAGGTACTTTATAACCTGTTTGCTCAAAGTATAAATCCCAGTTAAAGCCAGGGTAAGCAGTGCTTAAATCGGTACGCTCAACTTGGTTTAGGGTTAAATCGCGATTACGACGCTTTTCACGTGGCCAGTGACCTTGTGCAATTTTGGTTTCAAGGTCAAGAATAGCTTGAGCTCGCTCAGTGGTATTTTCGACTCCTGCAAACTCAAGCATATCAGCAATGTGAGCAACATAAGCTGTACGGGTTTTAACAAAGCGCTCAGCGTCTTCAAGGTAGTAAGAGCGATCGGGTAAGCCTAAACCACCAGCACCGAGGGACATTTCATATTTGTTAGGGTCTAATCGGTTAAACCACATGCCGCCGCCAAAAGGGGCTTTATTGCCGGTTAACCAAGACTTACCAAACATTTCAGCTAAATCGTCAGTTGACGCTATATCACTAATTTCACTTAACAATGGCTTAATAGGCGCTACACCTAGTTTATTAAGTGTTTCGGTATCCATATACGCATTGTAAAAATCAGCAACGAGTTTTTCTTCTGCGTTTAAATCTTTACGTGCGGCTATTTCTTCAATAATAGCTTTAACATCGTCTTCACTGCGCTCAGCTAATCCTGAAAATGCACCGTAGCGGGTTTTATCTGCAGGCATTACGTAGTTGTCATACCACGTGCCACTGGCATACATAAAAAAATCATCGCCTGGTTTAACGGCTTTGTTACGGGCTGTTAAATCAACACCAAAACTACCTAACTCTGCTTTTTTTGTCACTGCTGCAGTGACTATTTTAGGTTGTTGCTCGTCTGTTTTTGTTGTTTGCGGCTCTGAACAACCGGTAATAAATGTGGCAGCTAATGCTGCGGCAATTAAACTCTTTTTCATTACTTACTCCTGAGTATCACTGATTGAATTAAAGCAGCAGTGAATCATTTTTATTGTTACGAATATTTAACTTATCGATTGTTATTGATATTAATCATACAAACAAACCTTTTGAGGTGAATCACCATAGTGCTCGATAAAACTAATATAGAAGAAAAGAGAAAGGCTAATAGGTTCTATAAACGCTTTATTTAGCTCGAATACTTGAAAGTATCCGAGCTAAAAGAGGTTACACACTCTTTATTTTTTATGCTGAAGCTCCCACATACGGGCATATTCTCCGGCGAGTGTAAGTAACTCATCGTGCTTACCTTGCTCAATGATTTGTCCGGATTTGAGCACAATAATGGTGTCTGCATCGGTAATAGTAGAAAGGCGATGAGCAATAACAATACTCGTATGGTTACTGGCAACTTCACGCATTGCTGCGAGTATTGCTTGCTCAGAATGAGAGTCGAGTGCAGAAGTTGCTTCATCAAAAATTAAAATAGGGGACTTTTTCAAAATAGCGCGGGCAATGGCAATACGCTGTTTTTCGCCGCCGGATACTTTTAAACCGCGCTCGCCAACCAGTGTTTTATCGCCTTTATCAAGTGTTGATATAAAGTCTTTTAAATGCGCCATAGCAATGGCTTCGTCAATTTCTGCATCACTTGCTGATGGTCTGCCGTAAGCGATATTCCCACGAATAGTAGTGTTAAACAGCACCGTATCTTGTGGGACTATTGCAATGGCTTTTCGTAAACTATTAAGTGTTACTGAGTTTATTGCTTGATTATCAATACTAATTTCACCAGCGCTTACATCATAAAAACGATAAAGCAGTCGCGCTAATGAACTTTTACCTGCTCCACTGGCACCAACAATGGCTACTTTGCTGCCAGCTTTAACACAAAAGTTAAGGCTATTAAGAATAGGGCGATGCGCATCGTAACTAAAACTTACATTGTTAAATGTTATTTCACCTTGGCTAATATTTAGCTCTTTTGCATTAAGTGCATCGGTTATTTGTGGTTTTTTGTTAAGTAGCCCAAGCATATTTTCAAGATCGGTTAGCGCGCGTCTTATTTCGCGGTACACAAAACCTAAAAAGTTAAGCGGTAAAAATAGCTGAATCATATATGCGTTAATCATCACAAGTTCACCAATAGAGAGCGTACCTGCAACTACTTCTGTTGAGCCCAACCACATTAAGGCAGTAATAGCACAAGCAATAATAAGTGCTTGGCCTGAGTTGAGTGCGAACAACGACATTCTATTTTTTAAACGGGCTTTTTCCCAGTTTGCTAAAAAGGTGTCGTACGTTTTTGCTTCAAACTGCTCATTATTAAAATACTTTACAGTTTCATAATTAAGTAGGCTGTCTATGGCGCGGGTATTACTTTGATTGTCGGCAGCATTTGCTTCTCTAATAAATCGGTTTCTCCACTGGGTAACCACTACAGTAAAGGTAATATAAATAGCGACTGCCAGTAATGTAATAAGCGCAAACCAAACAGAAAACAACGTGCCAAAAATAATCGCAACAGTCAGTATTTCGAACAAAGTAGGCACAATGTTAAACATTAAAAAACGCATTAAAAAACTTAAGCCGCTAGTACCGCGCTCTATATCGCGGCTAATGCCACCGGTTTGCCTATCTAAATGAAAAGCCAGTTCAAGTGAATGCAAATGCTTAAATACCTTTAAACCAATATCGCGCATGGCGTGCTCGGTTACGCGAGAAAATACAGCATCTCTTATTTCACCTAAAAATACGCTAGCAAAACGCAGTCCACCGTACATCAATAACAATAAAGCGGGAATAACTATCAGTGGGTTAATCGACTTATCTACAGAGTCTATTATTTCTTTAAGCGCCCAGGGCATTAAAAGCGTGGCACCTTTTGCGCCTATAAGCGCCATAAGTGCAATAAAAACACGGCCTTTAAATTTTGTAAGGTAGGGCCAAAGCGTTTTTACACTTTGGCGTAGGTTCATGGCGTCTGGTCGTTTTTCACTGCTTTGTCTGGGGCGCATTAGTGATCTCTGTTAAAACTAAATACTTAATTAATAAGCATTGTATTTTAAATGCTTGCCCTTATATACTACGCATCCCTTATTTTAGTTTTAAAACGTGAATGTTTAAATTTAGAGTGTTATTAACTGCCTTTTTGCTACTTGCTGCACTTTTTAGTGTGCAGAGCAATGCTATGGGCGCCTCACAAAATTTAAATATTTCTGTTAGTACGCAGGTTTCGCTTACTGATATTGGCGATTTAACTAAAATACAGCCTATTAGTAAGTCTGTAGATATTACGCAGCATAAAAAAACGCATCAAACCGATTTTGACGCGCACCAACCAAGGTTAACTGCCAATAATTCATCATTGTTTTTGCACACTGTTCAAAGTGAACCAGAATACGATGTGGTTTTTGAATTTTTCGCTCAAAACCTTGTTAGGCATATATTCTTACGACCAAGAGCCGTTAATCCTATACAGCCTTGGTATACGCTTGTAACTAATAGTAAAAAGTCGCGCTTGAGTGGCTGGAAAGACGTTAACTTACTCTACAGAGCTGTAACTACCTACCACGCTTAATTTTCCTTATTTAATTTTATTAGGTTTTAACTTTTAAAGTTTTAGCCTGCAGATTAATTGTGCTTTTAAAAAGTACGTTGCTAGCTTTGCTGGCAATAAGGATTAAAGATGTTAAGTTTTAAAAAAGATAAAAAGCCGTCTACGGCTAAATTTAAATTAAGCTATATCGCCATGCTAATAGTATTGGTTTTATTAGCTATCAGCGCATTACCAAACCTATATCCAAATAAATCATGGTTGCACATAAGTGCTGCCCCGCACAGCGAAATGCAATCTTTACCGAGCACTAAAACGCTAGTTACTTTTTTAAATAACCAAGGGTTAGAGGTTAAGCAGGGTTTAGATAAGCAATCAACTATTAATGTACTTTTAAACGAGCCAACTAAAAGCGCTCAGGCGCAAGCGGCTATAAAAGCACAGTACCCAAACACGCAAGTTAAAATTGTTGAGCATGCAACTAGCCCCACATGGTTACAAGATTTTGGTTTATCACCAATAAAGCTAGGTCTTGATTTAAATGGCGGTGTGCTATTTGTACTAGACGTAGATTTAGATAAAGCCGTTGATGAACAATTAGTCAGTGCGTATCTACAAGCTAAATCGATCATTATTAAGCAAAAAGCACATGGCGTAAAAGCACAGCAAACTCAGCACGGGTTTGAAATAAACGCACTGCCTAATGCAACCGACAAGTTAACCCCCGTTATTGAAGAGCTACAAAGCCGATTTGCTAATTTAGCCGTCGTAACAAGCAATAACGGCAGCGTTAAAACTGCCAAATTTAGTTATTCAGAGCAAGGCCGCAGCAGCTTTGATAAAGAAGTAATGGGGCAAACACTTACAACCCTTCGTTCACGTATTGAAGAATTAGGTATTACCGAAGCCGTAACACAGCGACAAGGTAAGCACCGTATTCGTATAGAACTACCAGGCGTGCAAGATCCAACCGAAGCTAAGCGTATTATTGGTGCAACCGCATCGCTTGGTTTTTATCAATTAAAAGAAATAGGCGGGCAAACATTTAATATGCAATCGGGCGGAACGATAAAGCTCGATCCTGTGCCAATTTTTACAGGGGATCATATTAATAATGCAACCATAGGCCGCGATGATTGGGGTAAACCACTGGTACAACTAAGCTTAGACGGTCAAGGCGGGGATGCAATGTCGGCGTTTTCAAAAGCCAATATTGGTAAGCCAATGGCGACGGTTTACTCTGAGTACTCTCAAAATGCTAAAGGCGAAGTAGTTAAAAAAAGCGAAGTCATTAACGTTGCCAATATTGCTCAGCATTTAAGTTCGCGTTTTAGTATTACCAATATGAAAAGCCAACAAGCTGCAGCCGACCTAGCATTGTTACTACGTGCAGGCTCGCTTACAGCGCCCGTTACAATTGTGCACGAACAAACAATAGGGCCAAGCCTCGGCAGCGAAAATATTAGTAATGGCTTAGCCGCGCTTATGTTAGGCATGGGTATTACGCTTGCATTTATGGCGCTTTGGTATCGCCGTTTAGGCCTTATTGCAAACGTAGCACTTATATTAAATTTAACGTCGCTTGTGGGCTTAATGTCATTATTACCAGGGGTTGTGTTAACGCTGCCGGGTATTGCAGGTTTGGTGCTAACCATAGGTATGGCGGTAGACACTAACGTTATAATATTTGAACGCATTAAAGAAGAACGTCGCCAAGGCCGTGCACCATATCAAGCTATTCAAGAGGGTTATAAACAAGCCGCAAATACAATATTTGATGCCAATATAACCACTATGATCACCGCACTTATCTTATACGGCATAGGCTATGGGCCCGTTAAAGGTTTTGCCATTACACTCGCACTGGGACTTTTAACGTCTGTATTTACAGGTGTGTATGTATCAAAAATATTAAGCCAAACGTTGTATTTAAAAATGGGTAAAAAAGCAGGAGCAAAAGTACATGCTTAATTATTTTTTGAAAGGTGAAGTGGGCACACGTTTACGCTTTATGGGCATGCTTTTAAGCACCATGTTAGTGCTGCTATCCGTATTTACGCTTACGCAAAAGGGTCTAAATTTTGGCCTAGATTTTACCGGCGGTTATTTAACTGAGTTTACAACCAGCCAAAGTGTTGAGCTAAAAGAGCTTCAATCGTTTATTGCTAAAAATCATAACGGTGAGTTTGAGCTAACCGCGCAAGGTAATAGCCATTTTCAATTAAGAGAAGCACCAAGTGCATCAACAACAGCTAATAGCCTTGATTGGCAAAGCGCAGTTACACAAAACGATGATATAAACGCACAGGTATTATCGTCAGCTTATATTGGCTCACAAGTGGGCGATGAGTTATTTGATCAGGGTTGTTTAGCAATGTTTGCTGCAATGATTGCGGTAATGATTTACCTTGCAGTGCGTTTTGAATGGCGCTTAGCACTCGGCTCTGTGGTTGCGCTAGTGCACGATTTAATACTTGTACTTGGGTTATTTTCACTATTACAAATTGAATTTAACCTAACCGTGCTGGCAAGCTTGCTGGCTATTATTGGTTACTCACTTAACGACTCAATAATAGTAGGGGATAGAGTGCGCGAGCTTTTACGTGTTAAGTCAAATAATGTACTTAGCTCAGCGACTATTATTAATAATGCGATTAAAAGCACACTAACACGTACCTTAATAACGTCGGGTACTACACTTGCAACGGTTGCCAGCGTTTGGTTGCTTGCAGGCGCACCACTGCAAGGCTTTGCTATTGCATTATTTACCGGCATTGTAGTGGGTACGTTCTCATCTATTTGTATAGCGGCAACCTTGCCAGAGCTATTGGGATTAAGCGCTAAAAATTACGAAGTTAAAGTAGATGCCCACACGCAAACATTATTAGATATGCCATAAGGTTTTAATAAAGCACAAGCAAAGAGCTGCACCAACCAACAGCTCTTTGCTTGTTTAATGCTTATTTAAACCCCGCTAGTATTCCCACCAAACTTGTGGGGTTTAAAACAATGGTTTTAAGCCTAGCAAAAATGTTAAACTAGCTGCCTTATTTTTACTGCCAGTATTGTATTAATCCCCATGAATAAAACCCACGTTATCGAACACCTTCGTTTTGCGCTAGAAGCGCAGCTTACAACAGCAAAAGTAGCGGCAAAAACCGCGCACGACACAGCCACACATGAAGAAAATATAGCCGAAAATAAATACGATACCCTAGGGCTCGAAGCCGCTTATTTAGCACAAGGCCAAGCCCAGCGCGTAAACGATTGCTATAAAAGCATTGAATTGTTCGAACCTGCCTTTAACGAAAAGCCAACCGACAAAATAGCTATCGGTTCGCTGGTATGTTTAGAAGATGATAACGCAGCCCAAAAATGGTTTTATTTAGGCCCAGCCGCTGGTGGATTAACGGTAAACGTTAAACAGCACGCAATTGCTGTAGTAACACCCGGCGCTCCTATGGGTAAGCAGTTATTAAATAAACAGATTGATGATGAAATTACGTTAACAATTGCAGGTAAAGCCCACGAATACGTGGTGGGAGAGATTTTATAAAGCTTTGGTTTTTGAGTGAACCGTTTGCTGGTAGAGCCATATCGACACAATAAACGCTTATTTTTATTCATAAATTAATTGTCGTATGGTATGGCTTCGCCATTTATCCAACCTACAGCTATGCTTTTATAGCGTAACGTGGTGTGTATTTCAATTTGTACAAAGGCATATAATGAGAAGTACCTAATAGTTTAAAAATGAGCAGGGTTGACGTTAGGTGCTCCCTTTTTAATTGATTTTAGTGCTTTACAGCCTCGTTAGTTGTATTTCCCAAGTTGGCCACTCGGTGCTACTATAATGATACATTTATTTGGGGATTATTATGAGAGTAGAACTAGTAACAACATTGAAGCGTCAAGCAACGAAGATATTATCTGAACTTCATTCCTCTAAAGAACCTGTGTTGATAACTGAACATGGGCAACCATCTGCATACTTAGTAGATGTTGATGATTATGAATTTATGCAAAAGCGTATGCAAATTCTTGAGTCTCTTGCAAAAGGAGAGCAGGCAATAAGTCGTGGTGAAACCATGTCGAATGTTGAAGCTAAAGATAAAATGAATAAATGGCTGAAATAATTTGGACTAATCCAGCTTTGGATGATCTTAACGATATTGCTGAATATATCGCATTAAGCAATTTGCAGTCAGCGAAAAAATTGGTTTCCAAAATATTTGAAAAAGTTGAACGTCTCGAACTCTTTCCTGAATCAGGTAAAAAACCAATTGAGTTATCTAACCTAAATTATCTTGAACTGGTCGTGAATCCTTGTTGTATATTTTACAAAAAAGATAACGATAAAGTATATATTTTGCACGTAATGAGACAAGAGCGGGACTTACGAAAATTTTTGTTGCTAACGCAATATACAGCTAACAAGTAGGTAATCCCTGAGTGAAATTAGTATGACCCCCATACTAATTATTATAAAAAGCAATTATTAAAAAGCCATTCAAACATTTATCAAAATTCCAACTTAACCAATATAAGAATTAAATATTGGTTTGTTTATTAAAAAAATTGCTACACGTGTTCGTTAAGTGTCTAATATACCGTACATAAATAATATGGAGGTTGAAAGATGAGACATAACAATTGGTCTTGCCCTAAGTGTAATAATAACGAATTTGATACCGGTGAAATAAGAGTTTCGGGTGGCTTTTGGTCAAGAATTTTTGATGTTCAAAATAAAAAGTACACCGCTGTGACATGCAGTCGATGTAGTTTTACTGAATTTTATAAAGGTTCATCATCAACACTTGGTAACGTATTTGATTTCTTTACTGGGTAATCAAAGCTTAAAAAGCACCTTAACTGAAATGTAAACTGATCAGTTCATGAGATACCTCCTCATTAAGGTGAGGAGGTTAAATGCTTAAACATACCTAAGCGATAATTTGCCTTATTAAATGTATGGTGGACCTTTAGATATACAACAACTAATAGCAGTTAAACAAAATCAATTACACGCACTAATAATAAGCTTCAATGACAGAGCATAAGGCTTGGATGAATTTATTTTTATGATTTTTCATCTAACATCCTATATTTTAAATATCCAATTTTAGGTAGCTTTTTTCACAAACTTCGCTGTTACCATCATTTCGCCAATACCATCTACTTTACAATCAAGTTCGTGATCTTTTTTATCAAGCACTCTTCTAATGACCGCTTTGGTGCCAATTTTAATGACTTGCGAGCTGCCTTTAATTTTTAAATCTTTGGCTACAGTCACTTTATCGCCATCATTAAGTAATGTGCCGTTGGCATCTTTAACTAAAATGGCGGCTTCATCGTTTATATTATTTGGGTTCCACTCATGAGCGCACTCAGGGCAAATAAGCAGTTGTTGGTCTTGGTAAACATATTCACATTGGCATTTTGGGCAAGCAGGCAGCGACATTCTTAACTCTCTTAAGGTATTGTTTTGCGTATTTTAATCGGCATTAGTTGGAAAATATAGTTAATCAATATTTTTCATCTTCACGCTAAAAATATCTTGTTTGTGCGTTTTTAAAAAAGGGCATATAAAGCACATGTCGCTTAAGCAATTTAAGCGCTAACTCGTACAGTAGGTACCTGTTAAAGCACCCATCATATTAAGTGATTCGCGCAATGCCCACTTAGTACGATGGGTGTTTCTATTTATAATGCTTAGTATTTTACTAAGCATGCTTTTTATATTTTGACTTAACTAGGAAAAGTCGTGTTTAAAACCTTAATTGTGGTTGATAACAACGAGCAAACGCTTGCTCAATCGTTCGAAAATGTAATTACGTTTAATACCTACTTACGTGATTACCCAAAACAAAATGAACCAAAAACACGCATTATTAATCTGTGCGACTCAAGCCAATACTTGAGCAAAGGTTACTATTGCTCGTTACTTGCTGAGGCGCGCAAGCACCAAGTTTTGCCAAGTGTAAGAACCATAAATGCATTGCGTAGTGGTCAAGCCCCTATGTTAAATGTGGGCCAAATAGATGGCACACTTTATTTTGGTAATGCACAAAACGATTTACAATCAAAAGCGGCTAAGTCGGTATTTAAACAATACCCAGCGCCTATTTTATTTGTTGATGAACAGGGCTTATTGCAACAAGGGTCTTTATCGTCTTTAAGTGAGCAGCAGTACAGCGAATTTGTAGCCAAACTAGATAACTTTACTAAAACGCAGTGGCGTATTGGCTCAGTGCAACGTCGTTTTAGATGGGACATGGCAATACTTGTTGATCATAACGAAAAAGTACCGCCGAGTGATAAAGACGCCATTGCACGTTTTATTAAAGCCGCCGCTAAACACGGCATTTATGCACAAGCATTAAGCTTTGACGAAATTGACAATATTGCCCAGTTTGATGCGTTATTTATTCGCCAAACTACAGCGATTGACCATCCAACGTATCGCCTTGCAAGCAAAGCGCAAAGCCTGGGTTTAGTGGTTATTGACGACGCTGAGTCTATTTTACGTTGTTGTAATAAAGTGTATTTACACGATGCGTTTAATTATCAAAAAGTGCCAAGTTTAAAAACGGTTGTAGTGGCTGATCAATCAAGTGAAACGCTTGAGCAATTAGAAGAAGCGTTTACGTATCCGCTTGTTTTAAAAATGCCTGAAGGATCTTTCTCAAAAGGTGTGTTTAAAGTTTCAAATCGTGATGAGCTTGAAGCTAAGCTTACAGAGCTGTTTGAGTTTAGCGCATTAGTGCTTGCACAAGAGTACATGTATACCGAATACGATTGGCGAGTGGGTGTATTAAATGGCCGTGCAATTTATGCATGTCGTTATTTAATGGCGCGTAACCATTGGCAAATTTATAACCACGATGCTAAACGGTTTTTCTCTGGTGGCTTTGAAACGTTGCCAACCTTTGAGTTACCAAAAACGGTATTAGATGCCGCATTAAAAGCATGTAAAACAGTGGGCAGGGGTTTATATGGCGTAGATGTTAAAGAGCACCAAGGCAAAGCATACGTGCTTGAAGTAAACGACAACCCAAGTATTGATCACAAAGTAGAAGACGGCTATTTAGGCGACGAGCTATACATGATCATTATGGATGAGTTTAAACAACGCTTAGAAGCACGAGGCCGTGGGTAATAACATGAGCAACCTTGTTATTCGAAAGGCGCTTGGCAGTGATTTAAACGCATTGATTGACGTTGAAAACGCCTGCTTTAATAACGATAAATTGAGCCCGCGCAGTTTAAAGCGCTGGCTAAGTGCTAAGCACGGTATTTTACTCGTTGCAGAAAATGGCGAGCAAATATGCGGCTATGGGCTAGTGTGGTGCCATAAAGGGACTCGTTTAGCGCGCTTATATTCGCTTGCTGTAAAACCCACAATGCAAGGTAAGGGGATTGCAAAAGCACTGCTTACTAGCCTTGAAAAAGAAACGTGTGAGCGCGGGCGTATTTACCTTCGTTTAGAAGTGGCTGTAAATAACGAAGGTGCGATAGGGCTTTATAAAAGTTTAGGTTACAGAGTGTTTGGCCAATATAGCGATTATTACGATGACCACAGTGATGCACTACGAATGCAAAAAAACATTCGACAAACCAGTGAGTTAAAAGTGGCGCGTTTAACGCCGTGGTATCAGCAAACTACCGAGTTTACATGCGGACCTGCTGCACTATTAATGGCAATGGGGGCACTTGAGCCAACAACTGAGCTTAGCCAATCACATGAGTTAGCACTTTGGCGTGAAGGTACCACCATTTTTATGACATCGGGTCATGGTGGTTGCCATCCGTTTGGTTTGGCACTTGCCGCTAATAAGCGTGGTTTTAAAAGCGAGGTAATGGTTAATACCACCGAGCCTTTGTTTTTAGATGGCGTACGTAACGAAAACAAAAAATTGGTACTTGCCACCGTGCATCAACAATTTGTAGATGGCATTGCACAGGCAAATATACCGCTTACGCATAAAGATGTAGAGCTTGAACATATTGAGCGGTGGTTAAGTAAAGGCTTTAGTGTGCTGTTATTAATTAGTACATACAGTTTTGATGGTAAAAAATCGCCACACTGGGTGTGTGTTACGCACCTTGATGAGCACTGCGTGTATGTTCACGATCCGTTTTGTGAGCCGGGCAGTGATAAACAGCTCGCAATAGATTGCCAATATGTACCTATTGCGCGAAGTGATTTTAGTAAAATGTCAGCGTTTGGTAGCCAACGTTTACGAACGGCGGTGGCTATAGCTAATAAAATATAGGGTTAACAGTGACTTTTTTAGATTTAATTGATGTAGCCCCGTATTCGTGGGCAGCTATTGGTACTGCAGCTTTTTGCGGTGCCATTATTGGTATAGAGCGCCAATTGCGCGGCAAACCTGTAGGTATTCGTACCTCTGCGTTAATAACCTTGGGTACGTATTTGTTTTTATCGACCGCGTTTAATTTACAAGGGGATGTGATAGATCATTCTCGTGTAGTTGGGCAAATAATTACAGGTATTGGCTTTTTAGGGGCTGGTGTTATGCTCGCAAAAGATGGTGCGGTAGTTGGTGTAACCTCTGCTGCAACCATCTGGGTGCTTGCATCAATAGGCGTTATGATAGCGACCGAAAACCTTGGCGCTGCAATAAAGCTCTCGGTGCTGGTGGTCGGTATTTTATACGGTGTAGACGTACTCGAGGCTAAATTTAAAAGCTTAAGCAAAGGCGTACACACTAAAGTAAAAAACTATCAAAAACGCTATTATCGAAAAGAATTTAACGACTCAGAACGCCACTAAAAGTGGCGTTTTTTATTAAAGCCTGACTGTTTGAAATTGAATAGCGTCTTCAAGCGGGGCAGGGCGGCCTATAAAGTAGCCTTGCACGTTATCAACGCCCAGCTTTCTCAGCGTACTTAATTCTTCTTGATTTTCTATTCCCTCTGCAACTATAGAGCAATTAATTGCTTTGGCAAATCCGCATAGTGCCTTAGCTAATAAAAACTTTCTACGATCTGTATTTATATTTTGAGTAAGGCTTATGTCTAACTTAATGATATCTGCCTCTAATTCTAAAATATGCTGAAAAGATGAAAATCCAGCACCTACATCATCGATAGCGAGTTTTACACCTCGGTTTCTTAATGGTTGAAGTGCGGTTAGCATCGCTTGGTAGTCTAAAATAGGTGAATGTTCAGTCACTTCTAAAATTATTCTATTACAATCGATGCTTTGTAATACTTTGTCTATTGAGCCTGATAAAATATGCTGAGGTGAAGTGTTGATAGTGATATAAGCTTTTTCATCAAATTTATCCAAGCAATGTAATGTATTTTGTATAGCAAGTATCTCTAATGCTTCTCCTAGACCTAGCTTTTCAGCATCTTTAAACCAAATGTCAGGTGTTTTATAGGGTTCAATAAAAAAGCGTGACAGAGACTCATAACCCGAAAGTTGATTGGTTGATAAATTAAATATGGGCTGAAAATAAATCGTAATATCGTTTGTTTTTATAATATTTTCAATAAGCGATTTTGACTCATTATTTAAAATGTTAGATTGGACATTTTTTTCGATTAACTCTGTAGCTATTTCAGAAATTAACCTAAGAAATGACAAATCTTTGTCGTTCAAGGTATTATCTAATATGGTTTTATAACAGCAAAAAGTGCCATAAACTTTTCCTGTAGATAACACAATAGGTACACCTATATAAGAGCCAATATTTAGCTTTTCTGTAACTGGCATGTTACGGGTTATAGGGTGCTCAAGAGTATTAGGGATTATTTGTTCTAGCTCGTTATCGGATATTTTTTTACAGTAAGTTTCGCAAATTGGATCTGAATTACCCACGGATACGCAGGTATTTGTAGTTTGGTTATCTACCACTTTAAAAACGCGATCATTATTGGTGAATTCTGAAATAAACGCGACTTCCATACTCAAATGTTTTCGTACGAGTGAAAGTAACTTTAATAACTTTGATTCAATAGAAGCATCGCTTTGTGGATCAAAAAGGTGCTTACTAAGTTTATCTTTCATGCAGTTACCTTGGTATGACATAAATTATATTATTGATAAGAGTATAATTTATGTATAAAAAAATGCCAATTTAGAGTGCCGTCGCTGGTTATCCAAATAACTTTCGTCTAACTACTTTTCTGTAACCACTGGGTGTTTGGCTTAATACTTTTTTAAACACGCGTGTTAAATGCCCTTGGTCGTTATATCCCACTTCTAAAGCCACTTCTTGAATTGATAAATTTGATGATGCTAATAACTCCTTCGCACCTTCTACGCGTAATTGTTGCCAATACTCAATAGGGCTTTGATTAGTGGCTGCTCTAAAACGGCGGGTAAAAGTACGGTAGCTCAAGCTAAATTGGGCAGCGACTTCTTGCAGGTTTAGCTCGGTGGCTAAATTGGTTTTTAGCCAAAACTGAATTTGCGCAATTAGCTCATCGGGGTGACGATCTACTGCACCTTCTAAATAGCGTTGATCTTCGTAGGGTTTACGTATTTCGTGCGAAAAATTACGCTCTACATGCTGAGCTGCGGCTTTTCCATAGTACTGACTAATAATATGTACGATCACATCTGCAAGGGCATTAAGACTCGCTACGGTATACATACGCTCTGATTGGGTTATAAAAAAGTCGGGTTTTAAACGCACTAACGGATAGTCATGGCTAAATTGATTGGCGTAGTGCCAATGTGTGGTAGCTGGGTGCCCATCAAGTAAGCCAGCCTCAGCTAATAAGCAGTTGCCAGTACCTACACCAATTATATGACTGCCTGCGCTAAAGCTTTCGCTTAGCCAATCAACTACGTCTTGATTTGTACGCACTACTGGGCGCGGGTTTCGCCAAATACCCGGGACTATAATTAAATCGCTGTAGGGCGCATTAGTTGTTATGCAATCAGGAACTATCGCAAGGCCTGCGCGAGTAGCTATAGATTCTGCACTTTTAGCCACTAAATTTATAGCAAGCGGTCTAAAATTTTGCTTATCAAGATGGCCTTTAGCAAAGGCCTCGCCGGCTCTTAACATCTCAATAGGTAGCGTTAAACTAGTCACTAATAAATGCGGATAAACCGCTATAGCAATGTTTAATGGTGGATTAGTGTTTTTTTCAGTCATGTAAATGCTCCGACCAGTACTTTTTGGCCTTTTGTGCTGAATATTTGGCTATTAAAGCACAATGTATGGTGCGTAATCCATTTAAACTGCGTGTTCATCTTATAACACGTTTTTTAAAGGTAAATTATGACTGCATTACCCGTTATAGTAGGCATGGGTGGCATTAACGCCGCTGGCCGTACTTCTTTTCATCAAGGTTATCGCCGTATCGTGTTAGATAGTTTAAACGCTAAAGATCGCAGTGAAACATTTTTAGGCCTCGCCACACTGATGAATCTAGTAAGCGTTGTAAACGGCCAATTACAAGATACACAAGGTAATAATGTTGAGCAAAGCGACATAGAAGCACGCTTTGGTGAGCAAATTATTGCCGGTACACTTATTCGTAAAATTGAAAAAGAACACTTTGATGCAGATGCCACACCGTGGCAGCAAAAAATGACGCTAAACGCATCAAGCGATAACGCTATTGTGTTTGAAACTCGCGCTCGCGACTTACCGGTACCTGTTCCAGCTAGCTGGCAAGTTGAAGAACTTGAAGGCAAAAAAGTAAAAGTAACTATTGCAGCCGATTTAGATATTAAGCATGACTCAACGCGTGATAACCCAATTAAATCTGCAGGGCAATTTCCGACTGGGTTTGATCCGTCTGTTATGTATAACAGCCGCTATCAGCCTCGTGGTTTGCAAGCGACTATTTTTGCAGCTACCGATGCGATTAAATCAACAGGGCTTGATTGGCAACACATTATGAATAGCGTAGAGCCAGATAAAATTGGTACCTATTCAGCATCGGTAATTGGCCAAATGGACGACAAAGGCCTAGGCGGTTTAGTAAAGGCGCGCCAACAAGGCGACCGTGTTAGCACTAAGCAGTTAGCACTGGGCTTAAATACAATGTCTACCGATTTTATTAACGCGTATGTTACGGGCAATGTGGGAACTACGTTTTCGACCTCGGGCGCCTGTGCTACGTTTTTATACAACTTACGTGCAGCAGTAAACGACATACAAGCAGGGCGTACACGCGTTGCGGTTGTCGCAAGTGTTGAGTGTGCTATTACACCCGAAGTGATTGAAGGCTTTGGTAACATGAGCGCACTTGCAAATGTTGAAGGTTTGCGTCGCTTAGATAACTTATCACATGATGAAGAACCAGATTATCGCAAAAGTAGCCGCCCGTTTGGGGATAACTGCGGCTTTACATTAGGTGAAGGCGCACAAGTTGCTATTTTAATGGACGATGCATTAGCCCTTGAATTAGGCGCTGACATAATGGGCTCTGTGCCGGATGTATTTGTAAATGCAGATGGTATAAAAAAATCAATTACGTCACCTGGTCCTGGTAACTACATTACCATGGCTAAATCGGCTGCTTTAGCAACGAGCCTTTTAGGCAAAGAAGCTTTGCAAGAACGTAGCTTTATTTTAGCGCATGGCTCAAGTACACCGTTAAACCGCGTAACAGAGTCGCTGATATATCACAAAGTGGCACAAACGTTCGCTATTGATAATTGGAAAGTGACAGCGCCTAAAGCCTATGTTGGTCATACTATAGCTCCTGCAAGTGGCGACCAATTAGCGATAGCTCTCGGTGTATTTAGTCACAACATTATGCCGGGCATTACCACAATTGATAAAGTGGCTGATGATGTTTACACCGATCATCTTGATATTCGTAACAGCCATTACGAATGCAGTGAAATGGATATAGCTTTTATAAATTCAAAAGGCTTTGGCGGTAACAATGCAACAGCAATAGTACTTTCACCAAAAGTGACAATGCAAATGCTCGCTAAGCGCCACGGCGATGACGTTATGACTAGTTACGCTCAAAAAAACGTGGCAATTAAAGCCGCGCAACAAACGTATCAAGCTCAAGCTGATTTAGGCCAGTATGAGCTAATTTACCGCTTTGGCGACGGACTTATTGATGACAATGACATTTTAATAGACGAGCAAAGTATTCAGTTACCAGGCTTTGAAAAAGCAATTACGTTTAGCACAACAAATTCCTATCAAGATATGTTTTAAGCACACATACTTGTTAGCAAGGCGCTTTTTAAGCGCCTTTTTTAATGCCTAAAATATATGTAGCTATTAGATTATTTTTGTTACCCCCCAAATTTAGCTTATTAATTGAACTTATTTTTTGTGTTTATACTTGCTTTTATGTTGATCGTTTGTTTCTATTATATAAACACTATCTAGGATGGATAAAACCGATGAAAAAACTCATATTAGCGCTTTCTTTAACTTCTGCTTTTACTCAACTTCCTGCTTTTGCAGACGACTTTGTTCCTGCAGAAGTGATTAATAAAAACTACGATCAGCTCACTAATACTTCCTCGCGCGCTTCGAGGTTAGAGGGGATTAACTTAAGCAGTTACGTGGTCGATAAAAGCGGGCAGGTTAGTGATATAGAAATTGTAGCTACGGTCGGGCAAAAAAAGTACCAAAGAGAAGTAATGGATTACGTATCTAAACTAAATTACAAAAGCGCAAAATTAAATGGTGAGACTATACCTGTAGCAAAAACTATTACTGTAAGTTCACAAAATTTACATGTTGGGTTTTCAAACGATAAGGCATCGCGTGGCTTTTTTAATGATTATGAGCAAGCTAGTAAATTAATCGATGAAAAGAAATACGATGAAGCTAAAAGCCTTATTGATGAACTAGAAAATGAACATACCAAAAATACGGTTGAAATTGTTTTACTTGCGTGGCTTAAAAGCCAGCACAGTTATTTTGTACAAGATTGGAAGAGCTTTGATCAGCATATCAACGAAGCGTTCTTATTTAGAGGTAACTTACCTGATCAAATTCAAAAACGTGTGATTAAAAATGCTTTACAGTGGTTTATATCAAAGCAAGATTATGTACGAGCCTATGATGCAATAGATGCACTAGGCAATATTGAATCTATAACTTTTACAGATCAAAATAAGGAACAGTTGTTAACCCAAGTGAACGATATTTATAAAAACTCGGGAGATATTGAACAACAATTTAGTTTAGCTTCAGAGCAAGCTGTAATGCCTATGATGTCGAAGTCTGAGGTTAAATTACAATCAGAATTACCACTGAGCAAAGTGCAACTTAGATGCGAAAACAAAGTCGTTGACTATGACACTAATACAATTGATAAAATTGTTATTTCGAAAAATGATTTACGTTGTGGATTATTAATAAAAAGCGCTCAAGCACAAACAATTACACTTAAGCAAAGCGGTGAAAGTTTTTTATAAAAATGTAACTCCCCACATATAAATTATGGGGAGTTATCGTATTAATAAGTATTGGCTATTCAAACAATGCATTGAAATTTTGCTGCAATACTTATTAAAAAACTATCACTTAAACTTTTTTACATACCTAAGCGTTATAAAATTAATAATGGCAAGTAAAATGGCTATTTCGTAACGGCTGTACGCAACAGCAATACCTATTAAGCCCATATTCCAAATACTGGCTGCGGTTGCAGTGCCTGAGGTCGTACGGTTATTTTTTAAAATTGCGCCACCGCCAATAAAACCAATACCAGTAATTATACCTTGCAACATTTTAGATTGAGCTTCTGCACCATCTAAAACCGACATAGCAATAAGTGCATACCCGCATGATGCTACCGCAACTAGCGGAAAGGTTCTAAGCCCTGCGCCATCATGACTACGCTCTCTGTCGTAAGCCATGGGTAGTGCAAGTAGGTAAGCAATACCTAAATGTATTAAATTATCGATGATTTCATTCCACTGTAAATCAATTTCCATTATTGAGCCTGTGCTGGTTAATTTTGTTAATAATAAGCAAACAGCAAGCCATGGTATAAATGCTTAATAATCAATGGCTTATTTTTGATATCTGCATTTAATAAGAATTATTGAAGAAACTTTTACATGTTTTTATTACTATTTTACGCAATAGTTAATTTGATCTGAGTTTTAAAGCCTCGTATTCTTTTATCCAGACTAAAAGACACCTATGTGAATCTCTTGCCTTTAAATAAAACATTAAGCACACCCACTAAGCTTGAAAAAACTGCCTTACTATTTTGCGTTGGGTTATCTGTTATTGCTTTTTTATTTCCTGAATTACTCACAGAGCACTTACAACCCGCTATTAATAAAATTTTAGGTTATTTAGGGTCGCCATTTTTTATATTGGTAAACTTGTTACTTTTTTCTGTAATAGCTATTGCTATAAGCCCATTAGGGCAACGAAAAATAGGAGGAGCGCAAGCACTTGTTGAGTTTAGTACCTTTGGTTGGCTTTCTATGTTGTTTGCAGCAGGGATGGGCTCAGGACTTATATTTTGGGGAGTAGCAGAGCCTGCACTACACACGGTTAACTCGCCTTTAAAGCAAAGCTTGTATCCCAACCACCAAACAAGTGGTTTGGCGCTTACCTTAGTTAATTGGGGCGCGCATGCATGGGCGCTCTATGCAGTATTTGGCTTGTTATTAGGTGGGCTTACTCGTAATAGTGGTAAAGCGGGCGATATTAGTGCGCCTGTGATCAGTGCAGCTAAAGGCGTTATTAATCGGGCTTGGCAGTTACAGCTGAGCTTTAGCATTAAATTAATTGCCATACTTGCAATATTTTTTGGTGTAGTGGGCACAATTGCTAATTCAACTTTATTACTGCGTAAAGGGCTTGAGCTTGAGCTAGGGGTTGAATCGGCTTTACTTTCGGGGTTTATTATTATTTTTTTAATTGCACTGCTTTATACCATTTCTGCAAAGTTGGGGCTTAAAAAAGGCATTCAGACTCTTAGTAAGTTTAATATGTTTTTAGCCTTTGCACTTATAGCATGGCTATTAATTTTTGTGCCTATACAGCCAATTATAGACATAGCGATAGGCGGTACATGGGATTACATTCAGCTTATAACCACAGGTACATGGCAGTTTGAAAGCGTACTTAATGACCCTGCATGGGCAACAGGTTGGACATACAATTACTATTTTTGGTGGTTAGCTTGGGGCCCGTTTGTTGGTGTGTTTTTGGCAAAAATTAGCCAAGGACGGCCGGTTTGGCAATATATTGTAGGTGTTGTATTTGTACCAACCTTTGTGACTATTATATGGTTTAGTGTGTTTTCGGGCTCTGCAATTTCCTGGGATCAAACGCATAATGCAGGTATTTTAGCGGCTATTAAAGCTGATTATACACAAGGGCTATTTGTATTTTTCGAGCAATTAGGGTGGCAAGGTGGTTTATTAATTTGGTCAAGTTTATTGCTGTTACTCATTTTTGTAGCCACATCAGCAGACTCAGCTGTTTTGGTAATTCGTGAGTTAAGTGGTGCAAGTGAAGCTCAAACATGGAGTTTGTATGCTTGGTCGTTTGCACTAGGGTTATGCGCTTTTGTTTTGTTAGTACAAAACAATGAACCATTAAACAGAAGCGTTGCTATTATTGGCGCGCTTCCTTTTTTGATTATTTTTATTTTACAGCTGGTGGGTTTTATTAAAGAGTTCATACGTGAATTTAAGCACTAAGGCTTACATTTTTTTACAATGCTATTTTTAAAATTGTATATAATTTAGGTAATTATATTGGTGGGGTTAATAATGCGTACTTTATTGATTATTTTATTTTCAAATGTATTAATTGGTTGCGCTGCTGCGGGTATAATTTTCGATGGGGCAGCGCGCTCTCAACCTGGCCCAGTAAATGCGGGGCCTGTTGTAAAAGATAAAGAGGGATTTAGCTTTACTAAACTCGGTGTTGAAGCCGATATGGCTATAGTTGAATTTATTAAAGGTAAGGGCAATAACAATACGGTACAAGTATGCAGGCAAGTGAGTAAAGTATTGAAAGAGTGTGTAGAGGTAGAAAAGTCATCTCTACACACTACTGAATCTAAGCAGTTAAAAACTGATGATGAAATAATAAGTGTTGGTCAATAAAGCTGCTTATAAAAAAGTAGCTATGATCGTAGCCGGCTTGCATTTCAAGTGTAAGCGGGTAGCCTTTTTTATCAGCAATAGCGACTAGGTTTTCTGGCTTAAGTTGCTCTTGTAAAAAGCCATCAGCATCACCCTGACTCACTAACATGGGTAAGTAATTAGCTTGCTCTGCGCTTTTCATTAACTCGCAGCTGTCATATTGTGACCAAAGCGCTTTATCATTTCCTAAATAACCAGTAAATGCTTTTACACCCCAAGGGCATTCAATCGGATTTACGATAGGGCTAAAAGCCGAGGCACTTACAAACGCAGTTGGGTTTTTAAGTGCAACCATTAATGCACCATGCCCTCCCATAGAGTGACCGCTAATTGCTTTTGTGCTTGTTACCGGAAAATGTTGTTCTATAAGTGCTGGTAACTCACTAACAACATAATTGTACATATTAAAATGGGTATTGTAAGGAGCTTGCGTAGCATTTACGTAAAAGCCTGCGCCTTGAGCAAAGTCGTAGCTGTCTTCGTTGGGTACGTTTTCGCCGCGTGGGCTAGTGTCAGGTGCTACAATAGCAATACCCAGCTCGGCAGCTTTTTTAAATGCGCCGGCTTTTTGCATAAAATTTTCGTCAGTACAAGTTAAACCTGATAGCCAATAAAGTACCGGTACTTTGTTTGCTTCACTTGCACCAGGTGGTAAAAATACGGCAAAGCGCATAGTGCAATGTGTACTTTGCGAGCTGTGAGTATATTGTTTATGCCAACCGCCAGACACTTTTACACTTGAAATATTTTCTAACATACTTAATCCTTAAAGCCGTAAACTTAGAAGTATTACGGCTCATTATTAAACGTATTTAAGCAAATATTAGTAATGAATTACTGTACGAATGCTTTTACCTTCGTGCATTAAATCAAATGCTTCGTTAATATCTTCAAGGCCCATTGTATGGGTAATAAAGTCGTTAAGAGCAAATTCTCCAGCCATATAACGCTCTACTATTTCAGGTAGTTGTGAACGGCCCTTAACGCCACCAAACGCACTGCCACGCCATACACGCCCAGTTACCAGTTGAAACGGACGGGTTGATATTTCTTGGCCAGCACCGGCTACACCAATAATTACCGATTCGCCCCAGCC
Organism: Pseudoalteromonas sp. AS71; assembly: GCF_038900275.1. Lineage (NCBI taxonomy): Bacteria > Pseudomonadati > Pseudomonadota > Gammaproteobacteria > Alteromonadales > Pseudoalteromonadaceae > Pseudoalteromonas > Pseudoalteromonas sp. AS71. Next base: position 103,023 of record NZ_JBBMQZ010000010.1, on the reverse strand, counting down.
CTTATGACAACACTCAAGCGCTGAGCGCATAACATCAACATTACCAATACATTCAAACGAGTAGTCAACGCCACCGTCAGTCATTTCAACAATAACTTCTTGAATTGGCTTGTCGAAATCTTTTGGATTAATTAAATCAGTTGCACCAAGTTTTGTTGCTAAATCGAATTTAGTGGTGTTTATATCAACACCAATAATACGACCCGCACCAGCCATTTTTGCGCCAATAATGGCTGATAAACCAATACCGCCTAAGCCGAATATAGCAACCGTATCACCAGGTTTTACGTTAGCTGTATTTGTTACTGCACCCATACCTGTTGTTACACCACAGCCTAGTAAGCAAATCTCTTCTAAAGAGGCTTCTTTATTTACTTTAGCGAGTGAAATTTCTGGTAATACAGTGTACTCAGAGAACGTTGATGTACCCATGTAGTGGTAAATTGGTTGGCCGTCTTTAAAAAAGCGTGTTGTGCCATCTGGCATTAGGCCTTTACCTTGAGTTTCGCGTACAGCTGAACATAGATTAGTTTTACCTGAAGTACACATTTTACATACGCCACATTCAGCAGTGTATAGAGGAATAACATGGTCCCCAACTTCAACACTGGTTACGCCTTCGCCAACGGCATAGACAACACCAGCGCCTTCATGGCCTAAAATAGCAGGAAATATGCCTTCAGGATCTTCACCCGATAATGTAAATGCATCGGTATGACATACACCAGTAGCGGTAATTTTTACCATTACTTCGCCTTTTTTAGGCATCATTACATCAACTTCCTCAACACTAAGTGGTTGATTAGGACCCCAAGCAATGGCAGCTTTTGATTTAATAAATTCAGACATGTTTTTATTTCCTTTAACTGGCTATTAAAAAATAATTGTAGACCCAAATTGCTTGGGTGATGCGCGTATTGTATTTGTTTCTCAAACAATGATAATCTCTGATTTATTAAAACACTTTTACAGTATGGTAATAATGGCGCGTTGGGATGGGATAGATGAGTTTATAGCGGTAGGTGAAGAGGGCAGCTTTACCGCAGCTGCTAAAACGCTAGGGCTTTCGGTTGCGCATATTAGCCGCCATGTTACAGCGCTTGAGCAACGTTTAAATACTCAACTTTTAACCCGTACAACCCGTAAAGTCGTTTTGACCAAAGAGGGTGAAGCGTATTTACATCAAATAAAGCATTTACAATATGCTATGGATGAAGCAACGCAAGGTCTTGCCACGCACCAAACTACACCAAAGGGTAAAATTAAACTCACTGCTCCGGTTATGTACGGGGAAACGTTCATAATGCCTTTAGTGAATAACTTTATGTATGACCATCCTGAGGTAGAAGTTGTTGCCACATTAAGCAACGAGCAAGAAAACTTGCTAGAAGGCGGCTTTGATTTAGCAATAAGGTTAGGGCATCTAAAAGATTCAAGCTTAAAAGCACGCAGGTTAAGTGCAAGGCGCTTTATTATGTGCGCGGCACCACAGTATTTAACTCGATTTGGTGAGCCGCATACTTTAGGCGAGCTAAACAGCCATGAATGTTTAATTGGTAATAGTAGCTACTGGCGCGTAAACGAAAATGGGCGCGATAAACACATCAAAATAGCGGGGCGATTACAGTGCAATAGTGGTTGGGCGCTGGTGGATGGCGCTAAAAAAGGGCTTGGTATTGTACAGTTACCCGACTACTACATTGGCAACGAAATTTCCTCTGGAGAATTAGTCCCTATTTTAACAGCTTATCAACCACAGCAAGAAGGGGTGTGGGGCGTGTACCCACCAAGGCAGTTTGTGGCCACTAATGTACGCGTTTTACTCGATTATTTAGTTAAAGGGCTTAAAACTTAACCGCGAATTAATGGTTAAACATGTATTGCTTTAAATATAGCCAAGTATCAGATTTTTAAATTATTTCTTACATTTTACGCCATACCCAAAGGCACTTTTTTCGTGCTACTATTGCTAAATACTTTTAGGATAAGTGTTAAAAATAATATGTTTCAACCGGTTAGCTTATTTATTGGGCTTAGATACAGTCGCTCCTCTAAGGGAAATGCGTTTATATCCTTTATATCGTTTTTTTCTATTGCCGGTATCGCTATTGGTTTAATGGCTTTATTTACGGTCAGCAGTGTAATGAATGGCTTTGAAAATAGCTTAAAAACGAACATGCTAGGGCTTATTCCTCACGTTGAAATAAAAGCGGAAGCACATACCGCTACACAAATGAATGACCTAAAAACCGATCTCGAACAATCTCCCTATGTTGACCATGTAAGCTTATATCGCCACGGAGAAGCTATTTTACAAACTAATAAAGATTTACACGGCGTGTTACTGCAAGGCCTTTACGACGATAACGGCTCTTTATATAAAATTACCGACAAAATAGTGCAAGGCGATTGGAAAACCGTACTTAACAAAAACTACAGTATTGCTATAAGCCGTTATTTGAGTCGTAAATTAGGCGTTAGCGTTGGTGATAAGCTGCGCGTTATTATGCCTAATGCTTCAACTTATACACCACTTGGGCGAGTACCTAGCCAGCGTTTATTTAAAGTTGCCGCAATATACGAAACCGGCTCTGAAATCGATATGGCACTTGCGTTTACCAGCGGCGCTTCGCTGCAACGCGTGCTTAAGCTCGATAAAAACACCGCCCCTAATTTAAGTATCTCGTTGCACGAACCGTTCGAGCTAGATGAATTTATTGAAGCCAGCCAGCGTATTTTAAACGATCATAATTATAGTGATTGGCGCAGTACTCAAGGGACTTTATTTGCAGCCGTTGCAATGGAAAAACGCATTATGTCGATGTTGCTTGCACTTATTGTATTGGTGGCTGTGTTTAATATTGTATCGGCTTTAACCATGATGGTGAGTGAAAAACAAGGCGAGGTAGCCATACTACAAACGTTAGGTTTAACTCCTTCGCAAGTACAAAAAGTATTTATGGTACAAGGCTTATATAACGGTGTAATAGGTACTGCAATAGGTGCGTTTTTAGGTGTTATATTTAGTTTGTATATAAATGAGTTACTTGCATTAGTGGGTTTAAACTTACTTGCAGGTATAGAGCTTCCGGTAAAATTTGATATTTTGAGTTTAGTAATAATAGCGTTTGCCAGTATTGCTATGAGCTTTTTAGCTACCTTATATCCTGCGCGTAAAGCCGCAAAAGTAAAACCAGCAGAGGTATTACGTTATGAATGATTTAGTTATTAGTTGTGAAAATTTAAGTAAGGTTTATCAAGACGGCAACAACCAAGTTGAAGTATTAAAAGGCGTTGATTTAGCTTTGCAGCAAGGCGAAATGCTCGCGATTGTGGGTAGCTCAGGCTCTGGTAAAAGTACGCTTTTACATATACTTGGCACATTAGATACCGCAAGTTCGGGTAGCGCTAAAATTAAAAACCAAGAAGTTGCAAAACTTTCGCGAACAGAGCAAGCCGCATTTAGAAACCAAAATTTAGGGTTTATCTATCAATTTCATCATTTATTAATGGAGTTTAGCGCGTTAGAAAACGTAGCTATGCCATTATTAATTAAAGGCTTAAGTGCAAAAGAGGCTAAAGTACAAGCACTCGATATGCTCGAAAAAGTAGGCCTTGCACATCGCTGCTCACATAAACCGTCTGCACTTTCTGGTGGAGAGCGCCAACGCGTGGCAATAGCCCGTGCACTGGTTACTAAACCTGCGCTTGTGCTTGCTGATGAGCCAACCGGTAATTTAGATAAACAAAACGCGATTAAAATTTACGATTTAATTAACGAGCTAAACCAAAGTTTAAATACGAGTTTTGTAGTGGTTACACACGATTTAGAGCTTGCCGATAAGCTGGGTAAAATAGCGTATTTAGATGATGGAAAACTAGCTATTAAAGAGTCGCAGTATGTTGCTTAGTGCATTTTTAAGTAAACGCTTTAGAGCTTACTCAGGCCATAAAGACGAAAAAAACGGCTTTGTTAGTTTTATCGCTAAAGCATCGACTATTGGTATTTTATTAGGTGTCGCGGTTTTAATTGTGGCGCTGTCTGTAATTAATGGCTTTGAGCAGCAACTAGTACACCGCTTACTAAGTGTTGTACCGCAGGTTGAATATGTAGCACCAAGTAGACCCATCGCGAATTGGTCGCAAAAGGTTGAGGATTTACAAACACAACCGCATGTAACAGGGGCTGCGCCATTTATTGCTGTAAATGGGATGGCGCAATATAAAAACCAGTTAAAAGCAGTTGAAATTCGTGGTGTAGAGCCATCGCTCGAGAGTAATGTATCGGCGGTAAACCAGTTTACCAGTGGTAAATTAGTGAGCCAGTTAGGCTTTGATGACGTTATCTTAGGCAAGCAAATAGTAAAACAGTTAGATGCCAAAGTAGGCGACAACATTACGTTACTTATTCCGCAAATTAGTCAAAAAGGTCAGTCGTTATTAGCGCCGAAACGCGTAACACTTAATCTTGCAGGTGTTATAGAAATGGGCGGGCCGATTGATAGTACCGCTGCGTTTATACATATTAACAAAGCGCAGCAAGCATTGGGTTACGACGAGACTCAAGTCACAGGGCTGCGATTAAGTGTTGATGATGTATTTTCAGCGCATCAAATAGCGTTAAAAGTGGGCCAAACTATTGACGACTATGTGTATATTTCTAGTTGGTTTAGAACGCAAGGCAGCCTGTATCAAGATATTCAAATGGTACGTACCATTGTTTATATTGTGGTGTTTTTAATTATTGCAGTAGCTAGTTTTAATATTGTGTCTTCCTTGGTGATGGAAGTGCGCGAAAAACAAGGCAATATTGCTATTTTAAAAACCATGGGCGCGAAAGACAGCACTATTTTAGCCACCTTTGTAATGCAGGGCTTAATGCAAGCATTTGTAGGCGTGGCACTAGGAACACTAATTGGGGTGGTGTTAGCGCTTAATATAAGTGAGCTTTTTACGTGGATAAGCCAATTATTTGGAGCCAATCCGCTTGAAGGTGTTTATTTTATAGAGTTTTTACCAAGTAAATTAGTACTTGAAGACATTGGTATTACAGTAATTGTTACGTTTGTGCTTGCGATACTTGCCACTATTTATCCTGCATGGCAAGCAACGCGCGTAGATCCTGCCAAGGTGCTAGGTAACTAGGTATATAAAGCTTAAATAAAAATTAATAGGGTGGTATTAGTAAACCTGTTAAACTAGGTGCTTATTTAAAATTAAGCAATAACTGCTTGGTTGCTATACCTCACTTTGGGATTTACTTTGACTAATAACGATATTTTACGCCGCATTCGCTACACTTTTAACTTAACTGATACTGCTATGGTCAATGTTTTTGCATCAGCAGAGCATGCTGTTACCAAAGAGCAAGTAATTGCATGGTTAACTAAAGAAGGTGAAGAGGCTTTTACCCCAATAAGTGATACTGAGTTTGCTAGCTTTTTAAATGGATTTATTAATACCCAACGTGGCAAACGCGAAGGTGAGCAACCAGAGCCTGAGAAAAAGCTAAACAACAATATTATTTTTATGAAGCTACGTATTGCTTTAAACATGAAAGCAGAAGATGTTATAGCAACACTTGCACTTGTTGATTTTGATTTAAGTAAACATGAGTTAAGCGCGTTTTCTCGAAAAGTAGATAACAAACATTACCGTGTTTGTAACGATCAAATATTACGCTTGTTTTTAACTGGCGTACAAAAGCAGCACCGTCCAGAAGAGTCTGCTGAGTAACTGGTTTTAGCTAATTAGCTTTTAGTTAATGGGTTTTTTGCGAGCGCAATGCAGTATAAAGCCCATTAATTTTTATATTTTTAAACAAACCCACACCTAATCTAATACTTCTAAAATTCCCTTTTAAAAACATTACAATTTAGCTTGTACGAATATTAGCGTACAGCTGTGAATTTAAATTCATCTTTAATAAATAAAAATCAATCTTCCAATCAAAAATAATTCAAGTGCTGCACGTTAAATATCTTAACTTTCCATGCTAAGGTAACAGTTAATTATATTAAATTAAGACCTTAAAGCATGAGTCATAAACTTGATCACGTTTACTTTAACATCTGATAAATACTTTTATTATTAACACGGAAGAATAAATATGAATTATATCCATAGCACAATCGCACAATTAAAAAATAGTAGTCCTGCACAATGCGAGTTTTATCAAGCTGTTGAAGAAGTGCTTGAATCACTCGAACCGATCTTAGAAAACTCAGAAAAATACAAAAAAAATGCCATTATTCAACGCTTAGTAGAGCCCGAACGCCAAATTATGTTTAGAGTTCCTTGGGTTGATGACGAAGGCAATATTCAGGTAAATAAAGGCTACAGAATTGAGTTTAACTCTGCACTTGGCCCCTATAAAGGAGGCTTACGTTTTCACTCAAGTGTAAATGCCAGCATAATTAAATTTTTAGGGTTTGAGCAAATATTTAAAAATGCTTTGACAGGTTTACCAATCGGTGGTGGTAAAGGCGGGGCAAACTTTGATCCAAAAGGGCGCTCAGATGCTGAAATAATGCGTTTTTGCCAATCATTTATGAGCGAGCTCTATCGCCATATTGGCCCTACAACCGACGTACCTGCTGGAGACATTGGAGTAGGGGCGAGAGAAATAGGTTACTTGTTTGGTCAATATAAACGTTTAACTGGTCGCTATGAAGGCGTTTTAACAGGTAAAAGCTTATTGTGGGGTGGATCGCTTGTTCGAAAAGAAGCTACGGGATACGGCGCTGTTTATTTTGCTGACTACATGCTGCAAGCACGCGGTGATAGCCTACAAGGTAAGCGCTGCTTAGTCTCGGGCGCAGGTAATGTTGCTATTTATGCTATGGAAAAACTTTATCAAATGGGTGCAACACCTGTAAGTTGCAGCGACTCTCGTGGCACTGTGTATCATGAGTCGGGTATAGATTTAAATCTTATTAAATGTTTGAAAGAGCAATCGCGTGATTGCTTGAGCGTATACAAACAAACTCATCCTGATGCTATTTATATTGCTGTAAATGACTACCCTAAAGATGGGCATGCTGTTTGGCGCTTTAATGCTGCCGCTGCTTTTCCGTGCGCCACACAAAATGAATTAACACAGGCAGACGCTAACGCATTATTATCTGGCGGTTGTTTATTAGTAAGTGAAGGCGCAAATATGCCTTCAACAAAAGAGGCTATTGATTGCTTTATTGCTGCAAAAATTGCGTATGGACCAGGCAAAGCGGCCAATGCCGGTGGCGTTGCGACAAGCCAATTAGAAATGGCACAAAATGCGAGTATGCAAAGTTGGACCTTTGAAGAGGTTGACGAGAAACTAAAGCAAATTATGAAAAATATATTTGTGACAGCCAACGATACCGCTACAGAATTTGGTGAGCCAGGAAACCTTTTATTGGGTGCTAATATTGCAGGCTTTAGGCGCGTTGCCGATGCAATGATTGAGCAAGGCGTAGTATAAAAAATACGATTGAGTGCCAAATTTAGCCATAAATTTATATCTAATTGTGGCTAGATTTAGTTATAAACGTGATTAGTTAATTATAACTCTATAAAGCTGAGCTATAACAGCGTAGGATCAACTTACTTTCGAATGAAAAATAGGTTTGCACCTTAGTGCATTAACACAAAAATTTATGCAAACAACTGCAAAAGCATCACTTCCAAACGCCTTACTTATTTCTATTAGCACACCACAGTTTAAAGGAGACGAAGCTACAGAGTCGCTTGCAGAACTTGCGCGCTTGGTCACTACTTTAGGGTTTAAAGTAGTAGGTACTCAATCGCAAAAGCAAAGTTCTACCCAAAAGGTTAATGTACTTGGCTCAGGCAAACTAGCAGAAATAGCGCACCTTACCGGTAATAAAGGGTCTGCTGCAGATGAGCAAGAAGATGAAAATGTTCTTGATGACGATCCATTATCTGACATGCCGTCAGAAATCCCATCAGACGATTTAGATTTTGCGTGTGCCGATGTTGTAGTATTTGATTGCGATCTAACGCCTTCTCAGCTACGTAATGTTGAGAACCAATTAGGTGTAGAAGTATTTGACCGCACAGGCATAATCATTGAAATATTTAGCCGCCATGCGCGAACTAAAACAGCAAAATTACAAGTTGAAATTGCTCGCCTTAATTATGTCGCGCCACGACTTCGTGAAACATCAACAGGTGATAAAGAACGCCAAATGGGTAAAGGGGCGGGTGAAACCACCCTTGAGCTAAATCGCCGTAAGGTGCGCGATCAATTAGCAGAATTAAAGCGTGAGCTTGTTAGTGTTCAAGATGTAATGATGGACAGACGAACGCAGCGCTCTGAGCTATTTTCAGTAGCTTTAATTGGTTACACCAATGCGGGAAAATCATCAATGATGCGCGCAATTACAGGCAGTGATGTGGAAGGCGAAAACAAACTTTTTGCAACGCTAGATACTACAGTTCGTGCGTTATATCCCATTACACAGCCTCGTATACTCGTATCTGATACAGTTGGTTTTATTAAAAAGTTACCACACGATTTGGTTGCTTCGTTTCACTCAACACTCGCTGAAGCACATGATGCGTCGCTACTTTTGTATGTGGTTGATGCATCAGACCCTTCTTTTCGTTCACAGCTTGAAGTAGTACATAAAGTACTGGCAGAAGTTGGTGTGGAAGGCAGCAAAAAATTATTAGTGCTGAATAAATCAGACCAATTAAGTACTGAGCAGCAGCAATCGCTAATGGATGAGTTTCCTGATGCAATGATGACCTCTACGCGTAACCCTGATGATATTAGTAAACTACATAAATATATTGTTGATATTGCTCAAGAAGACATGATTGAAGAAGAGATTGTTATACCGTACACAGCCAAAGGTATCGTGGGCGAAATTCGATCGAGTATGAGTGTTGTTAAAGAAGAATATGAATACAGCCATATTAAATTAACAGTACGCTCAAGTGCGATTGATTTAGAGCGTTTAAAAAAGAGAATGTTGGATTTATAATAAATTCAAAACATAAAAAGCACAGCCAATCGGCTGTGCTTTTTAATAGTTGCTTGAGGTAAATTTATTATTCGCAATACAGGTTTTCCATAGAAGAGAAATTAAGAGAAAGCCTTATCGCTTAGCTCTTCTTGCATTTGCTCTCGCATTTTAAATTTTTGCAGTTTACCTGTTACTGTCATTGGGTAGTTTTCTACAAAACGGATATGTCGTGGCATTTTAAAGTAGGCTAGTTTGTCTTTCAAAAACTCACGAACTGCTTGCTCATCCAGCACTGCATCTTCTTTTGGTTGGATCCAAGCGCACACTTCCTCGCCATACTTTTCATCTGTTATACCAAATATGGCTGCATCTTGAATGCCTGGGTAGGTGTAAAGCACTTCTTCTATTTCGCGCGGATAAATGTTTTCGCCGCCGCGAATAATCATATCCTTAATACGCCCGACTATAGTGACAAACCCTTCAGTATCCATAACACCTAAATCACCAGAGTGCAGCCAACCGCTGTCATCTATTGTGGCTTTTGTTTTAGATTCGTCATTCCAATAGCAGCGCATTATACCTGCACCTTTACTACACACTTCGCCAGGTTGACCAATTTGTTGAATGTTACCCAACTCGTCAATAATTTTAACCTCGGTATGTGCAAGCGCACGGCCAACAGTCGTTACTTGGCGCTCTATTGAAGAGTCTGTTTCGGTAATGTTGTTTATGGGGCTGCACTCAGTTTGTCCGTAAGCAATGAGCACTTGATGCATGTTCATTTGTGTTTGTACTTTTCGCATTACTTGCTCAGGGCACGTTGAACCTGCCATTACACCCGTGCGTAAAGTACTTAAGTCATAATCGTTAAAATTACTTAGTTCAAGCTCACTAATAAACATAGTTGGTACCCCATGTAGCGCTGTACAGCCTTCTTGTTGCACTACATCAAGGGTTGTTTTTGCATCAAACGAATCACCTGGGTAAATGGCTGCAGCACCCTTACTTACACATAATAAGCTACCTAGTACCATAGCAAAGCAATGATACAGCGGGATCGGAATGCATAACTTGTCATTGCTTGTAAAATGCATGGATTCGGCGACGAATCGCGCATTATTTAAAATATTTTTATGAGTGAGCGTTGCGCCTTTTGGGTTGCCTGTCGTGCCTGATGTAAATTGTATATTGATGTCTTGCTCAGCATTTAAGTGCGCACCTATTGCTTTTAATTCACGCTCATGTGCTGCTGTTGGCAAGTTAATAGCATCATTAAAAGAATGCATACCAGGAGATGCTTCATCGCCAATGCGGACTATATTTTTAAGAGTGGGCAGTGCTTTTAAATTAAGTTTGTTTTTATCGCAAGTTGCAAGTTCTGGCGCTAAACAATTAAGCATTTCTATATAATCACTGCCTTTGAAGTTTGATGCTGTAATTAAGGTGGAGCATTCAACACTATTTAAGGCGTATTGTAATTCGTTAGGGCGATATGCAGGGTTAATACACACCATTATTGCGCCAATTTTAGCTGTTGCGAATTGGGTTAAGCACCACTCAATATTATTAGGAGACCAAATACCAACACGTTCGCCAGGTTTCACGCCAAGTGCCAGCAACCCCATAGCGAGTTGATTAACTTCTTTTTGAAATTCCTTATACGTTAAACGAATACCCTGATGATGAACTACAACAGCTAACGCCTCTGGGTTTTTGTCGACAATAAAGTCAAAGTACTCGCCAATGGTTGAATTTGTTAAAGGTGTGCTTTGTATACCTTTAAAATAGCTTTGCGATAACGGTAAGTGATTTATTTGTTCTACTTCTTTTACCGCAATAGTGTGTGTGTGCATTGCTCTCTCCATGAAAATGTGTGTGAGTTATGTAAACTAAAAAGTTAAAATAAACACATATTGTCGACAAAGAGAAGTGCAGTTAGACTAATGTATTATTAGATTAATAAAAGCTAATACTACTTTTTAGACACAAAAAAACACGTCTTACAATGTAAGTACGCGTTTTTTAACGAGTAATGAGTTTACATTTCGTCGCTGCGGTATGTTTTTTTCATGATGTAAACGTAAGCGTTTACAAATGCATTTTCTTGGTACTTTTTAAGGCCTGTTTCTTCAAAATCAATAGGGATAGGATTACGCTTTACCTGTTCTTTAATTTCAGTTGTGGTAAACAAACGTACATCTAAATTTTCGATTAATTGAATCGCAGTTTCCATTTTGAATCCCTTCGCGCTGCCAGCAAATTTACCTTTAGGCTGACGCTCACGGATTGCAACAGAATCAATTTGGTAATCTTGCATTAGTTTTGCAAAATCGAATTGAAATTTACGCATTACTTCAGTGTCGTTACCGTTACCTAAGGTAAAGCGTGTTTGGCGCACATCGCGAATATCAAATACGTCATTATCTTTACTTAAAATACAAAGTAGTACATCACTACCGGTAATTTCTACACCACATGTTCTCATGTCTATTCTCTAAAATAACTTAATTACGCAGTATTATACGCAACGCACATTAAAATGCGAGTGTAGGTATAGTTGTAGGTGCGTAATTAGCGCGTTGATGCTTTTATATTTTAACTAAATGATTTTTTTTGCACTAAAAGCTGCATTTAGTGCTCAAAACGGGAGGATTTCACCCCTTTAAACTTGTAATTAAATGCACAGCACGCGACAATATATCCTTGTAGTTGAACAGACTCGTCATCTACATTAATTAGTCAATGCTTATTCGTAAAAGCGTTGTCGAGCCATTCTCATTTAATTTAATAAAAATACACGTGATACATTGTAGGTGTCACCACTGTAGTAAGGATTTATAATGCCAGTTATTACTCTTCCAGACGGAAGTCAACGTAGTTTTGAAAACCCTGTAAGTACGCTTGATGTTGCAAACGATATTGGTCCTGGTTTAGCTAAAGCGACCATTGCAGGTCGTGTTAATGGCGACCGTGTTGATGCATGTGACTTAATTAGTGAAGACTCTCGCCTTGAGATCATCACCGCAAAAGACGATGACGGCCTTGAAATCATTCGTCACTCTTGTGCTCACTTAATTGGTCATGCAGTTAAGCAACTTTTCCCAGACGCAAAAATGGCAATTGGTCCTACTATTGACAATGGTTTTTACTACGATATCGATATGGAACATTCATTATCACAAGATGATCTTGAAGCAATTGAAAAGCGTATGTTGCAACTTGCAAAAACAAACTACGACGTAGTGAAAAAAACAGTAAGCTGGCAAGAAGCACGCGATACATTTGAAGCGCGTGGCGAAACATACAAAATAGAAATTTTGGACGAAAACATCGCTAAAGATGACCGCCCAGGGTTATATCATCACGAAGAATATGTAGACATGTGTCGTGGACCTCACGTGCCTAACATGAAATTTTGCCAAAACTTCAAAATAATGAAAGTGGCGGGTGCATATTGGCGCGGTGATTCAGAAAACAAAATGCTACAACGCATTTACGGCACAGCGTGGGGCGATAAAAAGCAACTTAAAGCGTATTTAAAACGCCTTGAAGAAGCTGAAAAACGCGATCACCGTCGTATTGGTAAAGCGCTTGATTTATGGCACTGGCAAGAAGAAGCGCCAGGCATGGTATTTTGGCACAACGATGGTTGGAGTATTTACCGCGAGCTTGAAGAGTTTGTACGTGAAAAATTACGTGAATATGAGTACGAAGAAGTAAAAGGTCCAATGATGATGGACCGTTCACTTTGGGAAAAATCAGGTCACTGGGAAAAGTATTCAGAAGCAATGTTTACCACTGAGTCTGAAAAGCGTGAATACGCAATTAAACCAATGAACTGCCCAGGCCATGTGCAAATCTTTAACCAAGGTTTAAAATCGTACCGTGATTTACCACTTCGTATGGCTGAATTTGGTTGTTGTCATCGTAATGAACCATCAGGTGCACTACACGGTTTAATGCGTGTACGTGGCTTTACACAAGATGATGCTCACATTTTCTGTACTGAAGAGCAGATAATGGATGAAGTTTCAGCATGTATTAAGATGGTTTATGATACATATGAGACATTCGGATTTGAGAAGATTGTAGTTAAGCTATCTACTCGCCCAGAACAACGCATTGGTGAAGACCATATGTGGGATAAAGCAGAGGTTGCTTTAGCCGAAGCACTTAAGCTAAACGATATTGAATTTGATTATCTTCCGGGTGAAGGCGCGTTTTATGGCCCGAAGATTGAATTTACTTTATACGATTGTTTAGACAGAGCGTGGCAGTGTGGTACAGTGCAATTAGACTTTGCATTACCGGGTCGTTTAGGGGCTACTTATGTAGCAGAAAATAACGAACGTCGTACACCTGTAATGATACATCGTGCTATTTTAGGTTCTATCGAACGCTTTATTGGCATTTTAACTGAAGAGTACGCTGGTTTATTCCCAACGTGGCTTGCGCCAAAGCAAGTGGTAATTATGAATATTACCGATAAACAGGCTCCTTATGTTAAAGAAGTTGTACAAAAATTAAATAAACTTGGAATTAGAGCCGCTGCTGACTTGAGAAATGAGAAGATTGGCTTTAAAATCCGTGAGCATACACTGAAGCGTATTCCATACTTGCTTGTTGTTGGCGATAAAGAAGTTGAACAACAAGAAGTAGCAGTGCGTACTCGCACAGGTGAAGACCTAGGCAAATTTAATGTTGATGATTTTGTAGCTAAAATTAGCGAAGAAATTAAAAATCGACAGTAAAAATCGAGCGTGTAAGGCATTAACAAACAGCCAATTACACGCTTATATTATTGATATTCTTGGAGGAACGTACTATTAGAGGCGGCAAGAAAGGGCAACAAACAGCTCAAAAAAATCGTATTAACGAAGAAATTACAGCGCAAGAAGTTCGTTTAATTGACATTGAAGGCGAACAAGCTGGAATTCAGTCATTACAAGACGCGCAAACTATGGCCGATGCAGCGGGTGTTGATCTTGTTGAGATCAGTCCAAACGCTGAGCCGCCTGTTTGTAGAATCATGGACTACGGTAAGTTCATCTTTGAAAAAAGCAAAGAACTAAAAGAGCAGAAAAAGAAGCAAAAGCAAATCCAGATTAAAGAAATCAAATTCCGTCCTGGTACGGATGAAGGTGACTATCAGGTTAAGCTTCGCAACTTACGTAAGTTCTTAGAAGCTGGCGATAAAGCTAAGATTACGATCCGCTTCCGTGGCCGTGAAATGGCTCACCAAGAAATTGGTATAGAATTATTAAACCGTATCAAAGCCGATTTAGAAGAACTTGCAGTAGTTGAGTCTTTCCCAAATCGTGTTGAAGGTCGCCAAATGGTTATGATGATGGCGCCTGTTGCTAAAAAATAATTTTTAAGCGATAATACGCACCGAAATTAGCTCAGGTCTGCAAGTAATATGCGAATATTCACCTGAGTTAACCGGTATTAAAGTAAGATTGCGGCATTTATGTTGGGTCTTCACCGGAACATGGCAGTAAGTTAGGCCTAAAAGTGGAGCTATAGAAATATATCTCACGCCTGCTTACTAATTTAAAAGCAATACAATTTGGAGTTATTCCAATGGCTTATAAGCTAAAAAGTCACAGTGGCGCTGCTAAGCGTTTCAAAAAGACTGCTTCTGGCGGTTTCAAGCGTAAACAAGCGCATCTTCGTCATATTCTGACTAAGAAAACTTCTAAGCGTAAGTTACACCTACGTCCTAAGATGATGGTTCATAAAAATGACCATGGTCTAGTTTCACGTATGTTACCGTTCGCTTAATAGGGGTTTTTAGAAATGGCAAGAGTTAAACGCGGCGTTGTCGCACGTGCACGTCACAAAAAAGTTTTAAAACAAGCAAAAGGTTACTACGGAGCACGTTCACGTGTTTACCGCGTAGCTTTCCAGGCTGTTACTAAAGCGGGTCAATACGCTTACCGTGACCGTCGTGCGAAGAAACGTACTTTCCGTCAATTATGGATTGCACGTATCAATGCTGCTTCACGTCAAAATGGTCTGTCTTACAGCCGTTTTATCAATGGTCTTAAAAAGACATCTGTAGAAATCGATCGTAAGATCCTTGCAGATATCGCTGTTTACGACCAAGTTGCATTCGCAGCGCTTGTAGAAAAAGCAAAAGAAGGCCTAGCCGCTTAAGCTTTTTTATATAAGTATTAAAAAGGAGCCTATGGCTCCTTTTTTTGTGCCTATTACTTAGTAACTTACATTTTTTGGAATTAAGCTTATAAATAGTAATGTATTGAGCTGCCAAGGCGTGTTGAATTTGCAGTAGTATGCTTGGCTTTTAAGCAAAGCAAATACCAAATATATGCTGCCCTTTGAGCCCGATGTTGGGACGATTAACCCTTTGTTGCTCGGCTTTTACTTATTCTTAAATGGATATAACCCAGTAGAATAATGCAGGAGCAGTTATCGAGCCCACAGGTACAAACCTCGCACCGCGATCAAACCTCCCCTAGATTGAACGAATTTCAATCGACAAAGAACAACACGCCCTAGACTTAATAAGTTTATAAAGCCCCTAAATACAGCTGTAAATAGGGGATATGTAATTGGCTGCATTTTTTTGTTGAATCACCGCAGTTTCCTCATTATAAAAAAATTAGTTGATATAATTTATATAATTGAGGCGTTTGTTAGAGAATTTTATGTTTGCAAGTTTACTAGTTTTATCTGCAAGTGTTGCGTATGGCGCACACTTACCTCCATTAATTGAGTGGCAGGGGAAAAGCGTAGAGCTTTTACAAAAACAAGGGCCGTTAACTACTGATTTTGAGTTGTCAGCAGGTGAAGCGTCACCCGATTATGCAAATACAATGGCATTTGTAGATAGGTTAGTTGCTGCAAACCCTACTCAGTTTCAATCTCAAACCATCGGCTATAGTAATAGCAAACGTGCAATTAAAATGCTGATTGCCAGTGAGCAAGGCTTTTTTGAAGCAAGGCAAATGGCTAATAGCACTAAGCCAACTATTTTTATTCAGGCAGGAATACACTCTGGTGAAATAGACGGTAAAGATGCCATGTTTATGCTGCTTAGAGATATAGCAACAGGTAAGCGCCGTGACATTTTAAAAAAGGTAAACATATTATTTATTCCTATTTTAAATGTAGATGGACACGAACGTAGTAGTGCATTCAATCGCATCAATCAACGGGGCCCTGCAAAAATGGGCTTTAGAACAAATGCAAACAACCTTAATTTAAATCGCGATTTTACTAAACTTGATACGCCAGAAGTTAGAAGTGTTTTAAAGGTTATTAACGACTACAGCCCAAATTTATACATTGATGTACATGTTACCGATGGGGCAGATTACCAATACGATGTGACTTATGGCTACAATCCGGTATTTTCAAGCGAATCGCCTGCGGTATCTGACGCTTTAAACCAGTTTTTTAAACCTCTGATTGACGATAAGCTGGCTGAACAAGGCCACACGCCAGGGCCACTTGTTTTTGTTATGGATAAGCGTGACTTTAAAAAAGGATTAGCGGGGTGGGTTGCTACACCGCGCTTTTCAAATGGTTGGGGTGATTTAAAGTCATTACCGACTATTTTAGTTGAAAATCATTCATTAAAACCTTACAAGCAACGTGTATTAGGAACTTACGTGTTTTTAGATGGTGCTATTACTGCGCTATCAAAGCATAGTCATGAGTTAGCTAATGCAGTAAAAAAAGAGCAAGAATTTGTTCCTAAACAGTTAATAGTAAAGCGTGGCTATGCCAAGCATGCTGACACGATTGCGCAGTTTAAAGGTATTGAATATTCATCAAGCATGAGTGCACTCTCGGGCCAAAATGAAGTGAAGTATTTGGGTAAAGCACATACATATATCGACTTACCTATTTATTGGCAAAAAGATGTACAACATACAGTTGAAGTACCTAAAGCTTTTTTTATTCCGCCTGTATATCGCAATATTATTAAGAAACTAAAGTTACACGGTGTCTCTATTAATAAACTTGAAGGGGCAAACACACAGCCTTTAAAAGTAGCAAAGGTGGCAGACTACACGTTTGATAAAGCACCATTTGAAGGCCGTTTTAGAGTGTCAGCAAGTTTCGATTATGTCCCCGCTATAAATGTAGATTTAGATGGTTGGTATCAAGTCAATACTCAACAAAAAGCAGGTGAGCTTGCTGTGCATTTATTGCATCCTGAAGCACCCGATTCGTTTTTTGCATGGGGGGAATTTAATACTATTTTCCAGCGTACTGAGTATATGGAAAACTATGCACTAATTCCGTTTGCACGCCAAATGCTAAAAGATAATCCAAAGCTAGCGCTTAAGTTTGATGAAAAGCTTAAAGATAAATTGTTCGCAAGCGACGCTGAAGCGAGATTAAACTGGTTATATGAGCAAAGCCCATTTTATGATCAAGCGTATTTAAAGTACCCAATACTGATGTCATTCGAAGAAGAAGTTGTTATCCCGGATCAAAAAAATAAAGAAATCTAATATGCAAATTATAACCATACCCGTCACTGCATTTGCACAAAATAGTCGTATTATTTGGTGTAGTGAAACTAAACAAGCCGTAGTCATAGACCCAGGTGGTGACCCTGATAAAATAGTAGCAGCCCTTAATGAGCATAAACTAGAGTTAAGTGCTATTTGGTTAACGCACGGGCATTTAGACCATGTGGGTGGGGCTGATATTTTACGTAATCAATTTAACGTACAAATTATTGGCCCACAAAAAGATGAGTACTTCTGGTTTGAAAACTTACCTATGCAAGCACAAATGTTCGGGTTTAAACCCATTGAGCCTTTTTATCCGGATATTTGGCTAAACCATAACGACACCGTGAGCGTAGGTAAACTTAGCTTTTTAGTGAAGCATTGTCCGGGGCATACACCTGGTCATATTGTGTTTTATCAACAAGACTATGAATGCGTTATTGTAGGTGATGTTATTTTTAAAGGCTCAGTAGGGCGAACTGATTTCCCTAAGGGGAACAGCGAACAACTTATAGAGTCGATTAAGACGCATATTCTAACCTTACCTGATAATACTAAAATATTGGCAGGGCATGGGGGCGACACTACGGTTGGATTTGAAAAACAAACAAATCCTTTTGTGAGTGGTAAGTTTGGTTAAGTTACTTATTTTAAGTTTGGCAAACTGCATAAAAATTAAAAATAAGCAGACTGAGTTTTAAAATGGTTGTATAATTTAACCAGTTTATTTGATAAATAAGAAATAAAATGTCTCTAAATCACGTAGATCGCCAAATATTGGCACTTTTACAACAAGATGCTAGTTTATCAACCGCAGAAATTGCTGATAAAGTAGGCTTGTCTCAATCTCCATGCTGGCGTCGAATTGCCAAGCTAGAGCAAGATGGTTATATAAAAAGCAAAGTGGCTCTCTTAGATGAGAAAAAACTTGGCTTTGATATGCTTGTATATGCACATGTGCGTTTATCAAATCACGGTAAAAAGAACCTTGCTGAATTTGAAAAACTTATAATGAGTTATGATCAAGTAACAGAGTGTTACACCATGGCCGGAACAATGGACTTTATGCTACGCATAATTTCACAAGGTATAGAAGGTTATGAGCACTTTGTACGCGATAATTTACTAAGCTTGGAATACGTACAAGAAGTACATTCTAATGTAACAATGACATGTGTAAAACGTAGTACATCTCTTCCTTTATAAAAGCACTTCTTTAAAAGCTAAACCTCTTTTAGTTTAGCTTAACCACATAATGACAATTGTTAACTGAGCGCTAATTTGTTAGAATTTAGCGCTTTTTTTATACCCATAACACCATTTGAGGAACTCAATGTTTAACTTACTCAGTAGGGCGCCTAGCTCTGCTAAAAACGATATTCTATCTGGATTAACTGTGGCGCTTGCCCTAGTGCCAGAAGCTGTTGCGTTTGCCTTTGTTGCAAATGTAGAACCTTTAGTTGGTCTATATGCCGCGTTTATCGTTGGTTTAATTACGGCTATATTTGGTGGCCGCCCTGGTATGATTTCAGGTGCAACCGGTGCACTAGCTGTTGTTATGGTAAGTTTAGTGCTTGATCATGGTGTTGAGTATTTATTTGCGACCGTATTGCTCATGGGCATACTGCAGATACTCGCGGGTGTATTTAAACTCGGTAAGTTTATCCGCATGGTTCCTCATCCGGTAATGCTTGGTTTTGTAAACGGCTTAGCTATTGTTATATTTTTAGCCCAATTAGGACAATTTAAAGTGCCTGATGGTATGGGCGGACAAGAGTGGATGACGGGTAATCCGCTATACATTATGCTTGGTTTAGTGGCTTTAACTATGGCTATTATTCAGTTTTTACCAAAACTGACCACGGCTGTGCCCTCTACATTAGTCGCTATTATTACAGTCACCGCTTTAGTTATTGGTTTGGATTTAGAAGCGCATACTGTAGTTGATTTCTTAAAAGGAATGACAGGCGACGAAGCTGCAACAATTGCTGGCGGTTTACCTGAGTTTCATATTCCTATGGTACCGTTTACTTTCGAAACGCTACAAATTATTTTTCCTTATGCGCTTATTTTAGCGGCTATTGGTTTAATTGAATCTTTATTAACGCTTAGCTTAATTGACGAGATTACAGAAACCCGTGGTCATAGTAATAAAGAGTGTATAGGGCAAGGCGCTGCAAATATTACTTGTGGTATGTTTGGTGCAATGGGTGGTTGTGCTATGATAGGTCAATCAATGATCAACATTAACTCAGGTGGCCGTTCTCGCTTATCGGGTATTAGTGCCGCATTGATGTTGCTTGCATTCATCATATTCGCTTCAAGTTTAATTGAGATGATCCCACTAGCTGCACTTGTTGGTGTTATGTTTATGGTTGTACTAGGTACGTTTGAATGGGCTAGCTTTAAAATGATGAAGCGTGTGCCTCTATCAGACGCGTTCGTAATAGTACTTGTATCGGGTGTGACGGTTATTACCGATTTAGCTATTGCAGTATGTGTAGGTGTTATTGTATCTGCATTAGTATTTGCTTGGCAGCATGCTAAGCACATATACACAACTAACTATATAGATGAAGAAGGCGCTAAAGTATATGAGTTACATGGCCCACTTTTCTTTGGTTCAGTTAAAAACTTTGCAGAGTTATTTGATGTTAAAAATGACCCTAAAAATGTAATTGTTGAATTTAAACATAGCCGCGTATCTGATCACAGTGCAATTGAAGCAATTGACACACTTGCTGATAAGTACACAAAAGCAGGTAAGCAACTTCACTTACGTCACTTAAGTAAAGACTGTACGCAGTTGCTGCATAAAGCACGCGATTTGGTTGAAGTGAATGTGATTGAAGATCCAACATACAAAGTAGCATCAGACAAACTAGCTTAATTTACACAAAGCTATTTATATTTAAAAAGCGAAAGGTGAATAACCTTTCGCTTTTTTAGTGTCTCGACTATTGGTTTGCGGTAAGACTCTTAAAAAGCAAGGTAGGCTGTAGTGCTATGCAAACTCATAAATCTATATAATAAGATTATCTAATTTTATGAAAATTAGCCCTACATAGGTAAAATAATAATGAATAACAAGCGCCTATTCTATGGAATTAGTCTTTAACTATACGGAGTAAACATCTATTTTGAACTGGCAATCTTTAGTCGATAACAGACAACGTTTTTTTTGGCTTTTGCAAATTGCAGGCTGGATTGGTTATGCGTTAGTAAATTATATTGGCTCTAAAGTATTTGAAATGCGTGATATATACGTATTTGTTATTTTATTAAATGCTTACGCTGGTTGCTTAATGACAGTACCGCTTAGGTATATTTACCGTAAAATTTGGAATGCCTCGCCTTGGGTATTAATGATTGTAGTATTTGGTGCCTCTTATGTAACGGGTACTTTATGGGCTGTCGTTCAAAAGTTTAATTTGTGGGAAATATACCGCCATGGTTATAGACCCGAAGAGTGGTTTTATTACCTGCAGCAAGGTTTAGATTCTGTTTATATTATTTTATGTTGGAGTGGTCTGTACTTTGGCGTTAAATATTACCAACTATTGCAAAGCGAGCGACAAAAAGCGCTCAAAGCCACAACTATGGCACACGAAGCGCAATTAAAAATGCTTAGGTATCAGCTCAATCCCCATTTTTTATTCAATACACTCAACGCTATTTCTACTTTAATTTTGGTTAAAGAAAACAAAGATGCTAACTTAATGGTAGCAAGGTTAAGTGACTTTTTACGTTATACATTAAATACCGATCCAATTAAAAAAGTACCACTAGAGCAAGAGCTACATGCGCTCATGCTTTATTTAGAAATAGAGCGTGTTCGTTTTGATGAGCGATTAAAGGTAAATGTAGATATAAGTGAGCAAGCTAAAGAGGCTTTAGTACCGAGCTTAATTTTGCAACCAATTATCGAGAACGCGATTAAATATGCGATTGCCCATCTAACAGAAGGTGGGGTAATTGATATAAAAGCACAAGTATTTGCGAATGAATTATTACTAGAAGTGGGCGACAACGGCCCAGGTACTGACATACTTGATGGTCAATTAGTTAACGCTCAAGGTGTAGGTGTCGCTAATACTAAAGATAGATTAAAAACGTTGTATGAAAATAATTATTCGTTTGTATTATCACATAATACGCCAAGTGGATTAAAAGTTAATCTGCGAGTACCTTTTGAGAAGGCTGTGAAAAATGACTAAAATAAAAACACTCATTGTTGATGATGAACCGTTAGCAAGAAAGGGTTTAGCGGTAAGGCTGGAAGAATACTCTGATATTGAAGTAATTAAATTATGTAGTTCAGGCGCTGATGCAATTGAAATGTGCCAAAGTGAGAAAATCGACTTGGTTTTTTTAGATATTCAAATGCCAGGCATGAATGGTTTTGAAGTAGCAAGAGCGCTCAGCGAAAGTACAAGAGCATTACCTGCGATTGTGTTTGTAACTGCCTTTGATCAGTTTGCCGTAAAAGCGTTTGAAATTCATGCTCTCGATTACATTTTAAAACCCGTTGATGATAACAGACTAAAACAGGCGGTAGAAAAAGTGCATACCTACTTAAAAACGCAGCAAGACAACGCCCATAAGAAAAAACTAGCGAGTTTTGTAGCCGGTATTACTGGTAACAATTGCGAAGAAATACTTAAAAAATTAGCCACTGGCGACACGCTAACAGACAGGCGTTACCCAGAATCACTTGCAGTGAAAGAGCAGGGTGAAATTATTCGTGTGCCAGTAGCGACTATCCAATGGGTTGATGCTGCAGGTGACTACATGTGTTTACACTGTGAAGATGGACAAACGCATATTTTACGCAAAACAATGAAAGAGCTAGAGCAAGAGTTGGACCCTCAGTTGTTTGTACGCGTACACCGAAGTGCAATAGTAAATACAAAGCAAATTAGTAAGTTGGTTACGCAGGTAAGTGGCGAGTATTTATTAGTACTTGAAAACGGACAAGAGCTAAAAGTAAGCCGTAGCTACCGTGATAAAGTAAAAGCAGCACTAGCAAGTTAAAACCAGTGCCTTTACTTTACTACAGATACAAAAAATGCGAGCTAAGCTCGCATTTTTTATATTTGTAATTAATTATACCAATTGCGTTAAATAAGTAATCTATTATAGCGCTAAGTAAATAGCGCTATAATAAGGCGAAAATTATGACATATAGTTGTTCTATATGAATAATTTTCAACGCAGTGAGAGCGCTATTTAATGCGATAGAATAATCATGTTTTTAATAAACATTGGTATTATGCAACGGTTACAATTTTCATTGTGTTAGTTGCACCCACAGTTTCCATTGAGTCACCGTGAGTAATAATTACTGTATCGCCAGACTGTAAAGACCCTTGAGAAACTAAAGTATCAAGCGCGGCTTTTACCATACCGTCTTTTTCAGTTTTTGTAGAATCAAAAAATACTGGGTAAACACCACGATAAAGTGCTGTTTGACCTAATGTACTCGCATGACGTGAAAGCGAGTAGATTGGTAAGCCTGAGCTGATACGCGACATTAATTTAGCCGTACTACCAGATTCAGTAAGTGTGATAATTGCTTTAACAGAATCTAAGTGATTAGCTGCATACATAGCAGAAAGCGCAATTGATTCAGCATTGTTAGAAAAGCGACTATCTAAACGGTGCTTAGAAACGTGCGTTTCTTTTTGCGATTCAGCACCTAAACAAACACGTGCCATAGTTGCAACTGTTTCTTCAGGATAATCACCGGCAGCTGTTTCAGCTGAAAGCATAACTGCATCTGTTCCATCAAGAACAGCATTTGCAACATCCATTACTTCTGCACGTGTAGGCATAGGGTTATCGATCATCGATTCCATCATTTGCGTTGCTGTTACTACAGTACGGTTTAATGAACGAGCACGACGAATAATTAGTTTTTGTTTGCCCATAAGAGCAGCATCACCAATTTCAACACCTAAATCACCACGAGCAACCATTACAGCGTCAGACGCCAAAATGATGTCATCAACAGCTTCTTGCGTTTCAACGGCTTCAGCACGTTCAATTTTAGCAAGTAACTGTGCTTTTGAACCAGCAGCTTCAGCAAGCGAGCGCACGTAGCGCATATCGTCGCCACTACGTGGGAATGATACGGCAATGTAATCTACGTCAATTTCAGCGGCAGTTATTAAATCTTCTTTGTCTTTTTCAGTAAATGCTGGAGCAGTTAAACCACCACCTAAACGGTTAATACCTTTATTGTTAGATAAAACACCGCCAACAGTCACTGTACAATGCACTAAATGCCCAGCTACTTCATCAACACTTAATTGAATAAGGCCATCGTTTAGAAGTAGTAAATCGTTAGGGCTTACATCGTTAGGTAATTCTTTATAATCAATACCTACAGAGTTTATGTCGCCTTCGCCTTTTTCCATTTTTGCATCAAGGGTAAATTTTGCACCCACAGCAAGCGTTACTTTACCTTCTTTAAAAGTAGAAACGCGGATTTTAGGACCTTGAAGGTCAGCAAGGATAGCAATATGCTTGCCTAATCTTTTTGCAATATCGCGTACAGCTTGTGCACGGTCTTTATGATCTTGGGCAACACCATGTGAGAAGTTTAAACGTACTACATTAGCCCCAGCGATAATAATTTTTTCTAAGTTGTTATCTCTATCGGTAGCAGGTCCAAGGGTAGCGACTATTTTAGTGCGTCTTAGCATCAATTTCTCCTGTTTGCTTGGTGAAAGCATGTTGACGTTATTTTGTTGAATTAAAATATCTATATTAGAATAAAATATTTTAGTTATGTGCAAACTTCAAAGGTTTGCCACTATTTTATACAAAACTATTGTGTCATCATTATGACACCGGTGTCAGAATGCGTCAATGATCTTAATTTCAATTAGCTTTGCTTTTAGTCACCCCGAGACCATTGATGTTTGATATAATTACGTAGCTTATTTATCTGTAATAAAAAAGCATATTGTATTAGCTCATGATTAGTATTTTATGACTGTATGAGTATAATGCACGCGGTATTATTTAATTTATACACTGAATTTTCTAACCAAATAGTTGTTACCGAGGAGGACACTAGATGCAAGTTGCATTAGTAGGGTTAGGCGTTATGGGAAAAAATCTTGCCCTAAACTTGATTGAAAAAGGGATAACGCTAGTCGCTTATGACAAAAACCCACATGCGGGTGAAGAGTTACTAAGTTGTGCTAAATCTCAAGGCATGGCTGATAGGCTTCACATTGTCTCTGATTTAAGAGACATGGTAAGGCGTTTAGAGGCACCTCGTTCTATTTTATTACTTGTTCCTGCCGGTGAGTTAGTTGATACAGTTTGTAATGAACTTGTAGAGGCCGGCGTTAACTGTGACGATATGATTGTCGATTGCGGTAATAGTAATTATAAAGACGGTATAACGCGTAAGCTTAAATACCAAAATAAATTTGAATTTGCCACTATGGGAATTTCTGGCGGTGCAGAAGGCGCTCGCCATGGTCCTGCAATGATGGCAAGTGGTTCTGAAGGTGGTTGGGAACGTATTGAGCCATGGTTTGAAAAAGTAGCTGCTAGCTATAATGGCGACTCGTGTTTTGCACGTGTTGGTCAATCAGCAAGTGGTCATTTTGTAAAAATGGTTCATAACGGTATTGAATACGCACTTATGCAACTTATTGCAGAAGTGTACCAATTACTTCGTTTAGGTACTAATCGTTCTCCAAAAGAAGTGGCTGAGATATTTAATGACTGGTCAGAAGGTCAATTAAATAGCTACTTACTGTCTATTTCTAGCCACATATTGTCACTTGAAAATCATAATAATGTACCGCTTGCGGACTTAATTGATAATAAAGTTGGCGCTAAAGGTACTGGTCTTTGGACTGCGCAAAATGCACTAGAACTTGGTATTGCTGTGCCTTCACTTGTTGCTGCTGTACAAGCTCGTCATTTAACTAATGCATGTAATACAACGGCTGCACAAGAGATGACGTACGCATCTAAATCAACTAACAATGTTGAAATTGATTTAGAAGAACTAAAAGAAGCGTTCTTACTTGCAAGCTTACTAGCGTATCGCCAAGGTTTAGCATTAATTAAAGGTGCATCACGTACTCATCAGTGGAAAGTTGATTTATCTAAAACGCTTCAAACATGGCGCGCGGGTTGTATTATTCGTGCTGACTACCTCGATAGCGTTGCACAAGGTGTTGAATTTATTGATACCCTTGAGAAAGAGTCTAACTCTTTGCGTAAAATTACCGGTCAAGCAATAATGACTGGTTTAGCATTCCCTGTATTGGGAGCTACACAAACGTATTTAGCAACATTAACTACACCGAGTAATGGGCATTTAGTTCAAGCCCAGCGTGATTACTTTGGTGAGCACGGCGTTAAAACCCATAGCGGTGAAACATGCCATTTAACTGACCTAGTGGATATAGACGCTAAAGTTAGATAATAAACAGTTGTTTAAAACGATAAAGGCACGCTATTTAGCGTGCCTTTTGTATTTTAGTCCTGCGAAATTTAACGGCTTAATTCACCGCGTAAATTGTCTTGCATTAAATGACGAATAGTTTCGACCTCTAATTTTTGGCTAAATAGATAATGTAATTTAGTTAAGCATGCTTCAAGGGTCATATCGTATCCACTAATAACACCAATATTTAACAGTGCATTACCCGTCGCGTAGCCGCCCATATTTACATGGCCTTTTAAGCACTGCGTTAAATTAATAATAACGACGCCACGTTTACTTGCTTCTTCAAGTATTGATAAAAAGTTAGGATCTTGCGGTGCATTACCTACACCAAAACTAAGTAACACCAAGGCTTTAATATTGCCGTTGACTAAGCTTTTAACCACTTCTTGACTAATACCAGGGTATAAATAAAGCACACCAATGGCTTGAGGTGTGATGGGGGTAACTTGAAGCTCATTTTCAACATAAGGACTAAGTTGGCCTTTAATCAATTGAATATTAATACCCGATAACGCTAAGGGATCAAGATTAGGGGAGGCAAATGCATTAAAACCATCAGCATGGGCTTTAGTTGCTCTGTTACCCCTAAACAGTTGGTTATTAAAAAATAGACTTACTTCAGCAATAGGGTAGTTGGCTGCTAAATACATGGCATTGAGTAAGTTGACTTGCCCGTCAGATCGCAATTGAGAAAGTGGTATTTGTGAGCCAGTTACAATCACAGGTTTAGTTAAATTTTCAAACATAAACGATAGCGCTGAGGCTGTATATGCCATGGTATCGGTGCCATGAAGCACAACAAAACCATCATAATCTTGGTATTTGTTTTTAATGTCATCAGCAATAAGTTGCCAATGCTCAGGAGACATATCTGAAGAATCTATAAGCGGGCAATATTCGTGAATATCAAATAAAGGCATTTCATCACGGTTAAATTCTGCGTTATTAACCACTGTTTCTGTTAAAAAACCTTCAGCCGGTATATAGCCTCGGCTCGATTTTTTCATCCCTATAGTACCGCCAGTATAAGCGATATAAATGCGTTTACGTTTCATAAAAAAAAGCCCAGTAAAAAAACTGGGGTTAGTATAACGTTAAGTAACTTTAAATACAGCTGATTAGGTGAAGCTATGCACTTTTATTGTGCAACGTTACACACTAAACAGCGAGCATATACGCCTTGTGGATCGTTGTAATCTTTAAGGTTTTCTACTTCAGTACTTAATTGGTTTATAACGCTTTGCAAGTTAGCTTGCGTTGCCAGCACTGATGTTTTTTGTGTTTGTAAACCAAGCATAGATTTAATAGACGCGTTACCAAAAATGTCTTGAATCATTTTTTCTTGCGGGCTTAAATCTTGTTTAATGGTTTTAACTTCATAATGATTAAGTTTAGCAAGTTCAGCAGCTGCTTTTATAGCATCTTGTTTATCACCAAGTTTGTCTACTAAACCTAGTTCAAGTGCTTGAGATGCAATCCATACGCGGCCTTGGGCAATTTTATCAACTTGCTCAGGCGTCATATTACGTGCATCAGCAACAACATTTAAAAAGCGACCGTATGCTTCTTCAACACTCATTTGAATTACTTCACCCATTTTTTCGTTAAGAGGTCGGGTGATTGAAAAGCCAGCCATTTCGGTTGTTGCAACACCATCTGAATAAACACCAATCTTAGATAAAGTTTTTTCAAATGTCATAAACGTACCAAATACACCAATTGAGCCTGTAATTGTACTTGGTGCTGCCCAAATTTCGTTTGCAGCAGAGGCAATCCAATAACCACCTGATGCAGCTACAGAGCTCATTGAAGCAATAACAGGCTTACCAGCAGCTTTAAGCGCTAATACTTCTGCACGAATAACTTCAGAGGCGAACATACTACCGCCACCTGAATCAATGCGTAGTACAACCGCTTTAACTTTGTCATCTAGGCGTGCTTTACGAAGTAGAGCTGCTGTAGAGTCGCCACCAATTTCGCCCGCTTTACGCTCGCCATCAACAATCGTACCTTTAGCAATAACAACGGCGACTTTTTCGGTAATAGGGTTATCAAATTCAATAGGTGGTTTAACCAAGCTTAAATATTCACGAAATGAAACTTGCTTAAATGTTTTGCCATCTTCTTGCGCGCCTACTAAGTCTATTAACTGTTGGCGAACTTGTTGATTTGTTTTTAAAGAGTCAACCCACTGGTGGTCAAGTGCATATTTACCTGCATCGCCATCAGCAGCTTTCATTTTTGCAAGATATACGTCCATTGTCTCGTCAAAATTTGACTCATCAAATGGGCGAACCGCAGCAACATCTTGTTTGTATTCGCTCCAAAGAGCACCTAACCAAACACGGTTAGCTTCCTTGGCTGCTTCAGACATGTCGTTACGAATGAAAGGTTCTACTGCTGACTTAAAGGTACCAACACGGAAAATATG
Organism: Pseudoalteromonas sp. AS71; assembly: GCF_038900275.1. NCBI lineage: Bacteria > Pseudomonadati > Pseudomonadota > Gammaproteobacteria > Alteromonadales > Pseudoalteromonadaceae > Pseudoalteromonas > Pseudoalteromonas sp. AS71. Next base: position 74,646 of record NZ_JBBMQZ010000010.1, on the reverse strand, counting down.
CTGCGTTACTTCAAGCTTTTCAAGTGCATCTTTAAAGTAAAGCGGATACATGCCGTAACCTTCAATACCTACGCTACCGTATGGGTGCATAGCTATTTCATCAGCATGTGATGCAATATAGTATTGTGCTTGGGTATAGTAATAACCCGATGCAATCACTTTTTTGCCAGCTTGTTTAAATGCATCAATAGCATTGGTAATTTGCTTAAGTTTGTTTAAATGCGCTTTAGGCATTTCTTGTAAATCAAGCAGTATCACCGTAATGCGATCGTCTTTAGTTGCTTCGTTTATTACTTCAACAATATCATCGAGTAATATTTCGCTTGGCGCTTCAGAACCAGAAGTCGCATCACTAATTGCAGCTTCGACCGGGTCTATGTATGTTTTTTCTTCAACAATAGGGCCATTTAGGTTAAGCCTAAGCACAGAGCCATTTTCAACTATTATTTTATCGTCGTCACTTGAGAGTGACACTAAGAAAACAATTACCAGTAATAAAAACAGAATGTTGAGTATTAAACGACGAGAAAAGTTAATTCCAGCCCAAATACCTTTAAATACCTTTGCTATCAAAATAGCTCCTTAATTTGGTACAGTTAATACATTAGTTCCATCTTAGCCTAGAATAAAAATAAATTTAACTGCTAAATCGTAACGAAGTGTTTATGAGGTGCTATTAATACATGGTTTTACGGCTTTTTTTAATTAAATGAAGGCACATATTGCTTATTGCTTGCCATTAAAGCAGAATTAGCTAAGGTATACAGGTTAGACCAGTTAACGGGGCACAGGATGTTAGAACAACAATTACAATTAAAACACACACAATTACGTAACCGCTTAGTGATGGGCTCAATGCATACAGGCCTTGAAGAGGGCTGGCATAACCGCAAACGCTTACGTGCATTTTATGAAGCACGTGCAAAAGGCGGCACCGCAATGTTAATTACGGGTGGATATAGCCCTAATTTACGTGGCAAATTAACACCTATTTCATCTTCATTTAATAGCTATTACGATGTATTCAAACATCGCGCTTACACAGATGCTGTGCACAAACACGGCGGAAAAATTTGTTTGCAATTATTGCACGCTGGACGTTATGCGTATCATCCATTCAATCAAGCACCAAGTGCAATAAAAGCACCGATTAATCCTTACAAACCTAAAGCGATGTCGCTTGGCTCGATTAAAAAAACAATTAAAGACTTTGCGCATTCTGCCTATATGGCTGAAAAAGCCGGCTACGATGGCGTTGAAGTTATGGGTTCTGAAGGGTATTTGATTAATGAGTTTATGGCGCCGCACACCAATAAACGTGAAGATGAATTTGGTGGCTGCTTAGAAAATAGAATGCGACTTGCGCTTGAAATAGTGAAAGCTGTAAGAGCAAAAGTATCTGAACAATTCTTAATTATTTTTAGATTGTCGGTCATTGATTTAATTCCAAACGGCTCAACGCCAGAGGAAGTTGTCATTCAAGCTTCCGAGCTTGAAAAAGCGGGCGTTGATATTTTTAACACAGGCATTGGTTGGCACGAAGCGCGTGTACCGACTATTGCGAGTATGGTACCTCCGGGTGCATTTAAAGAAGCATCAAAACGCTTAAAAGACGTGGTGAGCGTGCCAGTTATTGCTGTTAACCGAATTAATACTCCAGAAATTGCTAACGATATTTTAAATGCAGGCGAAGCCGATTTAATTTCGATGGCAAGGCCGCTACTTGCCGATCCAGAGTTTTTTAATAAATATGCGAATAATCAATCCAAGCAAATTAATATTTGTATAGGGTGTAACCAAGGTTGTCTAGATCACGTATTTAAAAATAAACGTGCAACGTGTTTAGTTAATCCACAAGCTGCATTTGAGCTAGATTATCCGTTAGAACAAGCAACCAGAGCTAAAAATGTATTAGTAGTCGGTGCAGGCCCTGCTGGTTTATCGGCAAGTTGTTACTTGGCACAAAAAGGGCATAACGTCACGCTAATTGACCAAAAATCGCAAATGGGTGGCCAATTTAATTTAGCTATGCAAATACCGGGTAAAGAAGACTTTAACCATACACTTACTTACTTTACTAATGAACTCGAACGATTAAAAGTAACTGTAGAGCTTGGCAAAGCTTACGACGATTCAATGCTTAAAAACTATGACGATATTGTATTTGCAACTGGCGTTCGCCCACGTGAAGCATCAATTAAATGTAGTGATAACAAGCGTGTGTTTGCTTATGACGAAGTTATACGCGGCGAAGTAGAGCTTGGTAAATCAATTGCCATTTTAGGTGCCGGTGGTATAGGTTTTGATATGGTTGCGTTTTTAAGCGAGCACAAATCGCAAACTATTAGCGAGTTTAAAACGCAATGGGGTATTGAGTGTGAAGCCCAACCACATAAAGACGAACGCCAATTGTATATGTTAAAACGCAGTGCGGGTCGTTTTGGTAGCGAGCTTGGTAAAACAACGGGTTGGATACATCGCCAAGTTGCTAAGCAGCATGGCGTGAAGCAAATTGCTGATTGCCAATACCAAAGCTTTGATAAAAGCGGACTTACTATTAATGTTGCTGGCGAAACTCAAGTACTGCCAGTAGACACGGTTATTGCCTGTATTGGTCAGGTTTCTAATAACGAAGTGCTAGAAAATTACGCAGATAACGCAAAGGTACATGTTATAGGCGGCGCTAAACTAGCTGCTGCTATTGATGCCAAACGCGCTATTTTTGAAGCACTTCAGGTAGCTAGAAGTATTTAAGCTTTGTAAACAAGTTGAAATAGTTTATTAATTCGTGCGGTCTTTGCTGTTTATAGTCTATAACTTAATAAACATTGAACACACAGGATACGCATGAATAAACTAACCAGCCTTTACGATGCAATATTGAGTAAATTATCATTTTTAGATGGTTTACCTGCATTGCTATTTCGCTTAATTTTAGCCCCGGTTATGATCATTGCAGGTTATAACAAACTTGCTATAAGCGGTGAAGCAGAAGGTTTTTTCGATAACTTTTTAGCATCTCCAGATGTAGTTCAATGGTTTGGTAATAATGAATGGGGTTTAGGATTACCGTTTCCAGACTTACTAGCCTTTTTAGCGGGTTGGAGTGAGTTTTTAGGGGGTTGGTTTTTATTACTTGGCCTTTTAACTCGTTTGGTCAGTATTCCGCTTATGTTCACAATGGTCGTTGCTGCAACATCAGTACATTGGCATAATGGTTGGTTTGCAATTGCGCCAACTAATCCTGAAACAAGTGCTGCACAAGTACTCGATTGGTTATCAATTCCGGGCGCTAAAGAAAGCCTCGAAAACTCATTAGAAGTACAAGAGCGAATAGGAAAAATTCGTGGCTTAGTTGAAGAACACGGCTTTCCTGATTATCTCTACGAAAAAGGCAAACCCTCTATTTTAAATAATGGTATAGAGTTTTCGGCAATATACTTTGCAATGCTCCTTAGCTTATTTTTTATGGGAGGAGGGCGCTTTGTTAGTATTGATTACTGGTTAAAGCGAAATATTTTAAATCAATAGCGCTAAACCTATTTAAAAAGGCCGCATAAATCCATTTTGTGCGGCTGTTTTACGTTTTAGACTCCCAGTATTTATTTATTAAGGTTTTAAATGTTACTCTAGCGTTTTGAATTTTGAGGAATCGTTATGAACGCTATCGAGCTTTTACTTACCCGCCAATCAGACTCTAAACTAACAGAGCCGGGTCCTACGCCTGAGCAGCTCGACATAATTAAGCAAGCAGCGTTACGCGTTCCCGATCATGGTTGTATTGCCCCTTGGCAGTTTATTGTTGCTCAAGGTGATGCACGCGATAAACTAGGTGAAATTTACCATCAAAGTGCGGTAGCAGAGCAACAGGCAGAAAAAGTAATTAATCGTGCTAAAGAGCTTCCCCTTCGTGCGCCTATGATTGTAATAGCAATTGCTAAATATCAAGAACACCCAAAAGTTCCTCGAATAGAACAAGTACAAAGCGCAGGGTGCAGCGTACTTGCGATGCAACAAGCTGCATTCGCTCAAGGATTAGGTGGTGTTTGGCGTACAGGCTACTTTGCACAAAGTGCAGCAGTTAAAAAAGCGCTTAACTTACATGAGCAAGATGAAATAGTAGGGTATTTATATATAGGTACACCAGAAGTCGATTGTAAAAAGTCGCCTCGCCATAAGCCAGAACACTATTTTAGTAATTTGTGAAATAGTATGAACTTTGCGCAATTTACATAGTCATAATTCATTAAGGTTACAAAGAGTATTATTCAAAAGTTAATGGCTTGGCTGTAAGAAGCGCTTGGAAGCACTAAATTTACTAAATCTTCTTCAGTTTGTTTTTTAATCGGTTGTTTTTTGATACATTATGGAAAGTCTTAATAAAAATAACGATAAAGAAGACGAAAACTATGGGAAATTTATTTTTACGTGAAAAAGAGAATTGGCTAGCATGGTCAATTTGGGGAATCATTGGTGCTTTTGTAACACTGTATGTTGCAATGAGCACAAACGCATCACATTTCATAGCCGGTTCAGCAATGGGTATGCTTGTGTTGTTAACATGGTGGATGCACCAGTCCAAACGTTTCGACTTCGGGCGTGCATTTAAAGTATGCTGCTACGTTTTATCGCTTAGTGTGCTACCTGCTTTTATGTTTGTTGTAGTACCAAGTGATGATTTAAATCGATTTGATTTAATTTTTCAAGGCGTTACCTTTACTGCACTGAGTATATTGGCTTGTTTAATTTGTTCTTGGATTGCTCGCAGACCAAAACAATATTATTAATGCGTTTCATTTTAGTCCATTAACTAGACTTTCATTAAAGTGAATAGCTTAATAAAATAACAAAGTGGATGTATTTCATCCAATAAATTAATATTTTATATTAATTTATATTTAGCTCTTTACAAGTTACGTATTTAGCCATATTATTCGCGCCGTGCGGAGAGATGGCAGAGTGGTCGAATGCACCGGTCTTGAAAACCGGCATGGGTTTATAGCCCATCTAGGGTTCAAATCCCTATCTCTCCACCATTATTTAAAAAAACCGCCTTATGGGCGGTTTTTTGCTTTGTGGAGTTTAGTAAGTGACAAAAGCAAGAAACCTTTCAACCTCGCAGCAATTAATAAAGCATGTTTTATTATGGACTGTGTTTGGTTACTGCTATCAAAGTGCCATTACTTTATTAGTCAAAATGGCGAGTGACGCACAGCCAGAAAATTCTCTTATTACCGCTTTAGTTTATTGTGTGGGCTTTAATATTTTAGCTGCTCATTTAATTACCAAATACGACAAACATTGGCCGGTAATCGGTTCTATTTTTATTGGTTGTGTAGGACTCCTTGGCGTACCTTATTTACTGTTTGGTGAGTCAGCATTGCTAGCAATTCCTTTACTTGCTGGAATTTTATTCAGTTTACCGCTTTGTAGCTACATTGTTGGCCTAATTAAGGTGAAACTCAGCAAAAACTAGCCCCAAACACGGTTTATTTTGTGATAGCATATATGCGTCTTTTAACTAACAAAACGTGAAAAACACATTATGTCAGATAATTTTACTACAGATGCTGAAAAAGCAAGTTACGGTATTGGCTTACAAATGGGTGAGCAACTTAAGTCTAATCCTTTTGAAGGCTTAAACCTAAATTCAGTATTTGAAGGCATGAAAGATGCGTACGCTGGTAGCGCTTTTCAAGTTGAGATCCCTGAGATCCAAGCTGCATTCGAAAAAATTAACGAAGAGATTCAAGCTCGTCGTGAAGAAGAGTCAAAAGTACTTTCTGCGGAAGGTATTGCATTCTTAGAAGAAAACGCAAAACGTCCTGAAATCACAGTAACTGAGTCTGGTCTTCAATATGAAGTATTAGCAACTGGCGAAGGCGAAAAGCCAACAGCTGAGTCTACAGTACGTGTTGATTACCACGGTACACTAGTAAACGGTACTGTTTTTGATAGCTCATACGAGCGCGGTCAACCTGCTGAATTTCCAGTTGGTGGCGTGATCAAAGGTTGGACTGAAGCATTACAAATGATGCCTGTAGGTACTAAATGGCGTATCTACGTTCCTCATGAGCTAGCTTATGGTGAACGTGGCGCAGGTGCTGCAATCGCACCTTTCTCAACGCTTGTATTTGATGTTGAGTTACACGAAATCCTTTCTTAATTTAAATATTAATTAAGAATTTAAAAAGCCGTGTTCAATTTGAACGCGGCTTTTTTGTGTCTGTAATTTAAGAACTTTATGTATGCTAAAAATAAAAAACCGCATTAATAAAATGCGGTTTTTAAATATATAAAGTAAAGAGGTATTTGTTAGCTATTAAAAATAACCGCGGATACCAAAGCGAAAGTTTCTGCCAGGTAACGGTGCTTTATCTTTAATAAATGAGCTATGTACAAAACCTAACTCGTCGGTAATGTTATCTACATTTATATAAAGTTGTGCATCTACCGCACCTAAATCAAGTTGGTAATTAGCTTGTGCGTCAAATAACGTATAACCATCGGTTTGTGTTTCAAACGCAGTTACATCGTTTTGATCAAAGTAATGAGTACCTGTAAGCGTTAGTTGTAAATCACCTAAATCATATTGCAGCTCCGAGCCTAATTTATTGGCTGGAATACGCGGTAGGTTACCTTCATCATCTTTAAGTTTTGCACGAGTTGAGTCACCAAATACTTTAACCATAGCGCTTGATGTAATTTGATAGTGAGCATCAAATTCAATACCATATAGCTCTGCATCTTTGCTGGTAAACTGATAAACCGCAACGGCATCATCATGTGCACCAATAGCCGATTCTAAACCATCTTCTTCATCGTAAACTAAACCTGTATTTTCTTGGAAGTAGAAGTTTTTAATATCGTTATAGAAAAAGTTAACTGTGTAACCAAAATCACCGCTAAAACGTCTAAAGCTTAAATCTAAGTTAGTTGAAGTTTCTTGCTTAATATTTTCAGGCTCAAAATGCGCTTCATTACCTTCAATGTTGTAACCAAGGCCAAGCTCATACGTACCTGTTGCAATGTGTAAACCATTTGACAAAAGCTCTGCAGAAAGTGGAGCTCGCTCTGAATGAGAAATACTTGTCGCAATACTATGGCCCGGTTTGTACTGCCATATTGCACCCGCTGATACACTTAAATTAGTAAAGCTTTGACTGTAACCAAGTGTTTCTTCGTCGTGTTCTTCTTCAGCTTCGTCATCGTCGTGATCATGACCATGCTCAACTTCCGAAATTTGGCTTTCTATTTTGTAATCTTCGATACGCGCGCCAAGTTCAACGGTTACATCACCAAATTCACGTTCTTCTAATAAATAAAGTGCATTAGTTGTCGTTACACTTGCTGGTGTAAATGCTTCTTCACCAATTGCATCGTAATCAGAGTCGCTGTAGTGATAGCCAACCATGCCATGCCAATCAGCAAATTTATGTTCTACATTTAAGCGTGCTTCAGTGGTTTTATTGGTAAAAGTTGTACCAATAGCACCGTCTTCAATTTCGCTATGCGAGTAATCGGTATAGCCAACACGTAGGTTAATGGTTTCAATCCAATTGTTATGCAGTGCATAGCTTATTAAACCCTGCCACCGGTCTTGCTCTAAATGTGCATAAACGGCTTCTTCAGCCTCTTCATCTTCATGCTCTTCGTGTTCTTCTTCAGTTTCGCCTTTGTGATCATGCTCGTGGTGATGTTCATGTCCCGGAATCCCGTAATCGGTATCAATGCTACCGTAAGAAAAACCAACCGTTAGGTGCTCTCCAACATAGCTAGTACCAAAGTTAAGCGTTTCGCTATCAATAAAGGTATTCTCTACTGAATCTTCTTTTTCGACATCGCCATCATCATCGGTGATAGTAAAGTTTGGTGTTTGGTAATCATCGCCGCTGCGTTTTGTACCATCAAAATGAAAGTTAAAACCCTCATTACCGGTTTCAAGTTTTGCAGCAACTGTATTTGCGTTAGATACAGTATCGTGGCTGTATTCAGCTGCACCTGTAAGCTCGTCGATATTGCTAGTAGGAATACGGTTATCAACCACGTTTACAACGCCACCAATTGCACCAGAGCCATAAAGTAGGGTGCTTGGACCGCGTAATACTTCAATTTGTTCTGCCGCTAGGCTGTCGCTTGATGTCGCGTGGTCTGGGCCAATACGCGATGCATCGCTGGCATCTAATCCATTTTGTGTGATTTTAACGCGAGGGCCATCTAAACCGCGAATAATCGGGCTTGATGATACTGGGCCAAAGTAACTTGCATTTACGCCGGGTAAACCTTTAAGAGTTTCGCCAAGTGTTGGTTTAGATTTATTTCTTAATTCATCACCTGAGAGCACGCTTACTGGCGATATCATTTCTAAGCTGTTTTTATGAAGTGCAGAGGCATAAACAACCACTGTTTCAACCGATGTTGGTTTAAGTGACACAGACAGACTGTTTGAAGATTCGGTAACAGCAATACGAGAGTCTATGTAGTTGTCTTTACTAATATGTAATTGGCTGTTTGCATCGATTTCGATAGCAAACTCGCCTACATCATTACTTTTTACGCTTTGGTTTTTGCCATGAACATGGATAGAGGCATTTTTAATTGGCTGATTTTTATCATCCATTACTTTACCAGTAACAGTTGCAGCCAAAGCTGATTGAGAACATAAAACAGAAAAAATAGCAGAGGAGATTAATGTTAACTTTGTCATGGATATATTGGTTCGTGGTTATTATGTTGTGATATAATATAACACCGCAAAATTAACGAATCAACAATGTTATAGTATAACCTTGTGTTTTGCGATGAATAATCTAAAAATGGCGATTAAGCCAATATTATAGAAATTCAAATAATAGGTTTGTGAATAGAAAACTTATCCATATGGCCGAATAACTCATAGCCCTAGCTGGTAAATCTATATATTTAATAGCGGCTATCTATCATTATCGCATCTAGTTTATGCTGCGCTCTTGTCTGGTTTGTTATATCTACAGATTCAATCATTTCGCATTCGTCGCGGATCATCTCCGAAATAAGGCTAGGGTAGTGGCGGCAGTCTTCTGGGCGGTCGAGGTAAATGCTGCAGGTATACATGTTTTTAGCGAGAGGATCTTTTTTGGGCGCAATTTCTAAAAATGGGCACACTTGAAGTCTTAAGCCTGTTTTTGGGTCAAACCAAATTTCGTAGTTTTTAACGTATTCATAAATTTCGGGGTTAAAAAGCTCCCATAAATCTATTTCTTCTTTCGTTGCGCTTAAATCGCCGCCGCCATATTTAATACAGCATTTACCACACTGGTTGCATTCTTTCATAATTGGCTAATTTAGTTGGCTGTTAACGAATTTAAGTTAGTTATTAGTGTAGCACCAAATTTATTATTAACGCTCTACTGAATTTACCTATCCTTTAATTTTTGGGTGTTTAAACAATAGTTAGATACAATAACTTGTTAAAACCTCTTGTTACATTTTATATAGTACAGGCTTTATTTAATGGTTTACTCTAAAGGTAGCGAAAAATGTTACTAACCCCGCTTGAGCAATTGTGTGATTGTTCAATGTTGCTGAGCGCAGATACCTAAGCAGGGCGTTATTATGAAAGAGTCTGTCACTAAGTTAAAAACAGAATTTAATGCAAAGTTATTGTACTGGAATAATCTTAAAAGTAGCAAAGCCAAAGCGGCAATCATCTTATTATTTATAGTTGTCATTGCACTCAAAGTGTTTACGACCATCTTTACGTTGGATTGGGTTGCAAGTTTATTCAGTGTGTAAGTTTACCAAGAGTAATTGCGATAAAGTTTAATCACAGAGTGTTTAACGCCTACGCGATGTTCATTATTAATGTATTATTACGCTATACACCAAATTAAATAAATCAGTTGTTTAAATACGTTTTATAATGACTGTAATGATACATTTTAGCTAAATTGAGTGAGTAAATGAGTTTAGCTGCATTAAAGGATAACCAGTGATGATGAACACAAAAGTATATAAAGCGGTACACGACCTTGCAGAAGATTTAATGGCGGCGGCTAATAAAAATAACCGTGAAAAGTTTGAATCGTTATTTGCAGAGTTAAAAGCTATTTGTATTGAAAACGAAAATACCTCAAAAGATCACCCTGTACAATGGGAAACCTTAGCTGATTTTACCGAAGAGTTAGAAGAGGCAATCACGACTTACGAAAAAGCATTAGAAAAGTCGATTGCGATTAATAACAAAGATCACATGTCGTCGGTTTCTTTTTCAATGGCCACATTACAACTTGAGCTTGGCCAAAAAGATGAAGCCATTAAAAACCTTCAAAATGCTAAAGTCAGCGCCAATAAAATTGAAGACAAAGAGCTTAAAGCTGAAATACACGACCTACTAGAGTCGCTTATTGAAGAAGAAGGTTAAATACATAAAAGCATAACTTATCCATATTGAATGTGATTTTTGTGGATTTAGCTTGAGCTTAATAAAGCGCTGATGGTTTATACCCTCAGCGCTTTTTTATGTTCGCTATAAATACTAAACCAAAAGAAAAGGCTTACTATTGAGCTAGCTTATTCATAAAATCGACAATGTACTTTGCAATTTCTACTGGTTTTTCTTCAACGCTAAAGTGCCCTGAATCGAGTAAATGTAGTTCAGCGTTCGGTACATCTTTTAAGTATGCTTTAGCGCCTGCGGCTATAAACGCAGGGTCGTTTTTACCCCATACAATTAACGTTGGTGGTTGGTACTTGCGTAAATAAGCTTGCCACTTTGGATAGTCGAGAAGGTTGTTGTAGTAATCTTGTAGCAATTGCACTTGAATTACTCTATCGGCTTTGGTTTGTAAAAAGTGAAGATCATGCGTCCAGCTATCTGGGCTCATCACTTCTGGGTTACTTTGTACGTCTCGTAAATACTGCTTATTAATAATGGCTTTATCAGACGTGAACGAATAAATTTTATCACTCTGCGCTTTTGATTTATCCTCATTCGCGGCTTTAAAAAATGCTTGCCTCGCTACGGTTAGCCCCTCTAAATATGCATTACCATTTTGTACAATAAGTGCATTAAGTTTATTAGGATTATTTAACAACATTCTAAAGCCTACAGGTGCTCCAAAGTCTTGTATATATAGGCTGTAGCGCTTTACTTTAAGCGTTTTTAGTAACCCTTCAAGGTATTGAGCTAGTAATTCAAAAGTATATTTTTGAGTTTCTGGGTTTGGGCGTGCGCTATAACCAGAGCCTAAATAATCGGGTGCAATTACATGATAACGACCTGATAAAAGCGGGATCAATTCTCGGTAGCTGTGTGAAGATGACGGATAGCCATGTAAAAGCACAATGGTCTGCTTATGTTGCATGCCAGCTTCTCGGTAAAATATTTTTTTACCGTTTACATTTGCATATTTGTAGGTGGTTTTTGAAGGCCATACAGCATCAGCGGCGTACACTTTAGCGGTAAGTGTAGATATTGAAACTAATAAAAACACAATAAATGAGACTATGTGAGCAGGTTTTACTTTAAGATTTTTTTGTATATCTATGGGCATAAGTAAACTCGTTATTTTTGGCAATGACGCTTTATTAATTTACCAGACCCGTTATTTACACAATTGCATTCAGTTAATAATTACAAGTACTACTAATAAGGACACAGTAACAATACCTGTGTTTTTAAAGCACATTACCAAATATATAGTTGATTAGAGGGTAAGTGGTTTTTAGCAGCTTTTTGTAATTTAAAAAAGAGATTCGTTAATTTACTTTTGTTACAATTGAGTTGTTGGCTTACAACACATTATACAATGTTAAGTTAGTATTTTGGAGAAAGGACGTGCTCGAACAAATAGAACAATGGATTGATGCAACAAATATTAAATATAAAACCCAAAGAATTAGCTGTGAGAAATTTGCTAGTGAGTTTGCAGGGTTTTATCCTGTCGAATTTTTAAAAAATGCCTTTTACGTTATTGTCGATGAAATACCCAAACCTAACTTTCCTTTTTTGCGTGAAATGGGATTAGACGATTTTATTGACATGGATGCCGCAGGTACTACATATAAAAACACTTATTACATGCTTCCTTACGTAGCTGATAATTTAGCTGTGCATTTTCATGAACTTGTTCACGTAGCCCAATGGAGTGAACTTGGCGCCGAGGCTTTTATGTTACGTTACATAACCGAAATTCAGCAGGTTGGTTATGCGGCTGCGCCACTTGAAGTAATGGCGTATGGTCTTGATAAGCACTTTACAAATAATGGCAATAAAATAAACGTGCCTGAACACGTGGTTCAAGCGTTGTAGTTAATTAACATTTTCAAAGGATTGCATATGACACGCTTTACTGTTTTTTTACTGAGCTTACTTAGTGTAAATGCCTATGCGGCATCGTTTGATGACGATATTGTGGCTGCGTTACTTGAAAGAACAACACATAACGTTACCTACGATGGGTCTTATCACTCTATTGGCTATCCTGGTGGTGATGTACCTGAGAATGTAGGTGTGTGCACCGATGTAATAATTAGAAGTTACAGAAAGTTAGGCATCGATTTACAGAAACTCGTGCATGAAGACATGCAAAATAACTTTACACTGTATCCATCTAAACGTATTTGGGGTTTAAATAAGCCTGATAAAAATATAGATCACCGACGTGTTCCAAATTTACAAGCTTACTTTGAGCGCCATGCAAACGTGTTAAGTAAATCCAACAAAGTGAGTGATTATAAAACCGGCGATATAGTAACGTGGATGTTACCAGGTAATTTACCTCATATAGGCATGGTGATTAATGAATCATCTCAAGATACAGGTAATCCGCTTATTGTGCATAATATTGGGCGTGGGCCGCAAAAAAGTGACATGCTTTTTGATTACAAAATTACAGGGCATTACCGGTTTGTTCCACAGTATTGATGCGCTTAATAAACGGTATATGTAAGTATTAATTTTATTTCAGATTAATACTTACATTGCCATTGGGTTTACAGCAGCACAACAATATTTCGCCTTCGCGCACAAACGCAAGTGGCTCTTCGTTGTACTCAACGTTACCTGATACTAACGTTGCCCTACAAGCGCCGCAATAGCCTTCACGGCATTGGAATGCAACGTCTATTTTCATGGATTCTAAGCAGTGTAAAAGAGAAGGGCAGTCAGCGGTAAACTCTATACACTGGCTGTTTTCTGCAAGTGTTACACTTGCAGTAGACTTGTCACGCATTATAAATCAAAATCACCAAATTCTGATGCATCAACTTGCGAGTCTATTTGACCAACAAGGTATGAGCTTATTTCTGCTTCTTGTGGTGCTACTTGCACGTTATCAGACACTAACCACGAGTTTATCCATGGGATAGGGTTACTGTTATTTTCAAACTGTGCAGGCAAGCCAATCGCAGTCATACGTGCATTGGTAATGTATTCAACGTACTGACATAAAATATGTTTATTTAAGCCAATCATCGAACCATCTTTAAATAAGTATTCGGCCCACTCTTTTTCTTGCTCTGCTGCGTCAACAAACATTTTAATAGCTTCATCGCGGCACTGGGCAGCAACAATCGCCATTTCTGGGTCGTCTTTACCGTCTTGCATAATGTTTAAAATATGCTGAGTACCCGAAAGGTGAAGTGCTTCATCGCGTGCAATTAGCTTGATGATTTTAGCGTTACCTTCCATTAGCTCGCGCTCAGCAAAAGCAAACGAACATGCAAAGCTTACGTAAAAGCGAATCGCTTCAAGAATATTTACCGACATCATTGCAAGGTAAAGTTTCTTTTTAAGCTCAAATAAATTAATGATAACTGTTTTACCGTTAATCTCGTGTTTGCCTTCACCGTATAAGTTGTAAAGCGAAACAGAGTTAATTAAGTCATCGTAGTATTTAGTTACGGCATCAGCACGTTCGCTAATTTTATCGTTGCTAACTATGTCATCAAAAATAAGTTCAGGGGCTTGTGTTACGTTACGGATAATATGCGTGTATGAGCGGCTGTGAATTGTTTCACTGAACGCCCACGTTTCTATCCATGTTTCAAGCTCTGGTAGTGATACAATTGGAAGTAGAGCCACGTTTGGCGAACGACCTTGTACACTATCAAGTAGTGTTTGGTATTTTAAGTTGCTTAAAAATATATGCTTTTCGTGATCTGGTAATGCTTGAAAGTCTAAACGGTCTTTACTTACATCTACTTCCTCAGGACGCCAAAAGAAAGACAGTTGCTTTTCAATTAACTTTTCAAAAATTGGGTATTTTTGTTGGTCGTAACGAGATACGTTTACAGTTTGGCCAAAAAACATTGGCTCTTGCATTTGATTATTATGGTTTCGGCTAAAAGTAGTATAAGACATGTTTATCACTCAAAAAACTATCAGAAAAAGCGGGCTAAATGCCCGCTTAAAATAAAAATCAGCAGTTATATTTTACACGCGCCGCCTTCACAATCATCATCTTCCACTTCTGGAGTATCTTCTTGTGAATCTGAGGCGCCATCGCGAGTATTGTGGTAATACAAGGTTTTAACACCTAGTTTGTACGCGCTTAGTAAGTCTTTTAATAAGACTTGCATAGGTACTTTACCGCCTTCGAACTTGTTTGGATCATAATTCGTATTTGCAGAAATTGTTTGGTCAACAAATTTTTGCATTATGCCAACAAGCTGCAAGTAACCATCGTTTGATGGAATGTCCCATAGTAACTCGTACTGATCTTTTAAACGCTCATACTCAGGAACAACTTGTTTTAAAATACCGTCTTTACTTGCTTTAACGCTAATATGTCCGCGTGGTGGCTCAATACCGTTAGTTGCATTAGAGATTTGCGACGATGTTTCTGATGGCATTAACGCACTTAGTGTTGAGTTACGCATACCGTGCTCTTTAATATTTGCACGTAGTGTATCCCAATCAAGGTGAAGTGGCTCATCACAAATTTTATCTAAATCACGTTTGTACGTATCTGTTGGCATAATGCCTTGTGAATACGTTGTTTCGTTAAACTTAGGACAGGCACCACGCTCTTTAGCAAGCTCGTTTGATGCTTTCATCAAGTAGTATTGAATAGCTTCAAAGGTTTTATGTGTTAATGCATTTGCGCTGCCATCTGAGTAACGCTTACCGTTTTTAGCTAGGTAGTATGCGTAGTTAATCACGCCTATACCTAACGTTCGACGACCCATAGTTGCATTTTTAGCCGCCGGTACAGGGTAGTCTTGGAAATCAAGTAAGTTATCAAGTGCGCGTACTGCAAGTTCAGCTAGCTCTTCAAGCTCATCAAGTGACTCTATTGCACCTAAGTTAAACGCAGACAGTGTACAAAGGGCAATTTCGCCTTCTTCGTCATTTACGTTGTTAAGTGGCTTAGTTGGCAATGCAATTTCTAAACATAAGTTAGATTGGCGAATTGGCGCAACTTTAGAAATGAATGGGCTGTGTGTATTACAGTGATCAACATTTTGTAAATAAATACGACCTGTACTTGCACGTTCTTGCGCAAACATAGAGAAAAGCTCAATGGCTTTAATACGTTTTTTACGAATAGACTCGTCTTGTTCGTATTTTACGTAAAGTGCGTCAAACTCAGCTTGGTCTTCAAAAAATGCATCGTAAAGGCCAGGCACATCTGATGGGCTAAATAATGTAATGTAGTCATCTTTAATTAAACGAGAATACATTAGTTTATTAAACTGTACGCCGTAATCAAGGTGACGAACGCGGTTGTCGTCTACACCACGGTTATTTTTAAGTACAAGTAGGTTCTCTACTTCTAGATGCCAAAGCGGGTAGAACAAAGTTGCAGCGCCGCCGCGTACACCACCTTGCGAACAACTTTTAACGGCTGTTTGAAAGTGCTTATAAAAAGGAATACAACCTGTATGGTACGCTTCGCCGTTACGAATATGGCTACCTAAAGCACGAATTCGACCAGCGTTAATACCAATACCTGCGCGTTGTGATACGTATTTAACGATTGCAGACGATGTAGCGTTAATTGAATCAAGGCTGTCGCCACATTCAATTAATACACACGAGCTAAACTGGCGAGTAGGCGTACGTACACCTGACATAATTGGCGTTGGTAGAGATATTTTAAATAATGATACCGCGTCGTAAAAACGTTTGATGTAATCAGTACGTGTTTCACGTGGGTAGTCTGAAAATAAGCTTGCTGCTACTAAAATATATAAAAACTGTGCACTTTCGTATATTTCACCCGATACACGGTTTTGAACGAGGTACTTGCCTTCAAGCTGTTTTACAGCTGCGTAGCTAAAGTTAAGATCGCGAGAATGATCAAGGTATGCATCAAGCTCGTCTAATTCTTGCTCTGTGTAATCTACTAATAAGTGAGCATCGTAGCGTTTATCGCCAACCATTTTTGTTACGTGGTCAAATAAACGTGGTGGTTCAAATTGACCATACGCTTTTTTACGTAAATGGAATACAGCTAAACGTGCAGCTAAGTATTGATAATCAGGCGATTCTTTTGAAATCTGATCCGCTGCTGCTTTAATGATGGTTTCGTGGATGTCTTTGGTACGAATACCGTCGTAAAACTGAATGTGCGATTTTAATTCAACTTGCGAAACCGAAACGTTATTTAAACCTTCGGCGGCCCATTCAATAACGCGATGGATCTTATCCAGATCAAGTGGCTCTTTGCGCCCGTCACGTTTGCTTACAGATAACTGTTGGTTCATTTGCCTGTATTCCTTGGGAATTATGTATTTTGACCAATGCTTTATACCTCGCCGAAGCAAGGTACATACTCATTTATTATAGGTTTCACCGTATTGACGAATTTAATTGAATAACATTTGGCCACAATATCTGGTGTTGTTCAATTTAGAGATCACAAGATAGTGTGGTCTGAGTTGTTTTGCAAGGGACATAATTGCCCCTATTTGTGGATAACTTTGGGATAACGCATTTGTGTTAGTAGACACTCACCTTCGAACAATCATTTAAGTTGAAATATGCAAAAATCAACTAATGATCTGCTAAATTTACGCATTTTAAAAATAAATTTTGACTGCTTTTTTTATCAGCAAGCTTTGTGTGAAAACTAACACAATCACAATATATAGTGTTTAATAATTAACATGACACTATATATGGTTAAAACCGTCAATTGGACTTAGCCAGTTAAAATTGGCTTCCCAAGCTATCGCTTCATCTTTACTTGGGATGTAACCCCAAAGAGCCGTTGCGGTATGCATACCTGCGGCTTTGCCTGCTTGTATGTCTCGCTGTGCATCACCAATGTATAAACAACGCTTTGGTTCTACTTGCATAAGCTTTGCACAGTGTAGCAGTGGTAAAGGTGATGGCTTAGCTTCAGTTAAGGTGTCGCCACTTATTACTACACTGGCATTTTTCAATGCGGGAATAGCTGCCACTAAAGGATCGGTTAAAAAGCCAGGCTTGTTAGTCATGATCCCCCATTTGATCTTTTTCTGATCAAGGGCGATAAGTAACGATTCAACTCCGCTGAAGCAATGCGTGTGTTTTGCTATGTTTGCAGCGTACTCGTTAACTAATTGTTTTATAAGCTCGCTTTGGTGTTGTTTGTCCCATAATTCTTTAAAACCAGCCTCTAATAATGCGCCTGCGCCGTTAGATGCCGCAGGACGGTATACATCACTATTAACTGGTTCTATTTCATTGCTAATAAGAACTGCGTTTAAAGCGGCACCTAAATCATCAGCGGTGTCGAGTAGGGTGCCGTCTAAATCAAATAAAAATGCATCGTACTCAATAATGGGTAAGGGGGCTTGAGAATTAGCCATTAAGCTAACTTCTCAAAATAAAGTATGTAATTTACGCTAACGTCACTATTGAGCGTATATTGCTTTGATAGTGGGTTATAAGAAAGCCCTGTACTTGCACGGACTTTTAAACCGGCTTGCTCTGCCCATGCAATAAGCTGTGCAGGTTTTATAAACTTTTTATGGTCGTGTGTACCTTCAGGTACCATTTTTAAAAGTTTTTCAGCGCCAACAATCGCGTATAAATATGCTTTAGGTGTTTTGTTAAGGGTTGAAAAAAACACATCCGCGCCTGGTTTGGCAAGTGCGGCTACAGCATGAATGATAGAAGCTGGGTCGGGTACGTGCTCAAGCATTTCCATACAGGTTATTACATCAAAGCGCTCTGGGTTTTGCGAAGCAAACTCTTCTGCAGGTATTTTTATATAATCTACATTTACGCCTGTCTCTAAACTATGCAATTTAGCAACAGTTAAAGGCTCTTGACCCATGTCGATACCGGTTACTTTTGCGCCCATGCGTGCCATGCTTTGGCTTAAAATACCGCCACCACAGCCAACGTCGAGTGTTTCTTTATCGAATAAGCCTTGCGTTTTGTTTGCTATAAAGTCTAGTCGTAACGGGTTAATTTCGTGAAGAGGTTTGAATTCTCCGTCTAGGTCCCACCAACGCTCAGCGATGGCTTCAAATTTTGCTATTTCTGCGTGATCTACATTTTGATGTTCGGTCATAAAATACTTCCTCGTCAATCTGAGGCCATTATATAGGGCTAAATTGATAAATCGCAAAGTTTTGCGCCTGTAAATTAAAATTAATTGTGATAGCATGGCTGTTAGAAATAATAACAATACTCTTAATACCCAATACCGGGTTGTTGAGAGCTGATACTGAAGGAATGTGATATCAAATGACTGATCTCGCCAATGAAATTCTGCCAGTCAATATTGAAGACGAGTTAAAAAACTCCTACTTAGATTACGCAATGAGCGTAATCGTAGGACGTGCATTACCAGACGTACGTGACGGCTTAAAACCTGTTCATCGCCGCGTTTTGTTTGCAATGAACGAGCTTAGTAATGACTGGAACAAGCCTTACAAAAAATCGGCCCGTGTGGTCGGTGACGTAATCGGTAAATACCACCCACACGGCGACAGTGCAGTTTATGACACGATAGTTCGTATGGCTCAGCCATTCTCACTGCGTTATATGCTTGTAGATGGCCAAGGTAACTTCGGTTCGGTTGATGGTGATTCAGCAGCGGCAATGCGTTATACAGAAGTACGTATGGCAAAAATGTCGCATGAGTTATTAGCCGATCTTGAAAAAGAAACGGTTGATTTCGTTCCTAACTACGATGGCACAGAGTTCATCCCTGATGTTTTACCTACGAAAGTTCCTAATTTATTAGTGAATGGTTCGTCGGGTATTGCGGTAGGTATGGCTACAAATATACCACCACATAACTTAACTGAAGTTGTAAATGGGTGTTTGGCACTTATTCAAAATCCTGATTTAACTATTTTAGAGTTAATGGATTATATCCCTGGTCCTGATTTCCCAACGGCTGCAATTATCAACGGTAAGAAGGGCATTGAACAAGCCTACTTAACTGGCCGTGGTAAAGTGTACATGCGTGCACGCGCCGACATCGAAACCGATGAAAAAACAGGTCGTGAAACAATTATCGTTCACGAAATTCCTTATCAAGTTAACAAAGCTCGCTTAATTGAAAAAATTGCTGAGCTAGTTAAAGATAAAAAAATTGAAGGTATTAGCGCGCTACGAGATGAATCTGATAAAGACGGTATGCGTATCGTTATTGAGATTAAACGTGGTGACGTAGGCGAAGTTATTTTAAATAACTTGTATTCACAAACTCAGTTACAAACTGTGTTTGGTATGAATATGGTTGCTTTAATTAATAACCAACCTAAGTGTTTTAATTTAAAAGAAATGCTTGAAGAGTTTATTATTCACCGCCGTGAAGTAGTAACTCGTCGTACCGTGTTTGATTTACGCAAAGCGCGTGACCGTGCTCACACGCTTGAAGGTTTAGCGATTGCGCTTGCAAACATTGACCCAATTATCGAACTTATTCGTAAATCCCCTACACCAGCTGAAGCTAAAATTGCCTTAACAGCACGTCCGTGGGAATTAGGTCATGTACAAGGTATGCTTGAGAAAGCAGGCGAAGATAATGTAGCCCGTCCAGATTGGCTTGCTGCTGATTTAGGTATTCGCGACGGTCAATACTATATTTCTGAGCAACAAGCTCAAGCAATTCTAGATTTGCGTTTACACAAGCTTACTGGTCTTGAACACGAAAAAATCTTAACTGAATATCAATCGTTATTAGAGCTAATTGCTGAACTACTTTATATTTTGGCGACTCCTGAGCGTTTAATGGAAGTTATTCGTGATGAGCTAGTTGAAATTAAAGCGCAGTATGGCGATGAACGTCGTACTGAGATTAATGCAGCGGCTCACGATATCAGCCTTGAAGACTTAATTACTGAAGAAAACGTTGTAGTAACGCTTTCTCACGAAGGGTATGTGAAGTATCAGGCATTGTCTGACTATGAAGCACAGCGTCGTGGTGGTAAAGGTAAGTCAGCAACGAAGATGAAAGATGAAGATTTCATCGAACGTCTTTTAGTTGCAAATACACACGATACGATTTTATGTTTCTCTACAGCGGGTCGTTTATATTGGCTTAAAGTGTATCAGTTACCACTAGCAAGTCGTGCAGCGCGCGGTAAGCCAATTGTTAACTTGTTACCACTTGAAGCAGATGAACGTATTACTGCTATATTGCCAGTACGCGAGTACGCTGAAGATAAATACATCTTTATGGCAACTGCATTCGGTACAGTTAAGAAAACACCATTAACGGCTTACAGTCGTCAACGAGCTAGCGGTATCATTGCTGTTAACTTAAATGATGGCGATAGCTTAATTGGTGTTGATATTACCGATGGTAGCAACGAGATTATGTTGTTCACTGATGCTGGTAAAGTAGTACGCTTTAAAGAAGCTGAAGAAACAACCGTTGTTGATGAAAACGGTAACCCAGTACTTGATGAAGAAGGCAACCCTGAGATTCGTTTCAAAGGTGTTCGTCCAATGGGTCGTACGGCTACAGGTGTTCGTGGTATTAAAATGCCAGACGAGCAGCGCGTAGTATCGTTAATTGTACCAAAAACTGACGGTGCTATTTTAACGGTAACTGAAAATGGTTACGGTAAGCGTACACAACTTGAAGATTACCCATCTAAGAGCCGTGCAACACAAGGTGTTGTATCTATCAAAGTGAGTGAACGTAACGGTGCTGTTGTTGGTGCTGTTCAAGTTGACGATAACGACGAAATAATGATTATTTCAAATCGTGGTACCTTAGTACGAACTCGCGTTAATGAAGTTTCTACGGTTGGACGTAACACGCAAGGTGTTATTTTGATCAGAACTATTGACGAAGAGCAAGTAGTTGGTTTACAACGTATAGAAGAGATTGAAGTTACAGAAAGTGACTTAATTGATATTGAAGACGTTGAAACAGTAGATACGGTTATTGATGAAGTAGCGGATGATAATCCTCCTTCAGAATAATTGATATTGAAAAAGCGGCCTTGGCCGCTTTTTTTAATGTTGTTGAAAAAAATTAATAGAGTGTGAAATTATATTCATTCATTAAATTTTAAAGGTTTAGCGGATTGGTATTAAATGTTCATACTTAGTAGTTAAATTACTGGAATGAGGCAAAGGTAATGAGTAAATATAATTTTTGTGCGGGGCCAGCTATGCTTCCGCAAGCGGTTATGAAAAAAGCGCAAAAAGAGTTTCTAGATTGGCAAGACCTAGGTGTGTCTGTGATGGAAATTAGCCATCGCAGTAAAGAGTTTTTGGCGCTTACAGCTAAATGTGAAGCCAGCCTTCGCCGTCTAATGAATATTAGTGATGAATTTGAAGTGCTGTTTATGCATGGTGGTGGTCGTGGTCAGTTTAGTGCTGTGCCATTAAATTTACACCAAGAAGGCAAAACAGCGTTTTATTGCGAGAATGGCGTATGGTCGAAAAGCGCCAGAGATGAAGCGAATAAGTTCACTCAAACGTCTTTTACGGATGTCCGTAATGATGCAGATGGTGAGTTTTCAATTAAAGCCGTTGCTGACTGGGAATTACCAGAAGATGCTGCGTACATCCACTATTGCCCTAATGAGACTGTCGATGGCTTAGAGATTTTTGATGTACCGAGTCATCCAACAGCTCCGATTATTGCTGATATGTCTTCAACTATTTTATCGCGTGAGATAGACGTTAATAAATTTGATTTAATTTACGCTGGTGCGCAAAAAAATATCGGTCCATCGGGTATTTCAATTGTTATTGTTCGTAAAACATTACTTGAGCGCGAAGGTTTGCCAAAGCCTGGTATTTTAGATTACGCACTTGAAGCAAAGCAGGGCAGTATGTTTAATACCCCACCTACCTTTGCTTGGTATTTAGCGGCTGAAGTATTTGAATGGCTTGAAAGCAATGGTGGGGTAAAAGCCATGGAAGCACAAAATATTGCTAAAGCAGATTTACTGTATGATTTTATTGATAACTCTGACTTTTATTCAAATATTGTTGCTAAGCATTGTCGTTCACGCATGAATGTCCCATTTTGGTTAAATGATGAAAGCTTAAATAGCAAATTTGTTGCTCAATCAAGCGAAGCCGGTTTACTTGCACTTGAAGGGCACCGAATTGTGGGAGGCATGCGCGCAAGTATCTATAACGCAATGCCACTTGAAGGTGTTCAAGCACTTGTAGACTTTATGGCTGCATTTGCAAAGGAGCACAGCTAATGGAGCAGCTTCGTTTAGAGCCCATTTCACGTGTAAATGGGACTGTTACTCTGCCTGGCTCAAAAAGCTTATCGAACAGAATTTTATTATTAGCAGCACTTGCAAGCGGTACCACCGTTGTAGAGAACTTACTTGATAGTGATGATATTCGTCATATGTTGGGTGCTCTGAAGCTTTTAGGTGTAAATGTAACACTTAATGAAGAGCGCACTGTAGCTACTGTAGAGGGGGTTGGTGGTGTGTTTAAAACACCAAGTGAACCATTATTTTTAGGTAATGCAGGTACTGCTTATCGACCTTTGACAGCAGTGCTTGCGGCTGTAAGTGGCGAATATGAGTTAATAGGCGAGCCACGCATGGAAGAGCGTCCGATAGGGCACTTAGTTGATGCTCTACAAACACTTGGTGGCGATGTTACCTATACAAAACATAAAGATTATCCACCACTCAAAATCGTAGGCGGCCAAATCAATGGCGGTGAAGTTGAAATTGATGGCAGTATTTCAAGTCAGTTTTTAACTGCCTTGTTAATGGCAGCTCCTTTATTTAACGGCGATACAAATATAACTATTAAGGGTACTTTAGTATCTAAGCCTTATATTGATATTACGTTAGGTGTTATGGCGCGCTTTGGTATTGATGTTGAGCACAGTGACTATGTAACTTTTAACGTTAAAGGTGGTCAACAGTATCAATCAGTCGAGCGAATTATGGTTGAAGGTGATGCTTCATCGGCTTCTTATTTCGTTGCAGCCGCAGCGATTGCCGGTGGCGAGATAGAAATTAAAGGTGTTGGCGCTAAATCGGTTCAAGGAGATATAGGCTTTGCTAAAGTAATGGAGCAGGTTGGCGCTAAAATTGATTGGTATGATGAGCGCTTAGTTGTTCGCAAAGGCGAGCTTAATGGCGTAGATATAGATGCGAATGCAATTCCTGATGCTGCTATGACCCTTGCAACAGTTGCTTTATTTGCTAAAGGTAAAACTGCTATTCGTAATATTTATAACTGGCGCGTTAAAGAAACAGACCGTTTGTACGCAATGGCAACTGAACTTAGAAAAGTAGGCGCTGAAGTTGTAGAGGGTGAGGATTTTATAGAAATTACTCCACCTGAACATTTTAATGATGTTGCTATAGATACTTACGACGATCACCGTATAGCTATGTGTTTTGCTATGGTTGCCGTAGGCGGAAAGCCAATAACGATTAATGATCCAAAGTGTACTTATAAAACATTCCCTACATTTTTCAATGTTTTAGCATCAGTCAGTGAATAAGCTATTTAGAAGTAATTACAAAAGTTACACACTAATAGCAGATATATTTTAATAACTGACGTATAATGTCGCGGTTTATTTAGGTGTGCATTGCAGGAGGTTTTAAATGCAGGCGTTATTAATGCCCGTGATCACCGTTGATGGCCCAAGTGGTTCAGGTAAAGGAACTGTTTGTCGCTTGTTAGCCGACAAGTTAGGGTGGGATGTATTAGATAGCGGTGCGATTTATCGCGTTTTATCTTTAGCTGCACTTCATCACCAAATTGCATTAGACAATGAAGAAGGGCTTGTCCCTCTTGCTGCAAATTTAGATGTGCAGTTTTTGGTAGATAGCCAGACTAATGCAGGAAAAGTTATTTTAGAAGGCGAAGATGTAACCACTACTATTCGTAACGAAGAAGTAGGCGCTGCAGCGTCAAAGGTTGCAGCATTACCTCGCGTTCGTGAAGCATTATTACGTCGCCAGCGTGCATTTCGTAGTGAAAATGGCTTAATCGCCGATGGTCGTGATATGGGCACTGTCGTTTTTCAAGATGCTCCGTTAAAAATATATTTAACAGCAAGTGCAGAAGAGCGTGCTCGTAGACGCTTTGTTGAGTTGAATACGCGCGGTCTTGATGTTACACTAAGTGGTCTATTACAGGACATTCAAGCTCGTGATGAGCGCGATATGAATCGTGCCGTTGCTCCGCTTGTACCTGCAGAAGATGCTATTGAGATCGATACTAGCGAACTTAATGCACAGCAAGTGTTTGATAAGGTAATAACTTTATTAGATATTGCAATCTCTGAAGGTAAGCTTCCTAAACGAAGCTAAAACACATTTTATGCGCCAGCAGGATGCCAGTGCTATTTTAACAACCCCATGCAGCATGGTTGCTTATTGGTATAATATATAGAGACGTATATTCGTATGTCAGAAAATTTTGCGCAGTTATTTGAAGAAAGCTTAAAGGGTTTTGAAGCAGAGCAAGGCTCTATCGTTAAAGGTACAGTAATCTCAATCGAGAACAACATTGTACTTGTAGATGCTGGTCTTAAATCAGAAAGTGCTATCCCTGCTGAGCAGTTCAAAAATGCTGCTGGTGAACTTGAAGTTGCTGTTGGCGACGAAGTAGATGTTGCACTAGATGCAATTGAAGACGGTTTCGGTGAAACTATTCTTTCTCGTGAGAAAGCTAAGCGTCACGAAGCATGGATCCGTCTTGAGAAAGCATGTGAAGAGCAAGAGACTGTTACTGGTGTTATCAACGGTAAAGTTAAAGGCGGTTTCACAGTTGAAGTTGATTCAATCCGTGCTTTCCTACCTGGTTCACTTGTTGATGTTCGTCCAGTACGTGACACAACTCACCTTGAAGGCAAAGAGCTTGAATTTAAAGTAATCAAGCTTGACCAAAAACGTAACAACGTTGTTGTTTCACGTCGTGCAGTTATCGAATCTGAAAACTCACAAGAACGTGAAGAGCTTCTTGCTAACCTTGTTGAAGGCCAAGAAGTTAAAGGTATCGTTAAGAACCTTACTGACTACGGTGCATTCGTTGACCTTGGTGGTGTTGATGGTCTACTACACATTACTGATATGGCTTGGAAGCGTGTTAAGCACCCTTCAGAAATCGTT
The DNA here is from genome assembly GCF_038900275.1 of Pseudoalteromonas sp. AS71. Lineage (NCBI taxonomy): Bacteria > Pseudomonadati > Pseudomonadota > Gammaproteobacteria > Alteromonadales > Pseudoalteromonadaceae > Pseudoalteromonas > Pseudoalteromonas sp. AS71. The sequence continues at coordinate 49,143 of NZ_JBBMQZ010000010.1, read as the reverse complement.
AATGTTGGCGACGAAATCGCAGTTAAAGTTCTTAAATTCGACAAAGATAAAACTCGTGTATCTCTAGGCCTTAAACAGCTTGGTGAAGATCCATGGGCAGCTATCGCTGGTCGTTACCCAGAAGGTTCTAAACTTTCTGGTCGTGTTACTAATCTTACAGATTACGGCTGTTTCGTGGAAATCGAAGAAGGCGTTGAAGGTTTAGTACACGTTTCTGAAATGGATTGGACTAACAAAAATATCCATCCTTCAAAAGTTGTTAGCTTAGGCGACACTGTTGAAGTTATGGTTTTAGAAATTGACGAAGAACGTCGTCGTATTTCTCTTGGTCTTAAGCAATGTATTGCTAATCCTTGGCAGGAATTTGCTCGTCTACAAAACAAAGGCGATCAAGTTACTGGTAAGATCAAATCAATCACTGACTTCGGTATCTTTATCGGTCTTGACGGTGGTATTGACGGTCTTGTACACCTTTCAGACATTTCTTGGAATACACCTGGCGAAGAAGCTGTACGTGAATTCAAGAAAGGCGACGAAATCACTGCTATCGTATTGCAAGTTGACCCAGAGCGTGAACGTATCTCTCTAGGTGTTAAGCAAATCGAAGCTGACCCATTCAATAACTACCTTGATGCAAACAAAAAAGGTGCTATTGTTAAAGGTAAAGTGACTGAAGTTGATGCGAAAGGCGCAACTGTTGAACTTATCGAAGGCGTTGAAGGTTACATCCGTGTAGCTGATATCGCTCAAGAGCGCGTTGAAGATGCAACTACTGTTGTTTCTGTAGGCGACGAGATTGAAGTTAAATACGTTGGTGTTGATCGTAAGAACCGCACTTTAAGCTTATCTGTAAAAGCTCTTTTCGAAGCAGAAGAGAAAGAAGTACTAGAGAAGCTTAAGAAAGAAGAGCCAGTGTTTGAAAACGCAATGGCAGCTGCTTTCGCAAATGCACAAAAAGACTAATATATAATTAGTTTTTAGTTGGAAGGGCATTTTTTGCCCTTCCTATATCTCTTTTTAAGGAAACGCTATGACTAAGTCAGAACTGATAGAAACACTTGCGGAACAACACGCACACGTTCCAGTGAAAGATGTTGAGAATGCTGTAAAAGAAATTCTTGAACAAATGGCCGGCTCATTATCTACTTCAGATCGTATTGAGATCAGAGGTTTTGGTAGTTTCTCTTTGCATTTCCGCGCTCCTCGCACAGGTCGTAATCCTAAGACTGGCGACACAGTTGAGCTTGAAGGAAAGCATGTACCTCATTTTAAACCAGGCAAAGAATTACGCGACCGCGTAAATGAAAGCATTGCCTAGTTAACTTAGTGGAGTAGTTACTTGTTTAAGGTATTAAAAATTATTCTGGTTGCACTATGCCTTATCAGTGCATTTGTATTAGGGTCACAAAACCCACAGTTAGTACAAATAAATTATATTATAGCCAGTAATACATTACCTTTAGCTGTAATAATAAGTATCTGCTTTTTATTAGGTGTTTTGATTGGTTGTTTTATTAGCTTTAAATTGTTTTCGCAATTAAAGTGGCAAAACTACCGCTTAAAAAAGCAATTAGCGCCTGAAAAAGATAAAAAAAAGCTTGCCGCGAATAAAGACACCTAACTATGATTGAGCTTTTGTTTTTACTATTACCTGTTGCCGCTGGTTACGGTTGGATTATGGGTAAAAATAGTGCCAAAAACCAAGCTCATCAACTTAATCGTCAGATCACTTCTGAATACAGCAAAGGCTTAAAGTTTCTACTCGACAGAGAAGAAGACCAAGGCTTAGAGCACTTAATTAATTTGCTTGAAGTTTCGGCTGACTCTGTTGAACACTATTCTACACTTGCTACTATGTTTCGCCGTAGAGGTGAACTAGACCGCGCAATAAAAATCCATGAACTTCTTTTAAAACACCCAAGCTTAAATGAACAACAAGCTGCAACTAGCCGTTTAGAACTTGCCGAAGATTACATAATGGCTGGTCTACTAGATAGTGCAGAAGAGCACTTAGTTTGGTTAGTTAAAGCAGGGCATGTAGAAGCGCTAGATCCTATTATTACTTTATACTCGCAAACCCGTGAATGGGAAAAAGGCATCAACATGTTTGAAGCCCACAGCGAGCTATTTGCAAAAGAACAACAATTTAAAGCGATCGCTAATTTTTATTGTGAGTCGGCTTTAAGTGAAAATACACCTCAACTAATGAGAAAAGCGATTAGCTTAAATTATAAAGCCGTACGTCCGCTTTACGAGTTAGGGTTAGTTGCTTACGCGAAAGAAGATTACGTTAAAGCTATTTATTACTGGCGTGAGCTAGTATCACAATTCACTTTGTTTGCGCCGTTGTTTATTGATGAGCTAGCTCACAGCTATAAACAATTAAATCTAACGCATCAATTTCATGAGTTAGTCAGTGACTTGTTAGAGAAGGGTGGTGTATTAATTAAAATAAAACATTGCCAAGCATTACTTGAGCAAGGGCACACTAAACAAGCCTTTGAATTTCTAACTGATAGCTTAAAACGTCAACCTACTATTCGTGGTTTCAGTTTTTTACTGCAATTAATGGGTGACCAAAACAAAAATACTAAAGAAGTACTTAACGAAATTGATAAGCTTGTAACGTCTTATATTGCTACAAAACCTGATTTTCAATGTCAGCACTGTGGTTTTACGAGCTACACCATATATTGGAATTGCCCTTCTTGTAAGCATTGGGAAACCATTGTTCCAAGTCGAGGCTTAGACGGATTTTAATAACCCCTTAAATAATATCGGATTTAACTATGATAATTTTAGCAAATTAAACTGAGAGTTTACTGGGTTGGAATTTTTTGATGTTGTGTCTATATAAATTTCTCTACACCTTCTCTCAAATTACCAGCTAGCACTATTGCATTAAATCTATTTAAACAATTACTTTATATCAATTCGCTTATTAAGTGGTCTGTTTTGAGGCAAGAAAATTGTGTCGATAACAAGGCAAGAATTTCGTTATTTTATTGTTGTATATCAGAAATTTTTAAGCAGTTAGCGTCAAATTTAGTCCTTCAAATTGATTAAGTATTATTGCGGATTGGTATTATAGCCATACATTAGGATAGTCATGTCTTTCGAACACTCAAAAAAAATTCTTATAGCATTAGATTACGATGACCAAGAGATTGCTTTAAACTTTGTTAAACAACTTTCTCCTGATACATGTCGTCTTAAAGTAGGCAAAGAGATGTTTACTTATTTTGGACCTACATTCGTTAAAGAGTTAATTGATTTAGGTTTTGATGTTTTTCTAGATTTAAAGTTTCATGACATCCCTAATACAGTAGCTAAAGCTGTTACTGCTGCGGCTAAAATGGGTGTGTGGATGGTAAATGTTCATGCTTCTGGTGGTTTTGAAATGATGAGCAAAGCTAAATCGGCTCTAGAACAGTTTGGCGATAAAGCGCCATTACTTATCGCTGTTACTGTATTAACAAGCATGGATGAAACAGAATTAAAGCGCTTAGGCGTTGATAAATCAGCTCAAGAGCAAGTTATATATTTAGCTAAGCTTGCAAAGGAAGCTGGGCTTGATGGCGTTGTGTGTTCTGCACAAGAAGCAAAAGCCTTAAAAACAGAGTTAGGTGAGAGTTTTAAGCTTGTTACGCCAGGTATACGTCCTGAAGGGAGTGATGCCGGCGATCAAAAGCGTATCATGACTCCTAAGCAAGCAATTGATGCAGGAAGTGATTATTTAGTTATAGGTCGACCTATTACTCAGGCGGATAATCCCGTAAAAGTGCTTAGTGATGTTAATAAATCCATAGCGTAATTTAACAAAAAGCAGCAATATAGTGCTAAAACCCCTTACTACATGTGTATTTTATGTTACATTATTAGTATTAATAATGTAGTAGGGGTTTGCTTTGAAGTTATTATTAGGTTTCATAATTATTATTGTTGCGGGTTTTTCGGTAAATAAGTACGTCTTTTCTAATAAAGCATATGATGATGTTACATCAGTAACAGATATAATCTCGAACTATCCTATTAATATGTTCGATTTTAAACAAACAATGCGAAATTATGCACACCACCTGTGTTACAAAAATGAGGATACACTGATATCTCAGCATATAACGGTAACTGATTGCATATCTAAGCTTGATGATAAAAAAACAGAATGCGAAAAGAAGGTTTTTCGTTTGGCACCGCTTAACCTAGAGTCAAAGGGTGAAGTGCTTGATTATTCAAGGCAATATACGCAATGTACATTGCCTTATAAGTACATTCTAGGTTAATTACAAACAAATAATATTAGTAATTAAAGCCTATTATTTATGATTAAGATCTTAAGCGAATGGATTTCGCTTCAATATCTATTAACTCTTGTTTGAATAATCCACCAATTGCTTTTTTATAGTTAGCTTTACTAGTAGAAAACATCTTTTTAATCGCTTCAGGTTCGGACTTATCGCCTAATGGAATAACTCCACCTTCGTTTTTAAGTTTTTGCATAATAGTTTCACCAAGGTCACTTACTTTACCCATCCCCGGCTTTTCTAGTACAACATCAATTTTTCCGTCTTCACGTACTTTTTGAATGAACCCTTTAAGCTTTTGACCCACAAATAAGCTTTTAAATACCATATTGTAGAAAACAACACCAAAGTGCGATTCTTCAATTAATACCTTGTAGCCAATATCTGTTTTGCCAGCAACAATTAAATCCACTTCTTGTAAGTGCGTATACTGCGGCTCATCTTTAGATAGAAAGCGATTAAAGTTGTTTGATGCACAAATACGTTGGCTTGCATTATCAAGGTACAAACGAACTAGATATGAGTGACCTTCTTGCATACGTGGTTTTTGTTCGTTAAATGGGGTTAATACATCTTTTTCAAGACCCCAATCTAAAAACGCACCAATACTATTAATTTCTTTAACGCGAAGCAGGGCATATTCACCTACTTGTGCGTGTGGCTTTTTAGTTGTGGCAGTTGCTAAGTTAGCGTTGTCTAAGAAGATAAATACACTAATGCTATCGCCCGCTTCAAGCTCATGTTTAATTTCTTGTTTTGGTAAAAACACTTCACCTAAATCATGACCGTCTAAGTAAGCACCTTCGTTACTCACTTCTTTTACAAATAATGTTTGTGTGGTTCCTAGGTAACTCATAATTATTCCTGCTCAGTCTTTTTTTTACGGCGCATTGGTGTATCGCCATCAATGTTCATTGGTGCTTTAATTGGTGCTGTTGGCTTTTTAGGTTTGGCTTTGCGTTTAAATACAGGCTTTTTAACAGCGGCAGATTTTTCTTTAGATTTATCCCACGTTGCTTCAGGCTTTTTCTCTTTAATACCTTTAAACTTCGCTTTTAAACCTTCGACACTTGCAAATACAAGCTCATCGTTCAAAAACGATTTAATAGCTAAATAGCTTGCCCAGTCTTTAGGTCCAACAAGCGATAAAGCATTACCTTTAAAACCAGCACGGCCTGTACGGCCAATGCGGTGTACATATTCTTCAGCGTGTTTTGGCAAATCAAAGTTAATAACATGCGTTACACTTAGTAAATCTAAACCACGAGATGCAACATCGGTTGTGATTAATATTTTAAAGTTTTCGCGACTAAATGAATCCATTATATCTAAACGTTTATTTTGCGTTAAGTCACCTGCAAGCGCTACAGACTTAAAGCCTTTAGCATTGAGCGCCTCACTCAAACGACTCGTGTCAGAACGCGTTGCCGTGAAAATAATGCACTGCCCAACATCATCTTGATTCAAAAAGTGCTCTAATAGCGCTTCTTTATGATCAAGATGATCGGCAAGGTATAACGTTTGTTTAATATCGCTATGTTGCTCGTTCGCTGCACTTAGCGTAATTTGCTTTGGCTTTTTTAATAGATTACGTGATAGAGCGTCTACTTGCGCATGGTCAAGTGTTGCAGAAAACAATAACGTTTGGCGTAAACGGTGATTAGCTTGCTCGTTAATCATTTTCAACTGCTCAGTAAAGCCTAAATCTAATATACGATCGGCTTCATCAAAAATAAGCAGTTCTAGCCCACTCAATTGTAAAGATCGTTTTGTAATGTGATCGGCTAAACGCCCAGGTGTAGCAACTACAAATTGTGGATCATTTCTAAGTGCTTTTATTTGGTCATTAAAGTTCTCGCCGCCAAGTATTTTTACGGCCTTAATAGCTGTGCCTGCAATTAATAAACGCAGCTGAGTAAATACTTGCGTAGCAAGCTCACGCGTAGGAGCAACAATAAGTACACGAGGATCGCGTTTACTGAGTGCTTTTTGTTTCATAACCCTTTGTACAGCAGGTAATAAAAACGCCAAGGTTTTGCCCGACCCAGTTTTCGACTGAGCGAAAATGTCATGCCCTGCAAGTGCGGTAGGCACTGCATGCGCTTGAATATCGGTGGGCTGGGTGATCCCTTGATGTGCTAATTGTGTTTCAAGGCGTGTATCAATCCCAAGATCAGTAAACTGCAATGTGTGTTTCTCCAAAATAAGCAAATTAAGTCTATAAATTTATCAGCGCATTATAGCTTACACAGATAGGTCGCTAACAGTAAAAACCAATCTATAGCGCTATTTTTTGCAATTAAACTAAAAAAGCGTAAAATACGCGCCCCATATGCGCCGGATTTACGATTCGGTAAATGCCAATTGTGGCAACTAAAAGCAAAATAGGAAATAAGATGACGGCAGTTCATAAAAATGATGTGACAAAGGACCACTTTGTAGTGTGTGCAATGTATAAGTTTGTGGCTTTACCTGAGTATGAAGCCCTTAGAAAGCCATTACTTGAGGTAATGGAAGCAAACGAGGTTCGTGGTACTTTACTTATTGCAGCTGAAGGTATTAACGGTACGGTTTCTGCTAAACGTGAAGGCATAGATAATCTATTAGCCTGGCTTGATGAGCAACCTAATTTAAAAAATATCGTAACAAAAGAATCTTACGATGATGAATGCCCGTTTTACCGTACTAAAGTAAAATTAAAAAAAGAAATTGTAACTATGGGGGTTGAAGGTGTAGACCCTCTAAAAGTTGTAGGTAGTTATGTTAAGCCTAATGAATGGAATGCGTTAATATCAGATCCTGACGTTATACTTATTGATACTCGTAATGATTACGAAATAGAAATTGGTACTTTTCAAAACGCAGTCGATCCAAACACTAAAACATTTCGTGAGTTTCCTCAGTGGGCAAAAGAAAACTTAGACCCTGAAAAACATAAAAAAGTGGCTATGTTTTGTACTGGCGGTATTCGCTGTGAAAAATCAACTGCGTATATGAAAGAGCAAGGCTTTGATGAGGTATATCATCTTGAAGGTGGTATTTTAAAATACCTAGAAGAAGTGCCAAAAGAAGAAACAATGTGGGAAGGCGAGTGTTTTGTATTTGATAATCGTGTAGCGGTTGATCACGACTTACAAAAAGGTTCTTATGATCAATGTCACGCCTGTCGTATGCCAATTACAGAAGAAGAAAAATTAAAGCCTGAATACATGGAAGGTGTATCTTGCCATCATTGTATTGAAGAAGTAACGGATGAACAGCGGACACGCTTTGCTGAACGCCAAAAACAGATTGAGCTCGCGCAAGCGCGTGGTGAAGGCCATATTGGTAGCGAAGCACAGGCAGTTTTACAGCAACGTAAAGAGGCTAAAAAAGCGCAAAAGGATGCTCAGCGCGGTAAATAACATTTATTAATGAATACTTTTATTAGCCCAGCTTATGCTGGGCTTTTTAGTTTTAACTGTCACTTGTATTTTTTGTTAGTTTTACCTAAATTGGTATCACCTACGTAAACTCATCCTATTGTTTTGCTAATTTATCGTTCTAACCTATTTATTGATCAAACAGCTGTTAGACTTCGTACGGTAATGAAAATAATAATTAGTTAGGGTGTAACTTTGAAATCTCGAATTTTATTAATCAGTACATTAAGTGCTTTACTATTTGTAACTTTACCAGCATTAAGCGCTAATGTTGTGGTACAAAAAATAACATTAGAGCGTGCTAAGCAACAAGTACAAGCAGTTGGTAATACAGAGGCAATTCATTCAGTTATGTTATACCCAGCGGTGGGTGATAAGGTGACCGCTGTATACTTTAAACCTGGCGATAAAGTAAAAAAAGGCGATATGTTACTCGAGCTCGACTCTCGCAGGCAAAAAGCCGCGCTTGATGAGGCTAAAATTAAACTTGCGGATACGCAAAGAATATTAGAGCGATTACAGCAAAGCCAGGCTAAAGGAGCTGTGCCTAAAAGTGACGTAGACGACGCTAAAACAGTTGTTGAACTTGCAAAAGTTACTTTAACTCAAGCACAAACAGAGCTTGAAGATAGAAAAGTTATTGCACCTTTAAATGGTATTATGGGGCTAACAGATGTTGAGGTTGGCGATAGAATTTCTGAGCTTACTGAAATAGCGAGTATTGATGACACGAGTGACTTGTATATTAATTTTAATGCGCCAGAATCAGCCATATCTATGCTACGCAATAAAAGTAATATAACAGTATTTCCTTGGCAGTCAGAAAGCCCAACTAACGCCCAAATTGCTTATTTAGATTCTCGAATAAATCCTCAAACTCGTACTCTTCGTGTTAAAGCAAAACTTAACAATGCGAATGAGCAGTTTTTGCCGGGTATGAGCTTTAGAGTTCATATTGAAGTATTAGGTGATAATTACGCTGCAATACCAGAAGCTGCGTTATTGTGGGGAGCAACGGGTCCTTACGTATGGACAAGTGTTGATAATAAAGCCACACGCGTTGATGTAAAAATAGAGCAACGCCTTGCAGGTCGATTATTAGTATCGGGCCCATTAAAAGAGGGTGATATTTTAGTTATTGAGGGCGTCCAACGCCTACGAGCTAAGCAAGAACTAAGCTTTAACGCAATTGATTCAGATTCGCAGGAGTAGGTATGAAACAACAACCTATGATGCAAGATTTACCATCAATGGCTATTCGTCGCCCTGTGCTTATAGTTGTACTCAACTTACTAATTATTATTGCCGGGATTGCAGCTATTGCAGGGATTGAGGTCAGGGAACTCCCCGATGTAGATAGGCCGCGTATTACTGTTTCTGCACCATTTCCGGGTGGCTCACCAGAAACTGTAGACACTGAAGTAACCAGTAAACTAGAAGGCGCAGTAGCACGCGTAAGCGGTGTTAAATCAATACGAGCGCAAAGTGAAGAAGGAAATTCACGAATTGTCGTAGAGTTTAGGCCCGGAATTAATTTAGACGATGCAGCAAACGAAACGCGCGAATCGGTGGCACGTGTTCAACGAGATCTCCCCGAAGAAGTCGAGCGAGTATCCACTATTAAAGCCGATAACGATGCAGAAGCCGTTGTATCGTTAACCGTCTCTAGTGATAGTTTATCGCTTGAAGCACTTACTGAACGTGTTGATGTTGATTTAGCCCCGCAGTTTTTAACCATTCCAGGTGTTGCGGATGTACGCTTAAATGGTGATAGGGAACGAGTATTAAGAGTACGAATTGATCCTCTTAAACTAAGCAGCTTCAATTTAACGATTCCAGATGTTGCACAAGTACTTAGCCAAGCTCCGTTTGACGTGCCAGCAGGAAGTTTAAAATCAAACGATCAACAAATTATCGTACGGGCTGATGCTTCATCAATAACACCAGAGCAAGTGGGCGACATCATAATTCAAGGTGATACCCGCATTAGCGATATTGCAGCTGTTTACTTTGGTCCCGCTGATCCACGTTCTATGGTAAGACTCAACGGTAAACCTGTTATAGGCATGGAGATAATTCGTCAAGCCCAATCAAATACGATAGAAATATCTGATGAAGTGTTAAAGCTCATCAACAGCATGCAAACGCGTTTTCCTGAAATGGAATTTACCCTTACGTCTGATGATGCACAGTTTATTAGAAGCTCAGTTGATGAAGTTATTTACTCTTTATTACTTACCGTGTTGTTAGTAGTTGTAACGCTTTGGGTTTTTATCGGCTCTTGGCGTGCCACACTCGTACCTGCTTTTGCAATCCCCGTGGCGTTAATTGGCTCATTAGCACTGATTTGGGCACTTGGTTTTTCAATTAACATTTTAACTTTACTAGCCCTTGTACTTGCCACCGGTTTAATTGTAGATGATGCCATTGTAGTCAGTGAAAATATTCAGCGACAACGAGGATTAGGTTTAGGCAGACGTGCAGCTGCGGTAATAGGAACACGAGAAGTGTTTTTTGCGGTAATAGCAACAACTGCAGTACTTGCAGCTGTATTTATACCTATTGCATTTTTACCTTCAACCGCTGGGCGGCTGTTTAGAGAGTTTGGAGGTGTACTTGCAGGCGCCGTTATTATTTCAAGCTTTGTAGCTTTATCATTAGTACCAGCGCTAACTTCAAAGCTAAAACTAAAACAGGGTGGTTTTCACCCATTTGCTAAAATAGGTCATTGGCTTGGTGGTATTTATACAAAATCAATTCACAAAGTGCTAGACCATGCGTGGGTTACATTTATAGCCTGTGTATTGGTAGCGGCTGGCTCAGGCGCTTTATATACAAGTTTAGATAGCGAATTACTACCAACAGAAGATCGTGGAAAAATACGTATATTTGCACGAGGCCCTGACGGTGTAGGGTTAAACTTTATGGATAGACAAGCCATAAAAATGGAAGATATTTTATTACCTTTTATTGATAGCGGCGAAATAGAATCAATTTATACGGTAGTTGGCCAATGGGATCCAAATATAGTATTTATCACTGTGCCATTAAAGCATTGGGATGAAAGAAATTTTACTCAACAAGAAATAATCAATAAAATTCGTCAGCCCTTGGGTGATATTCCCGGTGCACCAGCATTTCCAGGCGGTGCAAATAGTTTAAATTTACGTGGTCAAGGTGGCGGTGTTGAAATAGCCTTACTAGGTCAAGACTACCTACAAATATTTAAAGCTGCGCAGCAGTTTTCAGCGGCACTTGAAAAAGCAGTGCCTGAAGTTGCCCCTGTTCGTATTTCCTATCAGCCATCGCAACCACAGCTTAGAGTTAATATAGACAGACGGCGTGCGCAAGAGCTGGGTGTAGCGCTGAGCGACATAGCAATTACACTGAGAGCGGCTATTAACGGAGATGATGTTGAAGATTTAAACATAGGCGATCAATCCGTTCCTATAATGTTGCAAGCTCAAAATCAAACCATAAACGATCCGAGCGATTTAGCTAATTTATATATTAGAGCTGGCAATAACAGCTTAGTGCCATTAAGTAGTGTTGCTTATATCTCTGAAGAAGGTGTAGCAGCTGAACTTGAGCGACATGCACAGCGCCGCTCTATTGAGCTCAGTATGGAACTGCCCGAAGGATTAACTATCGCCTCTTTAGTAGATCAAATTAAGCAGGTGTCTGAGCAATCATTAGCGCCTGGTATTGCACTTGCGTTTAAAGGTGAAGCACTGACCTATGAGGAAACATCTAATGAAGTGCTTGTAACCTACGTATTGGCTTTTTTAATTGTATTTTTAGTTCTTGCTGCCCAGTTCGAAAATGTAAATAGTGCTGTCGTGGTTATGATAACCGTACCATTTGGTATTACATCTGCAATTTTAGCGCTTTATTTAACGGGGACATCGTTAAATATATACTCTCAAATCGGCTTAGTTATGCTGATCGGCTTAATCGCTAAAAACGCTATATTACTGGTTGAATTTGCCGACCAACTACGCGACCAAGGTTTACCTGTTAGAAAAGCTGTTGAGCAAGCTGCACTAGTACGTTTAAGACCCATTACAATGACTCTTATATCGACCTTGTTAGGTGCTTTACCATTAATTATGTCTACCGGTGCGGGCGCTGAAGCACGAAATGCAATTGGTTGGGTGGTGTTTGGTGGCCTAGCGCTCGCCGTATTATTTACCCTTTACCTTACACCTGTTATTTACTTAGGTTTAGCTCGCTTTACGACCCCTCGAGGCGATGAATCTAAAGAGCTCGAACAAGAGCTAGAAAAGCTAAATTAAAGTGTAATTAAAGCTAGACTCACTACTCTTTTAGCTTAAAACAGTAGTGGGTCTTAGTTATATCTTGATTGGCTATATTTGTTTGTTAAGATAGCCACCTAAGCATATACATGCCTTACTGTGTGGTCACAAGGAATCCCCTATGCAAGCCGAACAAGTTGAAATCGCACAATTTTTAGCACAACATCCTCCTTTTGATGACTTACCTCAAAAAGCGCTTAATGAGCTAGCTCAACAAGTTGAAGTTGCTTACTTTAGAGCAAAAACAGATATTTTGAGTTTTGGACAAGATATATCTGATTTGTATGTAATTAGAAGTGGTTCTGTAGAAATGTATCGCCGTAATGGCGAGCTTTATAACCGTTTGGCTACCGCAGGTATATTTGGTCAAATGGGTTTATTGATGAACCGTAAGGTACGTTTTCCTGCAACAGCTCTTGAAGATACATTAGTATACTGCATAAATGTTGAGCTATTTAATCGTTACTGTGATGAGTTTGATGCGTTTGCTGATTACTTTGAAACAGATGGTAACGTGCGTTTACATCAAGCTATTGTTGAACAAGCTGATGGCAATGACCTTACAACTGCGAAAGTGAAATCATTAATCCACCGAGATGTAGTAACCGTAGATGCAACCTCTACAATACAAGATATCGCTAAATTAATGACCGAAGAGGCGGTTTCGTCAGTTTTGGTAACAGACGTAAATAAGCCTATAAACGATGATCCTGAGGAAGATGATGGACAAGTCGTTGGCATAATAACCGATAGGGATTTACGCTCAAAAGTAGTGGCTAAAGGCCTTGCCTTTAACACACAAGCAAAAGATATTATGTCGACTAACTTAGTGCTCTTAGACGCTAATGACTATATTTTTGAAGCAGTACTTGCCATGCTTAGAGATAATTTACATCACTTGCCTGTAGTACAAAAAAAGCGCCCTATAGGGGTTATCTCTCTCTCTGACATTTTACGTTATGAATCGCAAAGTAGCTTATTGCTTGTGCGCGGTATACTTGCTCAACAAACAATTGAGGATTTGGCACATTATGCGCGCCAGTTGCCCAACGTATTTGTTCGTATGGTCAACGAAGATGCAAACTCTCACATGGTTGGCACCGCCATGGCCGTTATCGGTCGTACATTTAAACAAAGATTGCTTGTATTAGCTGAAGAAAAGTTTGGTCCACCTCCCGTTCCTTATTGTTTTATTGCCTTGGGCTCAATGGCTCGAGATGAGCAACTTATTGTAACGGATCAAGATAACGCGCTAATTTTAGATGACAGTTATGACGACGAAAAACATAACGAATATTTTCAAAATATCTCAGACTTTGTTTGTGATGGCTTAGCACAATGTGGCTATACGTATTGTGATGGAGAAATAATGGCGTCGTTCAAAAAGTGGCGTAAAACTCGCTCAGAATGGTTTGATCAATTTGCAGATTGGATAGCTCAGCCAAAACCACAAGCTTTACTTAATAGCTCTATATTTTTTGATTTAGACGGGGTATGGGGTAAAACCAAGTGGGCTAATGAACTTAAAATATTTATAGCAAAACAAAGTAAAGTAAATCGTGTATTTTTGGCTAACATGGCAGCAAATGCGAGAAATAGAACACCACCGCTTGGCTTTTTCAAAGGCTTTGTTATGGAACATAATGGCCAACATAAGCGCTCAATGAACTTAAAACGACGAGGTACTGCACCACTTTCGGATGTTATTCGCGTGCACGCACTAGCTATTGGTTCGCGTAAACAAAACTCGTTTGAGCGTTTAGAAGATATTATTGAAGCAAAACTTTTACCGCAGGGTAAAGCGCAAGATTTACGTGATGCACTAGAGTATATAGCCATGATGCGAATTCGCCATCAAGCGTGGCAAATAGAGAAGGGCGAAGAGCCAGATAATAACCTAGATCCACATTTACTGTCTCCGTTTGAACAGCGAAACTTAAAAGAAGCATTTGCTATTTTAGAAAAAGCACAAAGCTATTTAAAATTTAGCTACACAGCAAACTCTGGTGTGAAGTAGCCTATGAATCCGCGTAATTACAAAGCAGTTGATTGGCAAGCTAGATATAACGAGCTTGCCAACAGCACCGAAAATAAACTCTTAAAACATTTTTATGCTGGTGCTTATAATCAAGACAAAGCCGCAGTAAAAGATGTGCCCTTTGTAGCAATGGACTTTGAAACCACTGGTTTAAATAGCCAAAACGACGATATAGTGAGTGTCGGATTAGTGCCGTTTAGTTTAAAGCGTATCTATTGTAAACACAGCCGGCATTGGGTTGTACAACCTAGACGTAACCTGCATGAAGAGTCTATTTTAATCCATGGGATAACCCATTCTGAGGTAGATGACGCCCCTGACTTTAATCAAATCATTGAACCTTTACTTGAAGCGCTAAGTGGTAAAGTTGTCGTGGTGCATTACGCTGCTATAGAACGCCATTTTTTAAATAATGCGTTACTACTACGGCTTAAAGAAGGTATTGAGTTTGCCCTTGTTGATACAATGGAAATAGAAAAAAGAGCACTCAAAGCAAGGCAAGGTTTATTAGGTCGAGTATTTAATACAAAACTTGGCTCGCTCAGATTAACAGATTGTCGTGCGCGTTATTCTCTACCTGCGTATCAAAACCATAATGCGTTAACAGATGCACTTGCTACAGCTGAGCTTTTACAAGCGCAACTGAGTCATCATTACCGTGTAGATACTCCAATCTCAGAATTATGGGGGTAATACTAATACGCAATAATGCTTTAATCATATTGAAGGTTAAACCTGACGTTAGCTACGTTAAAATTTATCATTTAGAGCAACTAAATAACGAATTTTTGCCTTACTATTGAGACGTATTTTCTGCCACAAAACTGATCACTTTATTAAGCGAATTGATATAACCTTAAATAGTTAAACAAAAAAGCGCCGCAATTATTGCGGCGCTTTCGTTACTAATTAAAGTATTACTAATTAAGGTATTACTTAACTGGGCGAGGCTCAGTTCGTAAACCTAAAACTAAGCTTAAACACATAAACAACAATACAATAGTGAATGGCAAGCCTGTAGAAACGGCACCTGCCTGTAGTGCTTCAATTGCTTGCGTGCCACCAATCCAAAGTAGAGCTGCTGCAATAGCGCCTTCTACCGATGCCCAAAATATACGTTGTGGAACTGGTGCATCAATTTTACCGCCAGCAGTAATTGAATCAATTACTAGTGAACCAGAGTCAGATGATGTAATAAAAAACACTAGCACTAATACAATCGCAATAAACGATAAAATATTAGATAGAGGTAATTCATCAAGCATCTGGAACATAGCTAAAGGTACTTCAGTTAAGCCGTTAGTACCTAGTGCACCAACACCGTTAACTACTTGATCAATCGCAATACCGCCGTAAATCGACATCCATAAAACAGTAACTAGCGTAGGGATAAGTAACACCGCAATTAAGAATTCACGAATTGTGCGACCACGTGATACACGCGCGATAAACATACCTACAAACGGTGACCAGGAAATCCACCAAGCCCAGTAAAACACAGTCCAACCATGCATCCATGTTTCATCTTCGCGGCCATGTGGGTTACTCAATGGAATTATATTTTCAACGTAACCCATAATAGTTGTTGGTACGTTACCCATTGCTACAGCAAAGCCGACTAGGCAAACAAACAATAGCAATGAGAAAGCAATTAGCATGTTTACATTACTGAGTAGTTTTACACCACCGTCAATACCACGAACTACAGAAACAATCGCTAAAAGTGTTACACCCGCAATAACCAAAATTTGAGAGCCAATGCCACCTTCTGTACCAAATACATGGTTAATACCCGCTGATGCTTGCTGTGCACCTAAACCTAAAGACGTTGCAAGGCCAAATAATGTTGCAAGTACAGCTAAGATATCAATGATATGACCAGGCCAACCCCACGCTTTGTCGCCTAATATAGGATAAAAAATAGAACGAATTGAAAGAGGTAAACCTTTGTTGTACGTAAAAAATGCAAGAGATAAACCAACAACAGCGTAAATAGCCCAAGGATGAAGACCCCAATGGAACATAGTCGCGCCCATTGCTAATTTTGCAGCCTCTGGTGTATTAGCGGCTACGTTAAGTGGTGTTTCGTACCAACCAGTAAAGTAAGCAACCGGTTCAGCAACGCCCCAAAACATAAGACCGATACCCATACCTGCAGCAAATAACATAGCAAGCCATGAAATTCGAGAGTGAGAAGGTTTAGCATCATCACCACCAAGGCGAATATTCCCGTAAGGAGAAACAATAAGTGCTAAACAAAAGAGTACAAAGAAGTTGGCAGCCCACATAAATAGGGCATCAAAATTATTAATAATATCGGTCTTGATACTATCAAGCGCTGTTTTTGCAGTTTGTGGGTCGGTAACAAGTATGGCGATTAAAAAAATGACAATCAGGCCCGCACTAGTTCCAAAAACAGGGTTGTGTATATCAAACCCCCACTTTTGTACGTTGTCCTGACCTACGGTGTAGTCCGTATTGTCAATACTATATTTGTCATGATTTTCCTTCATGCAATACCTCTTTAGTTGTCCTAACAAGCCAAAATAAATTCGGCGTCATATCGAATTACATTAGCCTTTAAATATTAAGTAAAAAGTAATACCGTAATTATTTGAAGACTAACTAATTTGAAGAGTGATCATACAGCTAGTAGTGTATGAGTTAAATATTAAATGTAAATGAATTTGTATTTAAAACGCTGTTTATATAGCCAAATTAATGATTCTTCTATTTAAAAGCTAAAAAATTCTAAATTCAGTGAACGTTAAAAATTAGTTTGCTATTAAAAGTATTAATTTACTTAGTTAAGTAAAAAAAGATCACTTTTAAGTAACTTATTTAATGCTTAAATACTAGGGATTATTGACCTTTTAGGATTAAAATTCGCTCAATTTGGGAACGATTTAATCGCTTTTAGGTTTCAAACCTAGTGGGTTCGGTAACTGCTTCTGCGTTATTGTGCATGCTTAGATGCACGTAAGAAAAATTAAAAAAACAAGCAGTAAAGAGCAAATTCCCCTTTAGGGCTATTATAAATTTATAAGCCGATAAGCATCTTTAATCAAGTTGTAATATGAATATGATTTAACACAACACTAAGCTATATTTTATAAATAGATAGGCAAAGGATTAATACTATTATGCGTGAATGCGTTACAAAAAATACCAACCAAAACGAACTTGTTAAACGCTTTTGCAGCGTTAGAGGCGAAAGCCTAGCTATTATAGAACCTCTCACTGTAGAGGATTGCCAATTACAAGCTATGGCAGATGCCAGTCCAAGCAAATGGCATTTAGCACACACAACATGGTTTTTTGAAACGTTTTTACTTAGTGTTTATTGTAAGCAGTACATTGTGTTTAACTCTCACTATAGAATGCTTTTTAATTCCTACTACAATGGGATTGGAGAGCAATTTAAACGAGCCAACCGAGGTAGTTTATCTAGGCCTAGTTTAGATGAAGTTCTAGCTTACAGAAAGCATGTTGATAGCTGTGTAATTGAATTGCTTAATACTGAAGTTAACCCACAAATTAAAGATATTATTGATCTTGGTTTAAACCACGAGCAACAGCACCAAGAGCTAATGCTTATGGACATCAAATATAACTTTTCAGTAAACCCATTATTTCCACAATATCAAACATCATTTTTAAATAGCCAAAACAAATCAGCAGATATTAAGCCCCTTAACTTTATCAATTTTGAACAAGCCATTATTAATATTGGCACAAATGCCGACGATGAATTTGCATATGATAACGAGTGTCCCAAACACCAAGTATTAATTCATCCATTCAGCTTTGCTAGCAGGTTGGTCACTAATGGTGAATATTTAGACTTTATAAATGCCGGTGGGTATAGCAATCCACAGTACTGGTTAAGCGACGGCTGGGCAAATATACAAAATAATAGTTTAACGCAACCTTTGTATTGGCATTGCATAAATAACGAGTGGTTTGAGTTTACACACTATGGATTGCAGCCTCTTAATTTAAGTGCACCAATCTGCCATGTTAGTTATTTTGAGGCCAGCGCCTATGCTAATTTTGTAAAGGCTCGCTTGCCTACAGAGTTTGAGTGGGAATATGCAGCTAAAAATACAGCTTCAACAGAGATTAATAATAACGACCTAACACCTCAGCAAGCAAAGACTGATACTGAAATAAACCAGTTAACTGATGCGTGTTGGCAATGGACGAACAGTGCATATTTACCATACCCTGGTTTTAAGCCTATTGAAGGAGTAGCAGGGGAGTACAATGGTAAGTTTATGAATAACCAAATGGTGCTACGTGGCGGGTGTGTGTTTACCCCTCAAAACCATTTACGACAAACATATCGTAATTTTTATTACCCGCATCAAGCGTGGATGTGCAGCGGGATAAGACTAGCTAAGGATATAGTATGAGCCAAGTAACAGCGATTAAGCAAAGTAACATAACCGACACTGAATTTCTAAACGACGTGATAAGCGGATTAACTCAACAACAAAAAACGCTTCCGTGTAAATATTTTTATGATGATAAAGGTGCTGCATTATTTGAGCAAATAACAACATTACAAGAGTATTACGTAACACGAACTGAGCTTTCTATATTAGAGCAACATTCGCAGTCGATTGCTCAAATGCTACCTGAAAACCTCTCTATTATAGAGCCTGGCTGTGGCTCGGGTAAAAAGGTTGCCTATTTATTAGCGCATATGGCAAACGTAAAAACCTTTGTACCGTTTGAAATCTCTGAAGAGATGCTCAGTTATTCACTTGCTCATTTGTCACCGTTATTTCCAGATTTGGCAATTTCGCCATTATTAGGAGACTTTACACATAGTCAAATGGTTAAACAGCTAACCAAAGATACCGCTTTAGATAGTCAAACAAATCTGGTGTACTTTCCGGGGTCTACTCTTGGTAATTTTGCACCTGTAAAAGCAATTGAAATTATGAATAATTTCCATCGCTTATGTGGTGTAAATGGCTATGTGCTAATTGGCATTGATTTAGTAAAAGAGCGCCAAGTGTTACTTGATGCATATAACGATAAATTAGGAATAACCGCCGCGTTTAATAAAAACTTACTGCAACGTATTAATAACGAGTTAAATGGCACATTTAACTTAGACAATTTTAGCCACGAGTCACGCTTTAACGAGCAACATAGCCGTATCGAAATGCATTTAGTGAGTAATTGTACTCAAAGCGTGATTATAAATGATCAGCAAATAGACTTTATAGAAGGTGAAAGCATTCATACGGAAAACTCTCACAAGTACACGCTTGAGTCGTTTAAGCAGCTTGCAGCGCAGGCTAATTTAAAGTTAGAGCAAACATGGCAAGACGATAGTAACTATTTTGCCTTGTGCTTATTAAGACCGCTTTAAACGTTACTTAAGTTTAGGGCGTGTTGATCTTTGATAGTTGAATTTGCAGCAATATGTTTGGTTTTTAGGCAAGGCAGAGCCTATGAAGTGTGGTTATTCCACATAAATAGGCGATAACGCAGCATAAATACCAAACATGTGCTGCCCTTCGGGTTCTGCCTAGGGGCGATAAACTCTCTGTTGCTCGATTTTTACTTAGCCCACTAGGTTACAAACCTCGCGCCGCGATTTAATCGCTCCTAGATTGAACAAATTTCAATTCGCAAAGATCAACACGCCCTAGTAAATGACAACTTGGGCATTGTTAAACTCATAGTTTAGCAATGCACCATTATTTGATTGCTGTATAAGCGCAGCTTTATTTAAACCATGCAGTCTAAATAGCAGAGGGGCAATAACAGATACCGCAGAGCCCGTTGCTCTGTCCTCATTTACGCCAAACTGGGGGGCAAAATATCTAAAACGCGCTATGGCATTTTTCTTGTCTTTATTTTTTATACTAAGGGTAATTACTGCATTTTTGTGGAGTTTACTCAAAGCTTTAAAATCAACGTGTAAGCTTTTTAAATCGTCTCTTTCAACTTCTTTATTAAATTCTTCATTAAATAGCACGACGGTATAACCGTTTTTATCACCGGTACTGTAGGCTGTTTTTATTGCTGAGGAAAACACACTTTTTAACTCACCCGCAGCTAATTCGCTTTTTTTAGGCTCTATACTTTTTAGTAACAACTGGGCGCGTTGTTTTTTTACTCTTATAGCAAAACGCTCATTACTCATTGAAGTAAATACTTTAGGGCAATAACCTAAATAACCCATTAAAAAATTAGCGGCCGCTAAAGTGCCATGTCCGCAGCGTTTAATTTCACTTGTTTGGTTAAACCAGCGAATATTGCAATGGCGTTTAGTTATCTCATTTTGATTTAAAAATACGGTCGCAGGGTGAATTGATTGTGATGCAATATATTGCATTGTTTTTGTTGTTAACCCATTTTTATAAATAACAATTAAAGCGCTCGAGCCTTTTAAGTTATTTGCAGGGCTATAAAAAACAGATTCGGTGGAAGTGAGCTCTATAAAGCGAAGCGCAAGCCATTTAGGCTTACGCTTCGCTAAACAAAGAGTATTAACCTTTGCTTGCATATGCGTCGTTATGAACGCCCGCAGCACGACCTGATGGATCGGCATTGTTTTGAAACGATGCGTCCCATGCCAGTGCTTCAGAAGTCGAACACGCTACCGACTTACCATGTGGAACACATTTAGCGGATGCATCACCAGGGAAATGTTCTTCAAAAATTGCACGATAGTAATATGCTTCTTTTGAGTCTGGTGTATTAATAGGGTATTTAAATTTCGCATTTTCAAGCTCTTGATCGCTTACTTGCTCATTTACAAACTCTTTTAACGTATCAATCCAGCTGTAGCCTACACCGTCTGAAAACTGCTCTTTTTGACGCCATAAAACTTCATCAGGTAAGTAACCTTCAAAGCCTTCACGTAAAATATGTTTTTCAATTTTTCCATCTTTACACATTTTAGCTTCAGGGTTGATACGCATAGCTACATCAACAAATTCTTTATCAAGGAACGGTACACGTGCTTCTACGCCCCATGCAGCCATTGATTTATTAGCACGTAAGCAGTCAAACAAATGCAGTTTTGATACTTTACGGTTTAGCTCTTCATGAAACTCTTGTGCGTTAGGGGCTTTATGGAAGTATAAGTAGCCACCAAATAGCTCATCAGCACCTTCGCCAGATAACACCATTTTAATGCCCATCGCTTTAATTTGGCGAGCCATTAAGTACATAGGTGTAGAAGCACGAATCGTTGTTACATCGTACGTTTCAATGTGGTAAATCACTTCACGCAGTGCATCAATACCTTCTTGAATCGTAAAAATAATAGGGTGGTGAATAGTCCCAATCATGTCAGCTACTTTTTGTGCAGCCGCTAAATCAGGTGAGCCTTCAAGGCCAACTGAAAAAGAATGAAGTTTAGGCCACCATGCATCGCTTTCGTCGTTATCTTCAATACGTTTGGCAGCAAAACGCTGGGTAATAGCAGAGATAACGGATGAGTCTAAACCACCAGAAAGTAATACGCCGTAAGGCACGTCACACATTAGCTGGCGTTTAACGGCCGCTTCTAATGCATCTTTAACGTCTTGGGCTTCTGCGCTATTATCTTTAACTGCATAAAATGTTTCCCAATCACGTTTGTAATAAGGCGTCATTTTACCATCTTTGCTGTACAGGTAATGCCCTGGAGGAAATTCTTCAATGTGCTTACAAATTGGAGAAAGTGCTTTTAGCTCAGAAGCAACGTAAAAGTTACCGTGCTCGTCGTGACCAGTGTAAAGCGGGATAATACCAATATGATCACGGCCAATTAAGTAAGCGTCATTTTCTTCGTCGTATAAACAAAATGCAAAAATGCCATTTAGGTCATCTAAAAAGTCAGGCCCTTTTTGTTTATAAAGCGCTAAAATAACTTCACAGTCTGATTGAGTTTGGAAAGTAAAATCAACGTCTAGCTCTGCTGCAAGTTCTTTATGATTATAAATCTCGCCATTAACCGCTAAAATATTTGTTTTTTCAGGATTGTATAAAGGCTGTGCACCGCTTGATACACCAACAATAGCTAAACGCTCATGCACTAAAATAGCTTTTTCAGATGCGTATACACCAGACCAATCTGGGCCACGGTGTCTAAGCAGCTTTGACATTTCAATTGCTTGGGTACGCAATTGAGTGGGATCAGATTTAATATCTAATACCCCAAAAATTGAACACATAGTAACTCCTCATTCCTATTATGTGTGCAGCAAAGCCAATTTGCTGTGCTGCGAAACCTTGTTTTATCAGAAAAAATTACTCAAGTCACATAGCTTTTACAATTAATTAAGAATAATTTATGCACCAAGTTATATGTAACCGCACCAAATTGGTTAATGAGTGGTACCTGCTGCCATTTTTACGTCGCTATTATTGTTCAAAGCTTGCGCAACCATAACTTTTAGCGCGTTAATAACAGTGTCTTCACTCATGCTTGGTGCGCCATTGTGGTGCACAGCTTGGCTTGGTAAATAAGGAATATGCACAAAGCCACCTTTCATTACAGCGCAGTGATCATTTATGTAATGCATAAGGCCATACATAACATGGTTACACACATACGTACCTGCCGTATTCGAAATGGCAGCAGGTATATTGCTGTTGTGCACTGCTTGTAACATGCGCTTTATTGGTAGGTTTGTGAAATAGGCATCAGGACCATTTTTTTCTATCGGTGAGTCGATTGGCTGTTTACCCGCATTGTCTTTAATGCGTGCATCGTCAATATTTATTGCAATACGCTCAATTGATATTTCGCTGCGTCCACCGGCTTGACCTATACACAAAACAACCGCTGGATTGTGCGACTCAATGGCGTTTATAAGCTGACTGATAGACGTATTAAATTCACAGGCAAGTTCTAGTGTGCATATTTTGTGTTTCATGATGATAGTTTCATCAAGTTTTTGCACTGCTTGCCAAGAAGAATTGATAGTTTCGCCACCAAAAGGAGCAAAACCGGTTATTAATACACACGGCATAGTAGAAGTTGATTTAGTCATTAAACACCAAGCTATACATTAAAATAATAATAACGGCGAGTAAGTTAGCTGCCGTCGGAATTTGAACCTTTATTACATGGTACCTATTTTTTAAATCTAGGGCGTGTTGATTCTAGAATGCTTTTATAGGTTATTTTTAAGTGCAAGGCTCAATTGATGTAGATGCCCGTCAAGTTTCTGCTTCGCTTTTGCAGCTTCTTCAAACGTTACATATATAAACTCAATATTATCTAAAGGTCTAAATTGCGCAAATTGATGTAAGTCGGCTTCAATAACAGTCCCTAAAAGCGGATAGCCCCCTGTGGTTTGGCCATCATTAAGTAGCACAATAGGCTCACCATTTGGTGGTAGTTGAATACTCCCAGGACTCACCCCTAGTGATGGCAAAGAGTGCGAATGCACCAAGCTATTCTTAGTATGCTCAAGCCTAACGCCCATTCGGTTGCTGTTACTACTAATTTTAAATGCGGTAGATACAAAGTTGCTTAGTAAAGGTTCGCCTAACAAGTTGGCATGGGGGCTTGGGTGTAATCGTATAAGTTTACGCTTAGGAGGTGCAATTGCACCTACTTTTATAAACTTTCCATAATAAGGAGTAATAGGTATTTCATCACCAGTGGTGAGAGTTCTACCTTCAATACCACCAAAACACGCATTTAAATCTGTAGATTTAGAGCCCATAATTTCAGTACTTCGTATACCGTGTTTCACTGCCAAATAAGCTCTCAAGCCTGCTCTACCAGTAGCAAAGCTCAGTACTTGTTTGTTTTTTACTGCGTATGTCCAACCAGGGTGAATTGCTTGTCCGTCAAGGGTTGCTTGCAAATCGGCACCATGAAGCGCAATTACTGTGTCGCACCTAAATTCCAGCTCGCACAAACCAACGGTTATTTCTAAAACAGCATCATTGTCGTTATTGTTAAGTAATCTGTTAGCAATTATTTGCGCATACGGGTCTAAGCTGCCCGCTTTGCTTACACCCAAATGGCGGTAGCCTTCACGGCCAAAATCTTGAATTGTAAGTAATACACCACTTTTAAGTACTTTAATCATGAGTTGCTCCTTTATTAACTAGTGGAACAAATTCAAGCGTATCACCTGGTTGAATTAAGCAAGGTTGTTCAGAGGTCGAATCAAACAAAGCTGTATCTGTATGGCCTATTATGTGCCAACCACCTGGGGTATCAGCGGGGTAAATTCCGGTTTGAGAAGCACCTATCGCAACAGAACCTTTAGGGACCCTAGTACGTGGTTCATCACGCCTTGGTGTATGTAATTGCTCATCTAAGCCGTGTAGGTAAGCAAAACCGGGCTGAAAGCCTAAAAATAAAACGTGGTATTTGGTTTTACTATGAATATTAATAACCTCATCAGCGCTTAAATTATGATAATTAGCCACGTAATTAATATCCTCACCCTTGTAGGTGGTTTCGATTAAGTGATGCAGCCCTTTAAAAGTACTACTTTTAATATCACTCCAAAGTGTAGGTAGCACTTGTAACCATTTATTTAAGTGTTTATCTGATTTTAAATAAAGAGTGAGCGAGTTCATGGCCGGCACCAAATCGGTAAATTCATTAGTGCTTTTACAGTGGCTGGTTAAAGCCCAAATTTTCTTTTGAATAGAGAGTCTATCTGTAGCGTCTAAATGCGATGCATCAAGCAGTAAACTACTGTTTGTTAATGCATAAATATGGGGAGCTGGCTTCATTAAATAAACCTATTTGTACAACATAATTCAAACGTAACACAGTTTTATTAATTTATTTACACCATTGCGACTAAGTAGTTATGTTTAGTGTTTATTTTCCCAGCTTACTTTAAGAGTATTTTTATATTCAATTAATTGTATTTAACTTATTGAGGACCAAAACTTATTACACTTCGTACTAAATAAGTAATTAGGTTGAAATGAAAATTAAGATAAGGAGGTCTTAATTAGCACGCACTTGTTTAAGAGGTACTTTATGAAACACCAGCATTTATTATATTTATCTGGCGCTGCTATTATATTTAGCGCAGGCAGCTTTGCTTTATCTATGGAAAAGGTAGAACATAGCAATGTAGAAGCCACCATGCATGTAGAAACCATCGTACTTGGTTCTGGTTGTTTTTGGGGAGCCGAAAAACGCTACGAAGCGCTAAGTGGCGTTATTGATGCTGAGTCGGGTTATGCAGACGGCCATGGGTTTAAAGCAACGTACAGAAATATCACCGATCAGTCTCGTCGTTTTGACGAGAATAATTATGCTGAGGTTGTACAGGTTATGTATAACAGCAATATAATTTCAGCAGAAGATCTCTTAAAAAACTATTTTGAAAGTCACGATCCAACTCAAAAAGATCGCCAAGGCAACGACATAGGTACGCAATATCGCTCAATTGTATTAACGACTACTGATGCACAAGCTAAAGTAGCAGAGCAAGTTAAGTTGCAATATCAGCAGCTTTTAACTGATGCCAGCTACGGGAAAATCGAAACGGTTATTAAACCGCTTGAAGGTTTTGTATCGGCAGAAGAATATCATCAAAATTATCTAGAAAAGAACCCTAATGGCTATTGCCCCGATCATTCTACAGGCGTAGTTTTTAATAAAACACCCGTAGAAAAAGCTGACAACAGTGCTCTACTAGCAGGTAAGCAAATAGTAGTCTTAGATTCACGAGAATACTGTCCGTACTGTGAAAAATTTAAAAAAGCAGTCGCAAATGATTATAAAGGCACCATACCTATGACATTTCGACATGCTGACCAACTTGATGATTTAACCATTAAGTCAGCCACATGGGCAACGCCGACTATTTTGTTCTTAGAAAACGGAGTAGAGGCATATGGTCGTCAAGGGTACGCAACGCCTGAAGAGTTTTATAAAGCATTAGGTGCATTCAAATTAGGTAACAGTGATGCTTATAAAGTTGCATTCGATGCACGAACAGATAGGCCCTATTGCAAAGAATATAAAGAGTTTAAAAATACACCCGATGGCACATTTGTTGATAAATTAAGTGGAGAGCCTCTATTTGATACAAGCGATAGGTTTAACTCAGGTACTGGTTGGCTGTCATTTACTCATCCAGTAAAAAACAACGTAACACAGCATGACGATAGCAGCTGGGGCATGACACGTATTGAGCTTCGCTCTAAAAGTACAGGTATACACTTAGGGCATTTATTTCCAGGTGAAGGTCCAAGAGGGCGCGATCGCTACTGTATTAATGCAACCGTTCTTGATTTTGTACCAAGAGATAAAAGCTAAACCTTTTACTTTGTAAAGCCTGATTTTAATCAGGCTTTTTTTGCATAAAACAAAATAGGTTTATCATAATCTTTGCAAATTTGTTAAAATCAAAGCGTGCAGCTAATCGTCAATAATATTACTTAGGTTATTAATGAATCAATTTAAAAAAATAGCAACGCAGTTAATATATTTGCCATTCGCTTTATTGCTTTTAATAAACAGCGCTAAATCAGCGACTCATTACGTAGTAGGCGTAGAGAATATAGAATACCTTCCATACTACGATGGTAGTGGGGCTGATAACCGCGACTATTATGGCTTTAGTCAAAAATTACTTACCTTGTTTGCCCAGCAGCATGAGTTTGAGTTTGAGTTTTACACACTACCTATTAATCGACTTTACAAAGAATTTGTGGAACATCGCCATGTCGATTTTAAGTATCCAGATAATCCTCAATGGAAACCAAGTTATAAAGCTTCATTTATTGATGTAAATAAAATTATTTATTCGCAGCCAACCGTTGTGACTAAAACGGGGATTGCGAGTTTAAATAAAAATATCACTATTGATGAATGCATTAGTTTTGCAACGGTAAGAGGGTTTACGCCTCAAAGCTTTAAACCGTTAATGAATAATGAGAACGTTGAGCTAATAGAAACAGCTAACGTAATTGAATTAATAGAGTTGCTTTTAAAAGAGCGAGTGGAGTGTATTTACATATCTAACGATGTATTAAACTATAATATCGTTAAATACTTTAAATTAACCCGACCTGTTTATTTTCAAAACGAATTGCCGACAGATTTACAAGCCTTTTTATTATCGTCGATTGACTACCCTGACGTGATTAAGAAATTTGATACATTCTTGCTTTCACATAAAGTGCAAATACAGGAACTGAAAAAAGAATATCAAATAAAAATTTAACTAAAAAGCCCCGTAAGTTATAACTTACGGGGCTTTTTAAAAGGTATTAACCTGTATATAACTATATTATGTATGTGCTTAATAATAAAAACAGTTCAAGCTAAGTCACCACCTAACTTGAACCATTTTTCACACTGACAACATCTTCACACACAATATAAAGATTCTGTTTTCTACACTTTCGTAGTCTTGTATTACTTATCATGTGGTTTGAGCCAAAAATAAAAACAGTTCAAGCCAAGTCACCACCTAACTTGAACCGCTTTTCACACTGACAACATCTTCACACACAATATAAAGATTCGGTTTGCTACGCTTTAGTAGCCTGGTAATGCATATCATGTGGTTGAGCCAAGAATAAAAACAGTTCAAGCCAAGTCACCACCTAACTTGAACCGCTTTTTCACACTGACAACATCTTACACACACAATATAAGATTCTTTTCACTGCTAAGTTTGAGTTACTAAAACTCAAAAGGTTGCATTTGTTACTCTTAAAAACAATTTAATGTAAGTTGTTTTGAGTTGATGGAGTAACTTTAATATTTAACTTTATTTTCGACAAACGATAAAAACGAAACCAATGAGTGAAAAAAATTAAACTATAGACTTTAGTCTAATACGTGGTGTTAAGTTTATGTATTTAAATAAAAATATTATTCAAAAATTTAAATTAGATTTAAGCGAACCATTAATACAACCCGTAATTAGGTGTATTAATAAACCCGCCTAACAAAGGGTTATTCTTGGATTTTTCTAAATGTGCTTACAACCCACTTTGCAAATAAATCAAGCGGGTGATTAGGGGTACTTGATTCGTGCTGCACTAAATAGTATTTATCTTTAGTTGTTAAAGGCTGTTCAAATAATTTATAAAGCCATTGCTCATCTAACCAACTTTGGCTAATTGGCAGTGGAATAAGTGCAATCCCCATACCTTGCTGCGCTGCACGGGCTACACCAAACATGCTATCTATTTGAATAATCTGCGAGGGAGAAAAGTCATCAATACCCGCTTTTTCAGCCCATTGGTGCCATGCCCAAGGACGAGCTTTGTGGAGGATCAGTGGAACTTGGTTAAGCGCTTGACGATGATCGTCCCTCCATTGATCAAGTAATTTCTTATTACATGCAGGAATATATTCAAGGTTAAACAACTCTGTCGCTAATCCTTCAGTAGGTTTACCAGAGGACAATACAATAGATAAATCGCTATGACGCGTTAACTCTTTGCGTGTTTTAAGCGTGTCCATTTGCAGGTTTATATTAGGGTGCTCTGACGTCCACTCACTTAATTTAGGCATGAGTAGTTCGCTGGCAAAAAATTCAGGTAGCGTAATCGTCAAATTTGTATTTTGCTGCATCTGACTAAACTCATTAATAGTGCTCTCTAACATTGTGATGATAGGAGACACCGCATCAAAAAAGTTTTTACCCGCTGTGGTTAAGCTAATTGAACGCGTTTTACGTTGAAAAAGCTCAATACCAAGTTGTTCTTCAAGTTGTTTTATTTGATGGCTTACCGCAGAAGGCGTTAAGTACAGCTCATTAGCTGCATGCTTAAAACTTAGGCTTCTTGCGGCAAAGCAAAAAGAGCGAAGGCCACGAATAGGAGTTTGCATGTTTTCCAGAATTATTTAATTTATTGAGACGCCTTACTTAGGCAAAATTTGAACCAACTATTTAATGTATAAATATCAGTAGGTTAAAAATAAATTCAACGCTAGTTCACAAAAAAGGTGCAGACTATCCACAAAATAGTGCAAAGAATCTAAGCGCTTACATTTAATTTATATTTGTATTATAGATAAAATTTACTACAGATGTATGAATGACGGTAAAAATAATGGCAAAAGATAAAAAAAATCCCTCGTGAGAGGGATTTTGGGTAACTCAGCGCCATTGGCACTGGGAATGAGGTCGGTACAGGGTAAAGCGTTATTTTAAGTTAACTTATTAAAAGTTACTAAAAAACCATTTCTGGTACTTCACCGTCAACAAGTAATTTACCTGCTGTTTTACTAATGATTTCATCAACAGATACGCCCGGAGCGCGTTCTAATAGATGAAATGCGCCGTCTTTAACTTCTAATACGGCTAAATCTGTTACTATTTTTTTAACGCAATTAACGCCAGTAAGCGGTAAAGAGCAGGCCTCTAATAGTTTAGAGTCACCATGCTTACTTGCATGGGTCATAGTAACAATAATATTTTTCGCGCCAGCGACTAAATCCATCGCGCCACCCATGCCTTTAATCAGCTTTTTAGGGATCATCCACGATGCGATGTTGCCGTTCTGGTCAACTTCAAATGCACCCAGAACGGTTAAGTCTACATGACCACCCCGTATCATGGCAAAACTATCTGCACTATTAAATATGGCTGCACCTTTAGCTGCTGTCACGGTTTCTTTACCCGCGTTAATCATATCTGCATCTAGCTCTGCTTTAGTAGGGTACGGGCCCATGCCTAAAAGGCCATTTTCGGACTGTAACATAACTTCAATATCATCCGGTACATAGTTTGCGACGAGTGTCGGAATTCCTATGCCCAAATTTACGTAGTAACCGTCTTGTAGTTCTTGTGCAACGCGCATTGCAACTTGTTCACGTGATAATGCCATAATTATGCTCCTGCTTAATCTCGTGTTGTTACACGTTCAATGCGTTTTTCAAAGCTGCCTTTAATAACGCGATTTACAAAAATACCTGGGGTATGAATTTGGCTTGGTTCAAGCTCACCCGGCTCTACAATTTCTTCTACTTCAGCAACGGTAATTTTACCTGCCGTTGCAGCCATTGGATTAAAGTTCATGGCGGTATGTCTAAACACTAAATTACCAAAGCGATCGGCTTTCCATGCTTTTACTATTGCAAATTCACCTGTTATAGACTCTTCTAAAATGTACGGGCGACCATTAAATTCTTTTACATCTTTACCTTCAGCAACTGGAGTGCCGTAACCGGTGGCGGTGTAAAACGCAGGTATACCCGCGCCACCAGCACGCATTTTTTCAGCAAGTGTACCTTGCGGTGTAAGCTCTACATCAATTTCGCCACTTAATAACTGCTGCTCGAATAGGGCGTTTTCACCAACGTACGAGGCAACCACTTTTTTAATTTGTTTGTCTTGTAATAAAATACCTAAACCAAAGTCATCAATACCACAGTTATTAGATACCACGGTTAAGTCTTTTGTTTGCATGTGCTTAATTTGTTTAATTAAGCCCTCAGGAATACCACATAAACCAAAACCACCGGCAATAATGGTATCGCCATCTTTTAATCCTTCCATTGCAGCTTCGTAGCTATAAACTACCTTATCAAAACCGGCCATGAGTCTCTCCTCAATGTGTGCTATTTGTTGTTAACTATCTTGAATCATCATTTTATAAGATAGCTATTTAACCTGAACTCTGGTTAATAGATTTACTAACATATGAATCAGGGTGATATTTAAATTTATTTTCTCTAGCCAGAGATTTTCAGTGAAAACAAGGCGAATTTACGCGTCAATAGCTGGCCTATTGCAAGTAAATTCAACGCAGTTAGTGCTGAAAATAGCTGCTCGAGATAGATTTATTATCCAGAGCTCAGGTTATTTTGTGTGCAGTGCCACAGATACTTTGCTCACAGGTTGCTTACCAAGTGCTTTGGTTATTTCCCAGCCAGCGTCACTTAACCTTTGTAAATCAATTGAGTGTTCAATGCCAAGCCCTTGCAGTAAGTAAACTACATCTTCGGTGGCAACATTTCCTGACGCACCCTTAGCATAAGGACAGCCACCAAGGCCTGCGACTGCCGCGTCAACCGTTGCTATACCTAGGCTTAAAGCTGCGTAAATATTTGTGAGCGCTTGGCCGTAAGTATCATGAAAATGCACAGCCAACTTAGTTTTGTCAATGTGCGTTAAAAGTAACTCTATTAACTGCGTTACTTTTTTAGCGGTGCCAACACCTATGGTATCGCCAAGACTTACTTCGTAACACCCTAAATCTAATAGCTTTTGCGATACATTAAGTACTGCTTGTGGATCAATCTCACCCTCGTAAGGGCAACCGAGCACACAGCTTACATAACCACGTACGCGGATATTATTAGCTTTAGCAAGTGCCATTACCTCGCTAAAGCGTTCAATACTTTGCTCTATTGAGCAGTTTATGTTTTTTTGACAAAACGACTCACTTGCAGCGGTAAATATAGCAAATTCTTTAATGCCGACAACGTGCGCTGCTTGTGCACCTTTTAAGTTAGGTGTAAGAGCGCTTAAATTTACATCGGGCAAATTAAGGGCTGATATTACATCCGCTGAGTCTGCCATTTGCGGCACCCATTTAGGAGAAACAAACGCGCCAGCTTCAATATCTTTTAAACCTGCAGCACTTAGGGCGTTAATAAGCGCTACTTTATCAGCTGTGCTTACTGTTTTTTCGTTTTGTAGACCGTCTCGCGCACCAACTTCAACAATACGTACTTTACTTGGAAAGGCATTCATTATGCACCTTCCTCAGTCGTATCTTCTACTATCGCAAGCAGGGCACCATGGGTTACTAATTCGCCTTCACCAAAACAATAGCTTTTTAAAATGCCGTCGTGTGGTGCGTTAAGCGTGTATTCCATTTTCATGGCTTCAATAATAACAACCGCATCGCCTTTGGAAATTGTGCTACCAATATCGATTAAGTGTTTTACTACCGTACCATTAAGCGGGGCGGCAAGTGGCAGAGCTTCGCTTTCGTGCGAGCTAATATAATGTTTATCAACTAGTTCAAGCTTAGTTTGCAGTGCTTTATTCATCACCGTTACACTATTACCTACCGTATTATTATCTACCGTAGTTACGTGTGCGCTGTGTTTTTCGCCATTAATAAATACACTGCAAAGATTGTTATTTAATGTGCCTTGTAGGTTAAATACGTGCTCGTTATGCGTAATAGTGTAGCCCGCTTTCGTTTTTATAGCGCTTAGCTGTAAATCAGCAAAAGGGACTTTAATTGCTTGCGGAGCATTGAGTGTAAAACCGCTTAGTTGTTGCCAAGGGCTAGCACTATTTTGCGCATTTTGGCTGCTAGTTAACGATTCTAAATAGGCAAAAGCACCAATAAGTTGGCTTGCTTGTAATAACGATTTATCAACCGCAACTAACAAGTCGCCTTGCTCTGCAATAAAGTGCGTACTTGGCGCACCTTGTTTAAACGTAGGGTGGCTTGCTAAATTATGTAAAAAGCCAATGTTAGTGCTAAAACCCGCTAAATGAAATTGCTCAAGAGCGTGTTGTAAACGGCTCAGTGCTTGTTCGCGATTGTCGTCGTGCACAATAAGTTTTGCAATCATCGGATCGTAAAACGGGCTGATTTCGTCGCCTTGTGCAATGCCTGTATCAATGCGTATAAATTCACTGTTAAGGGGTGTATGTAACGCTTCAATAGTGCCAGAGCACGGGATAAAGTCGTTAGCTGGATCTTCTGCGTATATACGCGCTTCAAAGCTATGACCCTGCAATTGAATATCGCTTTGTGTCAGTGGCAATGTTTGCCCACCCGCAATATTAATTTGCCAATTGACTAAATCTACACCGGTTACCATTTCGGTCACAGGGTGTTCTACTTGAAGGCGCGTATTCATTTCCATAAAGAAAAATTCATCGCCACACAGTAAAAACTCAACCGTACCTGCGCCTCGGTAATTTATAGCCAGTGCACAACGTACAGCCGCTTCGCCCATTTCTTTGCGTAGTTCGTCAGATAAACCCGGAGCAGGGGCTTCTTCAATTACTTTTTGATGACGACGTTGCAAAGAACAATCACGATCGCCTAAATAAACACAGTTACCGTAGTTGTCTGCAAATACTTGCACTTCAACATGGCGAGGCTGGTTTACGTAGCGCTCAAGCAATACTAAATCGTTACCAAAACCGGCAATTGCTTCACGTTGTGCGCCCTCAAGTGCACTCATAAACTGCTTGGCGTTTTGTACAACGCGCATACCTTTACCACCGCCACCAAAGGCGGCTTTAATTAGTACAGGGTAGCCAATTTTTTCAGCTTCACTTTGTAAAAAGGCAGGATCTTGTTTTTTACCGTAATAACCAGGCACTAGCGGCACGTTAGCAGCTGCCATTATTTCTTTAGCGCGGGTTTTAGACCCCATAGCTTCAATGCTACTTGCTGGTGGTCCTACAAAAGCAATGTTATTAGCTTCGCAGGCTTTAGCAAATTCGCTGTTTTCAGATAAAAAACCATACCCTGGGTGAATACAATCAGCGCCGCAGTCTTTGGCAACTTGCAAAATTTTGTCTGCTACCAAATACGAATCTTTACTTGGCGCGGCACCAATATGGTAAGCCTCGTCAGCCATTTTTACGTGCTGGGCATGTTTGTCTGCATCAGAATAAACCGCGACCGTGGTTAAGCCCATTTGTTTTGCGCTGCGCATTACTCGGCACGCAATTTCTCCGCGATTGGCAATCAATATTTTTTGTAATCGTTGTGTGTTCATAATCAATCCTACAGTTGCCAAGCGGGTGGGCGTTTATCAAAAAAAGCAATTAGCCCTTCTTGACCTTCTTCAGATACGCGAATTTTTGCAATACGCTCTGCGGTAAGCTCAATGAGTTCATCGGTTATTGGTTTATTTGCTACATCGTTAATTAATGCTTTTGCGGCTTTTACTGCTACAGGTCCGTTATCAATTAGTGTTTGCAACATATTATCGACCGCACAGTCTAAATTACCGGTTACTTGATGAATTAAACCAAGTTGTTTAGCAGTATGGGCATCAAACACTTCAGCCGTTAAAAAGTATCTGCGAGCAGCGCGCTCACCAATGGCTTTAATGACATACGGGCTAATAACAGCCGGAATAAGACCCAGCTTTACTTCGCTTAAACAAAATTGCGCATCGTCTTTACTAAGGGCTATGTCGCAACAAGCTATTAAACCCAGTGCACCACCAAAAGCAGCCCCTTGCACGGCGCAAATTGTAGGGTGCGGCGAGCTTGCCAATACCTGCATTAATTTAGCCAATTGCATTGAATCAGCTAGGTTATCGGCGTAGTTGTTATCCGCCATCGATTTCATCCAGGCTAAATCGGCACCGGCTGAAAAATGCTTGCCCTCAGTTTTTAAAACTAAAGCACGAATATCAAGCGTATTTGCATGCTCTATACACTGAATCAGCTCGTGTATTACTTCGCTATTAAATGCGTTTCTTTTTTCTGGGCGGCTTAACACAAGTACAGCCACATTAGATTTTGTTATTTGTAGTGTTACTGACATTTTGCGCTCCGGTTACATTCTAAATACGCCAAATTTCGAATCACGTTTTGGTGCGTTATTCGCAGCCGTTAACGCAAGCCCTAATACACTTCGCGTGTCGGCAGGGTCTATAATGCCGTCGTCCCACAAGCGTGCGCTGGCGTAATACGGATGACCTTGTTCTTCGTACTGATCAATAATTGGCTTTTTAAAGTCACTGATTTCTTGCTCGCTCATGCTTTGGCCTTTACGTGCTAAACCATCTTGTTTAACTTGCGCCATTACACCCGCTGCTTGCTCGCCGCCCATGACAGAAATACGGGCATTAGGCCACATCCACATCATGGTTGGTTCAAATGCACGGCCACACATTCCGTAGTTACCTGCGCCGTAAGAGCCGCCAATAAGTACTGTAAATTTAGGCACATCAGCACACGAAACCGCCATCACCATTTTAGCGCCGTGCTTAGCAATACCTTCAGCTTCGTATTTTTTACCCACCATAAAGCCGGTAATATTTTGTAAAAACACTAAAGGAATATTGCGCTGAGCACACAGCTGAATAAAGTGCGCGCCTTTTTGCGCCGACTCACTAAATAAAATACCGTTATTAGCTACTATGCCAACCGGGTTACCGTAAATGCTGGCAAAACCGGTGACTAACGTTTCACCAAAATAGCGCTTAAATTCATCAAATGAGGAATCGTCCACTGTGCGCGCTATTACTTCGCGTACATCAAACGGCTTTTTAAGGTCGGTGCCTACAATGCCGTAAAGCTCATTAATATCATAACGAGGTGGTTTTACATCCTCTAGAAGAGGGGCGGTCGGACGTGTGTAATTAATACGCTCAATACATTGGCGCGCAATAGAAAGCGCATGAGCATCGTTTTCAGCGTAGTGATCGGCAACACCCGACACTTTACAGTGCACATCGGCGCCGCCAAGCTCTTCGGCAGTTACTTCTTCGCCTGTTGCTGCTTTTACAAGCGGCGGGCCTGCTAAAAATATAGTGCCTTGATCTTTGACAATAATGCTTTCGTCTGCCATTGCAGGCACGTACGCACCACCTGCGGTACATAACCCCATTACCACGGCAATTTGTGGGATACCTTTACCCGACATACGGGCTTGATTGTAAAAAATACGACCAAAATGCAGCTTATCCGGAAATACATCATCTTGCTCTGGCAGGTTTGCACCGCCCGAATCAACAAGATAAATACACGGTAAGTGGCAACGCTCTGCAATGTCTTGTGCGCGTAAATGCTTTTTAACGGTAAGCGGAAAATACGTACCGCCTTTAACCGTGGCATCGTTTGCAATAATCATGCATTCAATACCTTTTACACGGCCAATACCAGCTACAACACCGGCGCACGGTATTGCTTGCTCGTATACACCAAAGGCAGCAAATTGTGAAATTTCTAAAAACGGTGAGCCTTCGTCAATTAACGAACTTATACGGTCGCGTACAAATAATTTACCACGGCCTTCGTGGCGCTCCTTTAATGCAGCGCCTCCGCCTTGGCTAATTGTTGCTACCTTACTGCGTAAATCGTCCACCAGCGCCGACATGTTTTTATGGTTTTGCACAAACGTTGGGTCGTGGGGGTTTACGCTCGATTTTAAAATCGTCATGGTTTAATCCTTAACGGCTTTCAGTGAAAAGTTCGCGACCAATAAGCATGCGGCGTATTTCAGATGTACCTGCACCAATTTCGTATAATTTAGCGTCACGCAGCAAGCGGCCTGTGGCGTATTCATTTATGTAGCCATTGCCACCTAAAATTTGAATCGCATCAAGCGCCATTTTAGTTGCAAGCTCTGCGGCGTATAAAATAGCACCGGCTGCATCTTTACGGGTGGTTTCGCCACGGTCACAAGAACGAGCTACCGTGTATACGTATGAGCGCGCAGCATTCATTTGTGTATACATGTCGGCTACTTTGCCTTGAATTAACTGAAATTGACCAATAGGGGTGTCAAACTGTTTACGCTCATGAATGTACGGAACTACTATGTCCATACACGCTTGCATTATGCCAAGCGGGCCTGCTGCAAGTACTACGCGTTCGTAATCAAGGCCACTCATAAGTACTTTAACGCCTTCGTTTAAGTTACCTAAAATGTTTTCCTCTGGCACTTCACAGTTTTCAAATACTAGTTCACAGGTGTTTGAGCCGCGCATGCCCAGTTTGTCAAGCTTTTGCGCCGTTGAAAAACCAGGGAAGTTGCTCTCAACAATAAACGCGGTAATGCCTTTAGCGCCGGCATCTAAATCTGTTTTAGCATAAATAACTAGTGTGTGTGCGTCAGGGCCATTGGTGATCCACATTTTATTGCCGTTTAAAATGTACTTATCGCCTTTTTTTTCGGCTTTGAGTTTCATCGATACAACGTCAGAGCCCGCATTAGGCTCGCTCATTGCAAGAGCACCAATATGTTCACCACTAATAAGCTTTGGCAAATATTTTTCTTTTTGAGCTTGTGTGCCGTTACGGTTGATTTGATTAACACACAGGTTTGAATGCGCGCCATAGCTTAGGCCAATAGAGGCACTTGCACGGCTAATTTCTTCCATGGCAATAACATGTTCTAAGTAACCTAACCCTGCGCCGCCTAGCTCTTCAGATACGGTCATACCCAGTACGCCCATTTCGCCCATTTGAGTCCAAAGTTGATTTGGGAAAGCGTTATCTAAGTCAGTTTTTTCAGCAAGTGGGGCAATTTCCTGACTCGCAAAACTGTTTACATGGTCGCGGATCATATCGGCGGTTTCGCCTAGGCCAAAGTTCATTTCTTTATATAGTGAAATAGTGCTCATGATTCATTCCTGTGTGGGGATGTGTGTTGTCAGTGTGTTTTTATTTTTAAAATAAACTTACTCGTCTATTTTGTTTAGCGTGTCTCTGCAGCGGCGCTCGGCCGTTACCAACTCCATAAGAACAACTTTAATGTCGTCCATTTGTTGAGATAGGTCGGATTTTTTTTCTGAAATAAGGTCAAGCATGGTAACCAACTGCTTAGCGCTTGATTTATCTGCGTCGTACAGTTCAAACAAACGACCGGTTTCGGCAAGCGTAAAGCCCAATCGTTTACCACGTAATATTAGTTTTAAACGCACTTTGTCGCGTTTTGAATAAATACGGGTTTGACCATTACGCTCTGGGGTTATTAACCCTTGGTCTTCGTAAAAACGAATAGAGCGGGTAGTAATGTCAAACTCTTTAGCGAGTTCGCTAATGCTAAATGTTTGTTCATTACTGGCCGGTATATTGGCTGAGCTTGCAAAGTTTGTTTGATTATCTGGTTTCATAGTTGTATTTACCTCATTCGAATAACTCCAATATAAGTGAAGTTTACGTAAAGGTAAAGCTTGGTGTGGTTTGAAACTATTTACAAAGGAGTGTTGGTGTGAAATTTTAATTTATACTTTTAATATTCAATGATTTAATTTAATTTACTCAGTGTTGGTCTAAAACT
Organism: Pseudoalteromonas sp. AS71; assembly: GCF_038900275.1. Lineage (NCBI taxonomy): Bacteria > Pseudomonadati > Pseudomonadota > Gammaproteobacteria > Alteromonadales > Pseudoalteromonadaceae > Pseudoalteromonas > Pseudoalteromonas sp. AS71. The sequence goes on along the minus strand of NZ_JBBMQZ010000010.1, from coordinate 11,147 downwards.
GGAAAATAATGCTTACACTTTTAAAACTAAAAATTAAGCTGTTTTTAGTTGACGTTGGCGTAAACGTTAGTATTGTGTATGAGTATTAAATAATAAATGAATACTAAATTAATAGAGCAAATATACTAACAACTATTTGCATTAAATTACAACGGAGTTAGTCATGACTTTAGAATCAGTGGTAATTGTAGCAGCAAAACGTACCCCAATGGGTGGTTTTATGGGAGCGTTAAGTGATGCGCAGTCTACCGAGCTTGGCGCAACCGCCATTGCCAGCGCACTTGCCCAAACTGGTTTAGCTAATAACGCAATAGACGAAGTAATTATGGGCTGTGTATTACCAGCAGGCCTTGGGCAAGCGCCTGCTCGCCAAGCAATGTTAAAAGCAGGCCTTGCACTTAGCACGGGTGCTACAACAATTAACAAAGTATGTGGCTCTGGTTTAAAAGCAGCCATGCTTGCAAATGATTTAATTAAAGCGGGCTCTATTCAATCTGCTATTGCCGGTGGCATGGAAAGCATGACAAACGCACCATACTTTATTCCAAAAGCACGTGGTGGAATGCGAATGGGTCATGGCGAAATAAAAGATCACATGATGAGTGATGGCCTTGAAGATGCTTACGACAACAAAGCAATGGGCTGTTTTGCACAAGACACCGCCGACGAGTACGGCATTGGCCGCGAGCAAATGGATGCGTTTGCACTGGGCTCATTAAGTAAAGCAAAAGCCGCTATAGAAAACGGTAGCTTCGATAACGAAGTTGCACCGCATACGATGCAAACACGTAAAGGTGACGTAACAGTATCGATTGATGAGCAACCAGGTAACGCCCGCCCAGAAAAAATCCCAAGCCTACGTGCAGCGTTTAAAAAGGATGGCACCATTACAGCGGCTAATTCATCGTCAATTTCAGACGGTGGCGCGGCGCTTATATTAATGAGCGAATCAAAAGCAAAAGAGCAGGGCTTAACACCGCTTTGTAAAATTGTAGCGCACAGCACACACTCTCAAAAACCCAGTGAATTTACAGTAGCGCCAGTAGGGGCTATGAACAGCGTGCTTGAAAAGGCAGGTTGGGCTGTAAACGACGTTGACCTTTGGGAAATTAACGAAGCATTTGCCATGGTAACCATGCTGGCTATTAATGAGTTAAAACTTGATGAAAGCAAAGTAAACGTGAACGGCGGTGCATGTGCACTTGGCCACCCAATTGGTGCAAGCGGCGCGCGTATTTTAGTAACGCTTATTCATGCTCTTAAAAACCGAGGCCTTAAAAAAGGCATTGCGTCTCTATGTATTGGTGGCGGTGAAGCGGTTGCTATGGCTGTAGAAGCTTACTAATTAGGTATTTAACAGCAACATGAATAGTTAAACGAATACCTAAATTAATAACTATAAAAGCGCTGCACTAATAATACTAATAAAGCGGCGCTACCAATTTCAAAAGAGAACACACAACTTTTAAAAGAGAACACACAACTCACACACTAGGATTTAATCATGCACCAAGTACCACTACTTATTAATGGCGAATTTATTCAATCAGCGTCAAAAGAGCTTATCGATGTTATAAACCCAGCAACTCAAGAAGTACTTGCACAAGTGCCATGTACCACAGAGTCAGAAATGGACGCGGCAATTGCCTCAGCCTCAGAGACGTTTAAAACATGGAAAGACGTACCCATAACTGAACGTGCTCGCATTATGATGAAGTACGCTGCGCTATTAAAAGAACATCACGATGAGCTTGCTACCATTATTTGCCACGAATTGGGTAAAACATTTGAAGATGCAAAAGGCGATGTTTGGCGTGGTATTGAAGTAGTAGAACAAGCCGCTAACGCACCATCATTAATGATGGGTGAAACAATGGAAAACGTAGCGCGTAAAATCGATACGTATTCTTACATGCAGCCACTTGGCGTATGTGCAGGTGTTACCCCGTTTAACTTCCCTGCAATGATCCCACTTTGGATGTTCCCGCTGGCTATTGTATGTGGTAACACCTTTATTTTAAAACCGTCTGAGCAAGATCCACTTACACCAATGCGTTTAGCAGAGCTATTTATTGAAGCTGGTGCCCCAAAAGGCGTATTACAAGTTGTACACGGTACAAAACCACAAGTAGATCGCTTACTAGAAGACAAAGCAGTACGCGCTATTTCGTTTGTTGGCTCATGTGGCGTAGGTGCTTATATTTATTCTAAAGGCACACAAACCCTTAAACGCGTGCAAGCGTGTGTTGGTGCTAAAAACCACATGGTTATTATGCCTGATGCTAGTAAATCGCACGTTGTAAACAACCTAGTAGGCGCATCAGTCGGTGCTGCTGGCCAGCGTTGTATGGGTATTTCGGTTGCTGTATTTGTAGGTCAGGCAAGTGAATGGGTAGACGAAATCAAAGCAGGCTTTGAAAATGTACGCCCAGGCGTGTGGGATGATGCAAATGCAGCATACGGACCACAAACATCAAAAGCAGCAAAAGCGCGCATTTTATCGCTTATTGCTGGTGGTAAAGAGCAAGGCGCTACTTGTTTAATTGATGGTTCTGACTTTACGGTTGAAGGGTATGAGCAAGGTAACTGGGTTGGCCCAACGTTATTTACTGACGTAACCAAAGAAATGGATTTATACAAAGAAGAAATATTTGGCCCAGTACTAGCGTGTATGTTTGTAGACACGCTTGATGAAGCAATCGCACTAATTAACGACAGCCCATACGGTAACGGTACCTCGTTATTTACGTCAAGCGGCGCAGTGGCTCGTAAATTTCAACACGAAATTGAAGTAGGCCAAGTAGGTATTAATGTGCCAATTCCGGTACCACTTCCGTTCTTTTCGTTCACCGGTTGGAAAGGCTCGTTTTACGGCGATACACACACGTACGGTAAACAAGGTATTCGTTTTTACACAGAAACTAAAACGATTACCTCACGTTGGTTTGAAGACGACATTGCGTCGGGTCCAAACATGAGTATTAACTTAAAGTAATCATGATTAAAATGAATAACTAATAATAAAAAAGATGGGCGCGAAGGCTACTTCACACACAACACACACATAAGCCTTCGCCGCTCGTCACTAACTATCCCCTTAATGGGAAAGCGACACGCAACAAACACACAACAACAAACACACAACTAAAGAGGTCTCTACCATGGACTTTAACTTATCAGAAGATCAACAAGCCTTTGCGCAAACTGCACGTCAATTTGCCGAGTCAGAACTCGCACCCTATGCAGCAAAGTGGGATCGCGAGCATATTTTTCCTAAAGACACGATTAAAGCAGCGGGCGAACTTGGTTTTTGTGGTTTATACACGCCAGAGGAAGCAGGCGGCCTTGGTTTATCACGTTTAGATTCGAGTATTATTTTTGAACAGCTTGCTATGGGCTGTACAGCAACTACGGCCATGTTAACCATTCATAATATGGCCACGTGGATGGTAGCAAGTTTTGGTACTGATGCCGTTAAAGACAAATACGTAGAGCAATTAGTAATGGGCGAGCTACTTGCCTCTTACTGTTTAACAGAGCCAGGCTCTGGCTCAGACGCCGCATCACTTAAAACAAAAGCCGTGCTTGAGGGTGATGAGTACGTTATTAACGGCTCAAAAATGTTTATATCGGGCGCGGGCGAAACCGAAGTATTAGTTGTAATGGCACGTACAGGCGGCGAAGGTGCTGCGGGTATTTCGGCATTTGTAGTCCCGGCCGACGCAAAAGGTGTTGAATACGGCAAAGCAGAAGAAAAAATGGGTTGGAACGCACAACCTACACGCCTAATTAGCTTTGAAGATGTGCGCATTCCTGCGCATAACTTATTAGGGGCAGAGGGCGAAGGCTTTAAATTTGCGATGCAAGGCCTTGATGGCGGTCGAATTAACATTGCCACATGTTCAATTGGTACAGCGCAAGCGGCGCTTAATACCGCCCGCGAATACTTAAAAGAGCGCACTCAATTTGGTAAACCATTGGCTGCGTTTCAAGCACTGCAATTTAAAATTGCCGATATGAACACCGAACTTGTAGCCGCGCGCCAAATGGTCAGGCTTGCTGCATTTAAACTTGATAATAACGACGTTGAAAAAACAACTTACTGCGCCATGGCTAAACGCTTTGCTACCGATGTTGGCTTTACTGTGTGTAACGACGCACTGCAAATTCATGGTGGTTACGGTTACATAAAAGAATACCCGCTTGAACGTCATGTACGTGATGTACGAGTTCATCAAATTTTAGAAGGCACTAACGAAATCATGCGTGTAATTATTGCGCGCCGTATTTTAGCGCAGTCAGCAAGCGACGTTTTATAAGGAGCAATTTATGTCAGAATCTAAATCTAATCCGAGTATTGAACTAACAACCGAAGGTCATGTTGCAATTTTAACTATGTCTAACCCGCCAGCAAACACGTGGACAAAAGACACCTTAGTTGATTTAAAAAATACCGTTAACGCGCTTAATAACAATAAAAATATTTATGCATTAGTACTAACTGGCGAAGGCGAGAAGTTTTTTAGCGCGGGTGCCGACCTAAACGTATTTGCATGTGGCGATAAAGGCGTAGCTGCTGATATGTCGCGTGTATTTGGTGAAGCATTTGAAGCGCTTACTAATTTTAGAGGCGTGTCGGTTGCTGCCATTAACGGTTACGCAATGGGCGGCGGGCTAGAGGTGGCGCTTGGATGCGATATACGTATTGCGGAAGAGCAAGCACAAATGGCATTGCCTGAAGCTAAAGTAGGGTTATTACCCTGTGCGGGTGGTACACAAAATTTAGCATGGCTTGTAGGCGAAGGCTGGGCAAAACGCATGATTTTATGCGGCGAGCGCTTGAAAGCCGATAAAGCCCTACAAATTGGCTTAGTAGAAGAAGTAGTACCACACGGTGAAAGCTTTGCAGCGGCATTAAAACTTGCAAACCAAGTGGCCGATCAAAGCCCCACCTCAGTTGCAGCATGTAAAACATTGATTCAAAAAGGGCGTCATCAACCGATGGCAAGTGTATTGCCTCTTGAGCGTGAATTGTTTGTTGGATTGTTTGATACACAAGATCAACAAGAAGGCGTAAATGCCTTTTTAGAAAAACGCCGCGCTAACTGGGTAAACGGCTAATGAGTGCTTTAACAGTATTAAATAACGCCGATGAGCCCGTAGTATTTGAAACCGCAACCGCAGAAAATGGCAGTTTAATTGGGCTTATTACACTCAACGCGCCAAAAGCCTTAAATGCACTTAATTTTGAGATGATCAAATTACTTGAGCCGCAATTGCGAGCTTGGCAAGACGATGAAACTATTGCAATGGTTTTGTTAAAAGGCGCAGGCGATAAAGCATTTTGTGCAGGCGGCGATGTTGTAAGCCTTCATCATGCAATGGCGCAAGGTAAACCAACAAGCTTAGTTGAAGAGTTTTTTACGCTCGAGTACAAGCTTGATTACCTTATTCATACCTTTGATAAACCTATCCTTGTTTGGGGTAACGGCATAGTAATGGGCGGCGGTTTAGGGCTAATGGCCGGTGCTAGCCACCGCGTTGTAACTGAAACATCACGCATTGCCATGCCAGAGCAAACCATAGGTTTATACCCAGATGTAGGCGGCAGTTACTTTTTACATAAAATGCCACAAAGTGTTGGATTATTTTTAGGGTTAACGTCGGCCTCTATAAACTGCGACGACGCGCGTTTTGTATCGCTTGCCGATCACTTTATCGAAAGCACTAAATATGATGCCATGCTTGCGCAAATTTTAACTGCCAAGTGGGATAAAACAGCAAATTTAAATCATGAGCGGTTAACCGATTTACTCACCGATTTAGACAACCAGTCGGCGCGTATGCCAAAAGGCAATGTAAAAGCTAACCTAAAAACGATTCAAAAACTGGGTGAGTTTAAAACCTTGCAAGAGCAGGTTAATTATATTTTAGGGCTAACCACTGATGACAAGTGGCTACAACGCGCTCAAAAATCACTTAAACACGGATGCCCATTAAGTTGTGCACTCGTTAGTGAGCAATTAAAAACCAGCAAAGGCAAAAGCTTATTAGCGTGTTTTAAAATGGAGCTGGGTATGTCGGTTCGCGCTGGCGAAGTAGGTGAGTTTCAAGAAGGTGTAAGGGCGCTATTAATAGATAAAGACGGTGCGCCTAATTGGCAATACAAAACACTTAGTGATGTACCACAAACAATAATCGACAGCTTTTTTGCTAATCGCTTTGGCGAAAACCACCCACTCAATGGCTTAGACACGCGAACACACATAAAGGAACAACTATGAGTAAATTAAACATAGGTTTTATTGGCTTAGGCAATATGGGCGGTCCAATGGCGGCTAACTTAATTAACGCTGGGCATACTGTTAGCGTGTTCGATTTAAACCAGTCGGTCGTAAATGAACTTGCAAGCAAAGGCGCAAAAGCAGCAGTTGATGCAAAACAGTGCGCAACTAACGCTGATGTACTTATTAGTATGTTACCTGCGGGCAAGCATGTTAAATCGCTTTACTTAGGTAATAACGACGACAGCGGTTTAATTAAAGAGCTGAGCAAAAATACATTAGTAATTGATTGCTCAACAATAGATGCAGAATCAGCACGTATTGTGGGCAGTACACTTGGCGAGAAGGGCATTAGCTTTGTAGATGCACCGGTATCGGGCGGCGTTGCAGGTGCAACAGCAGGCACACTTACTTTTATTGTTGGCGGCGAAAAAGCAGCGTTTAATAAAGCAAATACAGTGCTTAGTGATATGGGTAAAAACATATTTCATGCAGGCGACATTGGCGCAGGGCAAGTAGCAAAAATATGTAATAACATGCTACTTAGCATTTTAATGGCAGGCACCAGCGAAGCACTGCAAATGGGTATAAATAACGGCCTCGATCCTAAAGTACTTAGCGACATTATGACTGCAAGCTCTGGCCGTAACTGGACGCTTGAGCTTTACAATCCTTGCCCAGGTGTAATGGATGCAGCCCCTGCAAGTAACGATTACAAACCTGGCTTTATGGTCGATTTAATGGCTAAAGACCTAGGCCTTGCCATGGAAGCCGCGCAGCAAAGTAATTCATCAACCCCTATGGGGTCAATGGCTAAAAATTTATACACTATGCTACAGCATCAAGGTGCAGGCAGCGATGACTTTAGCGCCATATTTAAATTGTTTTCGAAGTAGGAGTAAACCGTGGAAATTAAAAATAATACGGTAGTAATCACAGGTGGGGCGCAAGGTTTAGGTTTCGCTATGGCGCAAAAGTTTGCAGCTATGGGCGCAAATATTGCACTTATTGACATGGCACAAGATTTATTAAACAACGCATGCGAGCAACTAAACCAGTTTGAAGGCGTAAAAGGTATAATTAAAGGTTACGCTGCTAATGTGACTGTTGAAAGTGAAGTAGAAAACGTATTTAGTACTATTAACAATGATTTTGGCCACATTAGTGTGCTTATTAACAACGCTGGTATTTTGCGTGACGGCATGTTCATAAAAGCAAAAGACGGAAAAGTGGTTAAAAAAATGTCGCTAGAGCAATTTCAATCAGTGATTGACGTTAATCTTACCGGCGTATTTTTAGCAGGGCGCGAAGCTGCAAGCCACATGATTGAATCAGGCAAAGGCGGCGTCATAGTTAATATGTCGAGCGTAGCGCGGGCAGGTAACATAGGCCAAACAAACTATGCTGCCTCAAAAGCGGGTGTTGTGGCACTTACCACTACATGGGCTAAAGAACTTGGTCGATTTGGTATACGCGTAGGCGCTATTGCACCAGGTGTTATAAGCACCGCCATGACCGACGCCATGAAGCCTGAAGCTAAACAACGTATGCTTGCAGTAACGCCAGTAGGGCGCTTAGGCGAAAGTGACGAAATTGCGCATACTGCACAATACATAATCGAAAACGACTTTTTTACCGGTCGCGTGGTAGAAATAGACGGCGGCATTCGTTTGTAAATTAAGTTTTTACGCTTGAATTTAAAAAGCATGGCCCTTGTAGGCTGTGCTTTTTTGTTTTAAATCGGGGAGATTTATAATCTGGAAAAAGGGCTAATAACCCCGTTTGCACCTTGCTGCAATACATGAGTATAAATTTGTGTGGTTTTAACATCAGAATGGCCAAGCTGAGCTTGAACAGTTCTTATATCGGCGCCATTTTGCAGTAGATGAGTAGCAAAAGAGTGCCTTAATGTATGAGGTGTTATTATTTTTGTTAACCCTGATTTTTGGACGGCTTTTTTAACCTCTTTTCTAATACAAGAGTGATGAAAATGATGTCGCCTTATTTCACCACTTTGAGGATCTGAACTTAACATATGAGAAGGAAATAAATACTGCCATGCTAGTGTTTTTACGGCTGAAGGATATTTTTTTGTTAAGGCATATGGCATCCACGCGCCGGCATATTTAGTGTTATTTAAATCAAGCTTTAGGTAGTCATCAACGTTTAAAATTTGAGCTCTCAGCATAGGGATCAGCTCTGTAGCGAGCGTTACAATACGATGTTTATTTCCTTTGCCATTCCATACTTGAATACATTTATAATCAAAATCAATATCTTTCACCCTTAATTGCACCGCTTCCATTACTCTTAAACCACTTCCATACATAAGGGCTGCAATTAAATAATAGCGCTTATTTAAATGAGCCATCAACATTTTAACTTCCTCTGGGGTCATCACGACAGGGAGCTTTGCTTGTTTTTTACTACGGGCAAAATTTAAATTTAATGAAAGTTCGTTTTTTATTATATGTTTGTATAAAAATGACAATGAATTGAGTGCAGTGGCTTGCGTACGTGGTGCAACGTTTTGCTTTAACACTAAATGTTCTAAGTAGCACTCGACTTCATTGTCTCCCATTGAGGCGGGATGGCGTTTATTATGAAAATGGATATAAGATGCAATCCATCTTAGGTAGGTATCGATGGTGCGTAATGAATACTGACGTACCAACATATAATCGGCTATATAATTTAAAAATGGAGAGCGTGTTTTCATATTACCACCAATAATATGGCTGTATTTATATACAGTATAGTTGCACTGCTCCCATATTCAAGAAAATGAGCGACGAGCGCATTTTGTCTTTTATTGAGAGTTTGTGTGCTAGTAAAAAATTATATATAGCAATGTGTTAAGTTATTTGGTAAAAATGATTTATTGAATACATGAGCGTGACATTGGCAGATATATGCGCGATGAGCGCACTATAAAATTGTTATATTGCTAAATAGTTTCAGTTTGCTTTCAGCTCGGAGAATAAATGAAAAAGGGACTTACAGATATATTTGAGGTTGATTCAGTAGCAAAGACTCTAGCTCTTTGTGTAATAACTATTGGCTCATATTTAATTTATAAGCTTTACCGGTTTTCTAGCCAAATCAATCAACATACAGAGCTTAAAATATCTAAAGCTTTTATTACAACAACTATTGTTTTGTTTGCTATCTCTTTGGGTAGTTTAATTTATGGTTTAGCTAACTTTCATGATCTTGCTATTTTAAAAAGCTCACTTGGTATTCATATGATTTCAAGTGTTTTTGATGTAACTTGGATAGTTATGGTACGTAATCGTATTAATCTAATTGCAGGTTCTAAAAAAGGTGACAAGCTTTGGTTAAACCCATTTATTACATCAATTTTTCATGTGATTTATATGCAACATAAAATAAACCAAGGTTTGGTTAAAAGCGCAATATAACAAGAAAATAAACAAGGACACGTAAAAGTTGGCTACGTTTCGCTTCGCTGCACAATTTTAGCCAACCATTACTTAGCCTGTTATTTGGGCGTTAGGCGATCATCTATTCCATCACTCATGAGGGTTACTATGTTAATAGGTCGTGTTTCTGAACTTACGGGAGCAACTCGTAAAGCTATTCGGCACTATGAGTCAGTTGGTTTGATAACTCCTCCAGACAGAAAGGGTAGCTATCGCATTTATAACGACCATGATGTAATGGTCATAAGTATGATTTGTCGTGCCAAAACACTTGGGTTTAGCCTATTTGAAATCAAAGATATAGTCTCTATAAAAACGAAAGAAAAGAAACTTCCTATTGATTTAGTTTATCGACTCATAGATAAAAAAATATCAGATCTAAAACAAGAAGCTGAGGAGCTTTTATGCAAAGTGGATGATTTGAACGAATTTAAAGTAGATTTAGTTAAAGAATTCACTTGACCTTCCCCTTAAGGGGAAGGCTTACAGTTAACTTATAATTAACTGACAGGATGATTTATAGTGAAAAAACTGAATTTTGAAAACACAACCATATTAATAACAGGCGCATCTTCTGGTATCGGGAAAGAGTTTGCGAAACAACTCGCTAGCAAAGGAGCTAATTTAATTCTTACAGCTAGAACGCATAGCGACCTAATTAATTTAGCGGAAGAGCTAGAGCATGAACATACGAATATTTGGATTAAAACTATTCCTGCCGACCTAAGTGAACTAAATGGATCTAGAAAATTATTTGAACAAATAAATGATTTAGGCCTGTCGGTTGATTATTTGATTAATAATGCTGGTTTTGGGAAGTTTTGTGAGTTTTCTGGTCAGAGCTTTGAAACTTATCATGAAATGTTGATGTTAAATATTAATGCATTAGTAGAGCTTACTCATTTATGTTTACCTACAATGATAAATAAAAATAGTGGTGGAATTATTAACGTAGCTTCTATTGGTTCTTTTCAACCTCTACCTTACCAAACTGTTTATGGTGCATCTAAAGCTTTTGTTTTAAGCTTTTCAGAGGCACTTACTGGGGAGTTATTGGATGCCAATATTCGAGTTATGGCCTTATGCCCAGGGACTACCGAGTCTCGTTTTATGGAAAACGCTAATGCTGATACATCTAAAATGGACTTAGCTCCAGCAAGCGAAGTGGTTAGAGCCGCGCTCATTAATTATGGAAAAAATAAAATGTATACGGTATCTGGAAAAATGAATTACTTAATGTCTTTAATACCTCGATTAGTTTCACGTAAAAGAACGGTCAAAATAGTGGTTAATATGTTCAAGGATAGTGTAGTAGGAAAATGAGCTTAGTTTTAAATATCGCCTAACAAGTGACTATGGTGTCAATTCCTAATTTCAAACCATTTTAGGATCCCACATGACACCATCCCTCACCATAGAA
>NZ_JBBMQZ010000009.1:0-184716 GCF_038900275.1 Pseudoalteromonas sp. AS71 | reverse complement strand
ATAAGAAAGCTTATAGTAATCATAAATTCTATGGTGAGGGATGGTGTCATGTGGGATCCTAAAATGGTTTGAAATTAGGAATTGACACCATAGTCACTTGTTATATGTTTATTTGCTGGAGTAGTGCTCAATAGAGTTCCTAAGCATATCCTCATACATTTCAATATACTCTGTAATATTAGCTTCGAGGTTGTTTGGGGATGATTTATCAAGAATGTTTTGAGCATTGTAGCAAGCGGTAGCAAATAGCATTGAAGAGCTTGCTTGAGACATTGAAGTCTCAGTTTCAACTTCAATCGCTTTTTCTAAATACCGGCCGACTACTTCTTCAAATTTTTCATCCATACTCTGAACATTCCCTAAACATATAATAGCTTTATCAGAGGACACTTTCCTCTTTTTATGAGCAAAGTATGTCCTCTTAGTTATTTTTAATAGTAATAGCAAATCTTGTAACACATTGCCAGTTATAAACTTTCAGGCGGGTTGTTCTTTTAATGATATGCACAAATGAGGAAAACGTCCTCATTTTTTGACTTAGGAGGAAAAACGCCAGTACTGTACGTAAATACAGCAATTACATATTTAAAATGAAAGCTAAAAGCCTTTTTAAATGATTTAACAGCCACTAAAAAACGGCGGCGATAATGCAAGTAACCGCTTTAAGTACACTGTTTGTGTAAGCATATTATAAAAGGTGGTTTACTGGTGGTGGAAGTTGTAAAAACGAGGTCATTAATTATTTACTAAACGCGTCTACCTACTATTAAAGTAAGGCTGACACGCTTAAGTATACTGATACCAATCGACTTAAGTATTTAGCCTTTCTAGCGTGCTAAATAAAGCGTTAACGGCGTTATAAATTTCTCATGTAGAACAACTACATGTCGAATTTATGCCTTGTTATCACTCTATTTATCCGTCGCTATAAATGTCTAATAACTTAACACGATTGGTATTATTTAGCTTTTTTTGCCTCTAGAGTTTCTATTTCACTCCAGATTTTTTCGGCTTCTGCACTTAACATGGCAAAGCTTTTAATGTCGCCTTTTCTTTGTGCCTGCATGCCTTGCTCTAGTTTTACGTCGTATTCTTTACGCAGTTTTTTTACGGGATCAGGCTTTAAAAATGAAAACATTAGTATTCTCTTAATTTATTAAATTATATGTATTTAGTGTACGCATTAATTGGCTTAATAGTTCTTTGTTTGGTGAAAATGTTTACTTTGCGCTTTTAAAACGCAAAGTAAACGCAGTGTAATTTTGCGTGCTAGTGTTTATTTTTCTGGCTCTAGGCGTTTAATACCTCGGCCATCAATACCTAAATAAATAAAACCATCACTGCCTTGGGCTAAGCTGCGTACTCTGCCTATTCCATCGAGTATTTTATATTGCTTAACAACCTTACCCTTTGAGATTTCCAATGCGCTAATAAATGCAAATTTCATTGATGCTAATAATAGCTTACCTTTAAGCTTTGGGTATTTATCACTCGTTACATACAACATATCGGAAGGGGCAATTGAAGGGGTCCAGTGTAATACGGGCGATTGCATGCCGTCTTTTTCTTTAAGGTCTGTAAACTTGGTACCGCTGTAGTTAACGCCATAACTTACTAAAGGCCATCCGTAGTTAGCGCCTTTTTTTATTATATTAAGCTCATCGCCGCCGCGTGGCCCGTGTTCGTGAGACCATAAAATATTATTTTGATTATCAAACCACATGCCTTGTGGATTACGGTGTCCATAAGACCATACCGCATGTTTTGCATTTTTTTGTTTAACAAACGGATTATCACTTGGGATATTACCATTTTCGTGTAAGCGATAAATTTTACCGCCGTCCCGCGTGAGATCTTGTGGGTTTATATCGCGCGAGCCGCGATCGCCAATTGAAAAATAAACATAACCTTCATCATCAAACACAATACGACTGCCATAGTGCTGGCCTTTGGTACTATTATGCTCGCCTTTGTATAGCAATTGCTGATCAGACAACTGCGTATGATCGTCACTTAGCTTAGCGCGCATTAAGGCGGTGTTACTGCCGCTTCCTTTGCCCTCACTACTTGAGTAACTAAAGTACAGCCATTGGTTTTGCTTACTATCGGTGTGTAGTGATAAATCAAGTAATCCACCTTGGCCATTAGCGTCAATGTCGGGCAGCCCAGAGACTTTAGTTAACGTAGTGGTATTTTTAGGTAATAAAAATAACGTTCCACTGCGCTCAGATATTAATAAATCACCATTAGCTAAAGGCTCAATAGCCCAAGGTATAACCACACCTTCTGCCGCTGTTACTGCGTTAACGCTAAGCGCTAAATTATTGAGTTCTTTATAGTTTTTTACGTAATCGCTTTTTGCATGCGCGGGTGCGTTAGTAGCAAATATAGCAATGGCTAGGCCTGCACTTATTAGTTTAGGGAGTGTGTTACGTGACATTAAATTTATCATTATGGCTTCCAAAATTAATTCAGTCTTACATCACCTTAACATGGCATAAATAAATTTGTTAAGCGTTGAGTTGAATGAAAAATACACACTTCTATTTTTATAAAATTACCTCTTCTCAGGAAATTGTTTTAGCAATTAGTGCTAATAAAAAATTGAATAATTACTCTATTGGGGTTGAAAACTTAAAATTTGAGCGTACACTTGTGCGCTGAAGTTTGGGCGTACACGTGTAAGTTCAAAATAATTAAGATTTGATAGAGATTTAACCATGATGATTCAAGTACTAAACCAATTTTCAAAATGGTTTTTACACCATCAAAGTTTTGCAGGCTACATAGAGCCAATAATGCAGGTGTTTAAACCTGCATGGCGTGCAGGGCAGTTTAGAGCGCAAGTAGTTAGTACCGCTGTGCTTGATGGCGGCTTTTTAAGTGTGCAGCTTAAGCCGAGTAAACAATGGCAGGCGCATACGTCAGGGCAGCATATAAGTTTAACGCTTGAAATTAATGGGCGATTATTAACACGCGTTTTTACCGTGGCCTCAAGCGCTCAGCAATTTAAAAATACAGGTTTGGTGCGCTTACTAATCAAAACAAATACGCAAGGGCGCTTTACAGGCTTACTCAGTAGCGCATTAAAAGCGGGTTTGTGGTGCAATATTTCTGCGCCAAACGGCGACTTTGTATTTAAAAATACACATACACCGGCTACTTTTGTTGCCGGTGGGTCGGGTATAACACCTATGCTGGCTATGCTTGATGATTACTTAGGCCAGACTACACAAAAAGTCTCGTTAGTGTATTACGCAAAAGCCACTGAGCATCAATGTGTTGATGAGCTAAGTGAGTTGGCGGCGCAGTTTGAGCATTTTTCGTTTTTATTATTAACGCGTGAGCAATCAAGCTACATAACCAGCAATATTAAGCCGTGGGAAAACCCAGACATATACTGCTGTGGCCCTGCTGCATTTATGCAGACGGTGAGCGATTTTGCTAAAACGCATAAGCTAAATTACTACCAAGAAGCATTTGGTTTGGCGCTGCCTAGCTTAAACGACGACAGCCAATTTAATGTGAAAATTAACGCAAGTGCCCATGTTGTATCGGGCAACGATGTTTTACTGACTCAGTTTGAAGAAAAAAAGCTACCCGTTAAACGCGGTTGCGGTATTGGTATTTGCCATCAATGCCAATGTATTAAAAAGTCAGGCGTGGTACGTAATTTAAAAACAGGTGAATTGAGTGACAACGGCGAGCAATTAATACAACTTTGCGTAAGCCAACCTGTTAGTGATTTGGAGTTACAATTATGAAAAACATTAACTATGACATGCTCGCAAGCGAGCTAGATGCCATTAAAATGGACACCCTTGGTAAAGTAGGCCAACAAGATGCCGACTACATTCGCTCTGTTGTACGCAAACAGCGAGTGTGTGAATGGAGCGGGCGAATTTTGCTTATGCTTGGTTTTATTCAGCCATTATTATGGGTTGCAGGCGTGTTATTACTAGCGCTGGCTAAAATTTTAGACAATATGGAAATTGGCCACAATGTAATGCACGGCCAATACGATTGGATGAACGACAAGCAACTTAACTCACAGCATTATGAATGGGACATTGCGTGCGATGGACAAAGCTGGCACCGCGTTCATAACTTTGAACACCATACGTATACTAATATTATTGGTAAAGACAGAGACTTTGGTTATGGATTATTACGCCTGAGCGATGATTTTAAGTGGCGTTTTAAAAATGTATGGCAGTTTTTTACGTATATTAATTTAAGTGTGCTATTTCAGTGGGGCGTGTCGTATCACGAGTTAGCTGCAGAGCGTGTTTTTATTGGTAAAAAGAAAGAAAACCGCGAAGGGCTTGTATCGCACTCAACACTAAAGCAACGCTTTTTTAGTAAAGGCGCTCGCCAGTTAATTAAAGATTATGTGATATTTCCGTTACTTGCAGGGCCTTTATTTTTATGGGTATTGGCGGGGAATTTAGTGGCAAACTTAATCCGTAATTTATGGACTTCGACCATAATATTTTGTGGTCACTTTACTGAAGAAACAGAGACCTTTAAACAAGAAGACTGCGTAAACGAAACCCAAGGGCAGTGGTATTACCGCCAAGTACTGGGCTCGTCTAATATTAAAGGGTCGCATTGGTTTCATGTTTTAACAGGGCATTTGAGCTGCCAAATAGAGCATCACTTATTTCCAGATATGCCGTCTTCGCGCTATCAAGAAGTTGCACCTCAAGTACAAGCTGTTTTGCAAAAACACGGTATTGATTATCACACTGGTGGCTTTTTTAGACAGTATACGTCGGTGTTAAAACGTATTATTAAATACTCGTTTAAATAAATTATTTGTTTTAAAAAATCGATCTATGTAACAGCATAGGTCGATTTTTTTGTTTATAGCACCCAAAGCGGTTGATTAGTAAACAGCACTTGCAAAAAATTCTCATAGTTAATTAAAAAAGCCTTACTTTAGCTATGGTTAAATAGCGTGTGATTGTCATACAATGGAGGGAAATAGACCACACAAGAGAGATTAAAATGGCCGCATTTGGTACCGTGTTTATGCCGCAGATGATTCAAGCTCGTTTTTCTGATAATAAATGGAGCGAAAGCTCAATTGTCCCTTCCGATAAACTTGAACTTCATGCTGGTGCGCACGTTCTTCATTATTCAAGTACATGTTTTGAAGGCTTAAAAGCCTTTCGCCATGAAGATGGTTCTGTTTATCTTTTTAGAATGGATGCAAACATTGCACGCATGCAACAAAGCTCAGCGCTACTAAGCTTACCGAGTTTTGACAGCGATATGCTAAAAACGATGATTATCGATATTATGCGTGAATATGCAGATGAAACGCCATTACCGCCGGGTTCTATGTATATTCGCCCAACGCACATTGGTACTGAGGCTGCAATTGGTAAAGCCGCAGCACCATCAATGAGCTCGCTTTTATACACATTACTATCGCCAGTAGGTGATTACTTTGCCGGTGGTGCAACTGCACTACGTGTACTGCTTGAAGAAGATGGCATGCGCTGCGCTCCGCACATGGGTATGGTAAAAAGTGGTGGTAACTACGCCAGTGCACTAGCACCTATTAGCGCTGCACGTATTAAGTATCAAGCCGATCAAATTTTGTTTTGCCCAGGTGGCGACGTACAAGAAACCGGTGCCGCTAACTTTATACTTATTGATGGCAACGAGATTATTACTAAAGCGCTTGATAGCACCTTTTTACACGGTGTTACACGCAACAGTATTTTAACCATTGCAAAAGATTTAGGTATGACGGTAAGCGAGCGTAACTTTAGCGTTACTGAGCTACTAGAGCGTGCGGCTAAACCTGGCACTGAAGCTGCGCTTTCGGGCACTGCAGCTGTACTAACTGCTGTGGGTACGTTTATTCATAACGATAAAGAATACAAAGTTGGTACTGGCGAACCAGGCCCAACGACAGCACGCCTTCGCCAAGCATTGAACGATATTCAATGGGGTAAAAGTGAAGACAAGCACGGCTGGTTAACTAAAATCTAATAATAGATTTAATAGCAACTCGCATTAAAAAGCCACCTAATCGGTGGCTTTTGTGTGTTTGGGTACTTTAAGCTGTGCTTATTAAAACTTCATTTCTATTTTACCGTACACGTAGCGTCCGTTAAATCCATACGGTGAAAAGCTTGAGTATGCGAATAAACGTGAGAAGGTGCTTACTTCGTCAACATTTTCGCGTGTTGCGTCTGGGTAAATATCAAAAATGTTATTCGCTCCCAAGCTTAACGATACGTTATTGGTAAGTGCATAAGCTACGTCTAAATCAGTGATCCATTTTGGTTTTAGTACTTCATTTAGCTCAGCCGTTGATGATGGATCTTGAGTTTCACCGTAGCGTGTTGTTCTAAGCGTTGTACGAATATCATCGTTAGTCCACGTTGCACTTAAGTTGTACTTATTACGCGGTGTGCTTACTTCAAAGCGACGCAGCTCATTACCGGAGAATAAGTTGTCTTGATCAAACCCAGCGCCTTGTAGCTCTGCTGGTGGGTCGATGATATTGGTCACTTCATTTTTGCCGTAGTTATAACCGAGGTTAAAGGCTAAATCGCCGTAACCATCGGTTGCTACATTATAAGAGGCAACCACATCAACACCACGGGTTTTACTGTCAATTGCGTTTAAGAAGAAGCGGCCCTGATTAGCACCGGTACCTTCAAGTAGTTGCTCAATAGCAGCGCCCGATAAGTTGTTTGATAACACAATGCGGTCATCAATTAATATTTGGTAGTAATCAACCGATAAGCTGAAATTAAAGTCGGTAGACCATGTAAAACCAACGCCGTAGTTTGTTGCTTCCTCGGCATCAAGACCAGGTGAGCCTAGTGCTTTTGCTACATCGCTGCCTGGTGCAAATGTGCCGGTTTCGGTTGGTTCGCCATCAACAAATACAGTGGCTACTGAGGTAAAGTATTGCTGTTGTAACGACGGTGCTCTAAAACCAGTAGAAACCGATGCGCGCAGCGCTAAGTCTTCAGTTAATGAATAACGAGTCGCAATTTTACCATTAATGGTATCGCCAAAATCTGAGTAATCTTCATAACGGGCGGCAACCGCTAAATTCCAATCGTCGGTTAGGTAGGTTTCAAGGTCGATATAAAAGCTCACGTTATGGCGGCTATTGTCGCCTTCTGATTCGGGTGTAAAACCTGGAAATACTTGTGAACCCGCTGCGCCAAATGGGCCATCAACTGGGTCGGTTACTGCACCACCTGGGCCAAATGTGCCTTGTGCATATGAAGCTTCTTCACCTGCATCAATTTGGTACCCTTCGCGGCGATACTCAGCACCTACGGCCACACTTACTGAACTTTCTAAAAAGCTGACGTCTACCTCACGATTAAAATCAACATTTAAGGTAAGTTGATCGTAGGTAAGTGTTCCGGCATCAAAGCTTGTTTGGCTAGTAGGGCCGTATGAGGTATTTAAGCTATTTATAACGCCAAACTCGAACGCATCTTGACCATAGACTGCCGATACATCGTAATTCCATTCATTTATAAAACCTTTAGCGCCAAGTGCCAGCGAAAAGTCATCTATGTCTGAAGTAATAACCGGTAAAAAGCCATCAGGGTATACTTCTTCTATATTACGGCTATCACTCGCGCGGCGATAAAACCCGCCACCTTCGCCTTCACGTTTGCTGTAAGAGCCAAACGAATATAAATCGATATCGTTTGTTAATTGATAACCTGCGTTATAAAACATTGAAAAGTCTTCAACATCGCCATTACCAAAGTTATGGTTATAACGGTTTACGGTAAGTTCACGAGGGTCTAACGAGCCATCATCTAATCGTGCGTAGTTTTCACGGTTATCGTAGTCTGAGCGGTTAGTTGAATGGCGGTCGCGATATTCTGTTGAGATGTTAAAAAAACCATTATCGCCAAGTTCAAAACCCATATTACCTTGAAGTGTGAGTGTTTGGCCGTCTGTTAAAGAGCGATCGCCCCCTTCGGTAAATGCTAAATTTCCGTCGCTACCTTCAGATACAGATTCAAGCTGTGGTACACCGTCCATTTCGGTTACGTTAGCACCATAAATAGCCGCAACTGAGCCACCACTACTTGCGCTTTTAAGCACAATATTAATAACACCCGCTATAGCGTCAGAGCCGTATTGCGCTGCTGCTCCATCGCGTAATACTTCAATACGGGCAATAGCATTTGCTGGTATTGCATTTAAATCAACCGATGATGAACCACGACCCGTTGAGCCATTTAAGTTAAGTAATGCGTTGCTGTGGCGGCGTTTACCATTAACAAGCACTAAGGTGTGATCGGGTGCTAAACCACGAAGCTGAGCAGGGCGTACATGGTCGCTGCCATCAGTAAGTGATGCCTGCGGGAAGTTAAAGCTGGGTAATAAACTGCTAAGTAGGGCATTCGTTTCAGTAAAGCCAGAATTCTTAAGGGCATCAGCGCCAATTATATCGATGGGTACTGCGCTATCTTCTACTGTACGGCCTAATCGGCGAGAGCCAATTACGCTTATTTGTTCGATGTTTTCTTCTGCTTTAGTGTCTTGCTCTGCAGCATTTACTGAGAGCGAACCAAGTAGTGCAGCTGACGCACTCACGGCGAGTAATATTTGTGGTACCGATTGCTGTAATTTAAATAACGGTTTTCTATTCATGCTGTATTTCCCCATACCCATTGAATTATTTTAGTTTTGTACAAAAAGATAAAGAACAAACCTCTTTGTTACCTTGAACATATACTTAATTAACAAAGCCAGTCAATTGAATAACATTCAATTAATTTAGGTGTTTTTATAATTACATTTGGTTGTTTTTTATAATGACCATTGTTTTGGTTATATAGCGAAGGTGATTGCTAAGTAATTGATGGATAATGAATTATATTTAAAAGTTAAATTTAACGTTTAATTAACTGGTAAGATGAGATGGTAGGTTTAACTAGTCATGAGTAGAAAGCCATTTTTATTGGGCTGGCAATAAACAACTGTTCAGTTATAAATATTTTTAAAAACATAAAATACAAAAACACCGTTAAATGTTAGTTAAATTAACATTTAACGGGTGTGTTATAAATTATGTACTACTTATTAGAACCTATACTTTAAAGCATGAAGTAATTTTGTTTTTATAAGTAATTAGTATAAAAAAGGCTACTAAAAAATAGTGTTAAAATTTAATTTTTCCAACAAGCATGTCTTTAAACATGACCCAATCTCCCCATAAACTGTAAAAGGGGTGTTTAAAAGTAGCTGGGCGGTTTTTTTCAAAAAAGAAATGCCCGACCCACGCAAACCCATATCCAATAACAGGTAATAGCCATAATAAACTATATTGCTGTTTCAATAATGCTATTGCTACTACAGCAAGAACGAGGGCGCTTCCTATAAAATGTAAGCGGCGGCAAGTAACGTTGCGATGCTCTTTTAAATAATAAGGGTAGAAGGCTTTAAAGCTTTTAAACGTGGGGTTTGTACTTTGCATAGTGTGCTCTTTTATTGTTTTTTATTTTAATGAGGGTTGTGCTATTAAAGCGTAAGTTTACATTTGTTTACAGCGATAAATGGCGCTTAACGCATCTAAATAGACAAAAGGGCTAAAAGTTAATAACTTATGTGCACTATTAATAAATAAGAATGGAACTCAGGATGTTTAAACACACTCTAGCATGTGCTGTAATTGTAGCGCTTAGCGGCTGTTCAGAGCCAACTAATACGGTAACTCAAGAAGAAGTAAAAGCACCAATGAAGCAAGTTAATGCAGTTATATACCCAGAGACAAAAAAAGGCGATATCGTAGACACCTACTTTGAAGAAGCAGTTAGCGACCCATATCGTTGGCTTGAAGATGATATGAGCGATGAGACTGCCGATTGGGTTAAAACGCAAAACAATTTAACGTTTTCTTATTTAGAGCAGATACCTTATCGCGATAAGTTAAAGCAGCGCCTTGAAAAACTAATGAATTACGAAAAAATAGGCGCTCCTTTTACTGAAGGCGATTACACCTATTTTTATAAAAACGATGGCCTGCAAAATCAGTATGTTTTGTATCGCAGTAAAGATGGCGGCGACGTAGAAGTATTTTTAGATCCAAACAAGTTTAGTGACGATGGTACGACGTCTATGTCGGGTTTATCGTTTTCAAAAGATGGCTCATTACTCGCGTATCAAATATCTGAAGGTGGCAGCGATTGGCGTAAAATTATAGTTATTGATGCACATACTAAAGAGCAAGTTGAAGAAGCGCTAGTTGATGTTAAATTTAGTGGTATAGACTGGTTAGGCAACGAAGGCTTTTATTATTCAAGCTACGAAAAGCCTAAAGGCAGTGAGCTTTCGGCTAAAACAGATCAGCATAAAGCGTATTACCATAAGCTAGGTACTGCTCAGTCTGCTGATAGTGTTGTATTTGGTGAAACTGATGAGCAAAAACATCGCTATGTAGGCGCTGATGTAACTCATGACGGCCGCTACTTACTTATTTCAGCTAGTACATCTACTTCGGGCAATAAGCTGTTTATAAAAGATTTAGCAAAAGAACACAGTGAGTTTGTAACGGTTGTAGGAAATACTGATTCAGATACATCAGTGATTGATAACGAAGGCAGCAAGCTGTTTTTAGTTACTAACCTTAATGCACCAAACAAAAAAGTAGTGACGGTTGATGCAAGCGATCCAAGCCCTGAAAATTGGGTTGATTTAATTCCTGAAACCAAAAACGTACTAAACCTGACAAAAGGTGGCGATACCTTTTTTGCCAACTACATGGTTGATGCTATTTCGCAGGTAAAACAGTACAACAAAAAAGGCGAGCTAATTCGCGATATTTCCTTGCCAGGCGTGGGTACTGCACGTGGTTTTGGCGGTAAAAAAGATCAAACAACGCTTTATTATTCGTTCACTAACTACAAAACACCAGGCACTACTTATACGTTTGATGTAACTACGGGTGAATCGGGTGTTTATCGTAAGTCGGCTATTGATTTTAATAGCGATGATTACACGTCTGAGCAGGTGTTTTACACATCAAAAGACGGTACTAAAATACCGATGGTAATCACCTATAAAACAGACATTAAGCTTGATGGTTCAAACCCTACTATTTTATATGGTTACGGTGGTTTTAATATTAGTTTAACGCCAAGCTTTAGCCCCGTTAATGCAGTATGGCTTGAACAAGGTGGTGTGTACGCCGTTGCTAATATTCGTGGTGGCGGTGAGTACGGTAAAGACTGGCATAATGCAGGCACAAAATTGCAAAAGCAAAATGTGTTTGACGACTTTATTGCAGCGGCTGAGTACTTAAAAGATAAAAAGTACACGTCTAAAAAGCGCTTAGCACTTCGCGGTGGCTCTAATGGTGGTTTGTTAGTTGGCGCAGTGATGACGCAGCGTCCAGACTTATTTCAAGTGGCTCTACCTGCTGTAGGCGTACTTGATATGTTGCGCTACCACACATTCACTGCGGGCGCTGGTTGGGCATACGACTACGGTACGAGCGAGCAAAGCAAAGAAATGTTTGAATACATTAAAGGTTATTCACCACTTCATAATGTAAAAGCAGGTGTTGAGTATCCAGCCACTATGATCACAACTGGTGATCATGATGACCGCGTTGTCCCTTCGCATTCGTTTAAGTTTGCCGCTGAGCTTCAAGCAAAGCAAACGGGTAATAATCCAACGCTTATTCGCATAGAAACCAATGCAGGGCATGGCGCAGGTACTCCAACAAGCAAAACAATTGAGCAGTACGCTGATATATTTGGTTTTACGCTATACAACATGGGTGTAGAGTCGTTATAAAAGCGATTTAACTAAATAGCTAACTTTAATAGCTGAGCAAAAAGGCCGAGTAAATTTAATTTACTCGGCCTTTTCAATGTTAGCAGTTAGCAGTCAGCTACTGCATAGGTGAAAACAATCGCTGATACGTTTTATAAGCGTACTCGTCGGTCATTCCGCTTAAGTAATCGCAAATTATACGCATACCTTGGCTTTGCTTTTGCGCTTCTATGTATTGTGCTTGTGTTGTTTCGGGCAATAAACGCAGCGGATCGCTAGCAAACGCCGTAAATAACTCTATTAGTAAATTTTGACCTTTAAATTCTATTTGCTGCATTTCGGGGTCACGTATTAAACGTTGAAACACAAAATGCTTAAGTATTTGCAATACACTGTCGTATTGGGCATCTAATTTAGCGGTGTACTTTAAAATAGGGCATTCAAAGTCATCGTTTTGAACATCTAAATGTATATGAATAATAAAGGTATTAACCAGCTCACCTATGGCATCTTTTCGCTCATAATCATTTTTTGAAAACAAACGCTGGGTCAGCGATTCAAGCATGGTGTTTAACCAGTCAAAATTTAGTGCTTTTAAATGAGGTAGAGCATGAGTTTGCCAATCGTCTAATGTGAGTACGTGGGTTGCAATGGCATCTTCTAAGTCGTGTACCGCGTACGCTATATCGTCGGCGTGTTCCATTATGGCGCTATCGAGCGATTTATACGTTGTTTTAGCGCGGTACTTATCAATAGCGGCATGGCTACCTAGCAATGTTTTATCGTTTTCACTTAGTGGTTCTACTATCCAATTAAATATGGCTGCATCGTCGTTGTATAACCCTTTGGCAGGTCTCCAATCATCCGCTTTTATAAATGCACGACCGGTTGTATCGTCAGGAATGTTATGCCAAAGCGTATTAATAAACGCGGGGTATTTTATAAAGCCTAATAAAGTACGACGAGTGAGGTTCATGCCGTGGCCATTACTGTAGGGCTCAAGTTTTGCAACTATGCGCAGTGTTTGTGCGTTACCTTCAAAACCACCGTGATCGCGCATCATGTAATTGAGTGCTATTTCACCACCATGCCCAAAAGGCGGATGGCCAATATCGTGCGCTAAACAGAGTGTTTCTAGCAGTCCGGTTGATGGAAAGTGCGTAAAGTCGCTATGTTTCGCTTTTAAATGGCGTAATATGCCAGTACCAATTTGCGATACTTCTAAAGAGTGGGTAAGGCGAGTGCGGTAAAAGTCGTTTAGGCCAATACCCATAATTTGGGTTTTAGCTTGCAAACGTCTAAATGCAGCGGCATGAATAATACGCGAACGATCGACCTGCCACGGCGAGCGGTTATCGTTAGGGCGATGTTTATATTGCTCTATTATTCGGCTTTGCCATTGTTTATCCATACTGCTTACTCACACATAGTTAATATTATTAAACTTTGCCCAGTATACCCATGGACTTATAAATTGCGAATGAACAAATGCACTACTTTTCGTTATTCGCGTTTATAAAGTGGCTTAGGTATAATGTGCCTTCGTATGCTTGTGTATTAACCATGCATAATTAGTTGTTTGAAAGAGAGAATACATGCTAAGAATTATTTTTCAGTTTTTGTTAACCGTATTTTTTGTATGGGCGCTTGCATATCCGTTTATACAAAGTGACGACGTTGATCAGGATGAACAAACGTCAGAACAACCCAAAAAAGTGAAGAAAAAAGAAAAACCATTACATAACGTAAAATTACCTAAGTTTTCTGAATTTAGTGATGTAAAAGAAAAAAAACATGCATTTTTTAGCTTTATCCGCCCGCATGTAGAAGCCGAAAACAAAAAAATACTACAGCAACGCGCTAAGCTAGAAATAGCACGCATGATGCTACAAAACGAATTACCTTTAGAAAAAAAGCAAAGCAAAGATATTGCTAAAATTTTAAAGTCATACGGCTTACCAACCACGGTTGATACGCTCATACTTACGCAAGCATTACGCCGTGTTGATATAATTCCTAAAGAATTAGCGCTTATGCAAGCTGCAAATGAATCTGCGTGGGGCACATCACGTTTTGCACGTATTGGCCTTAACTTTTTTGGTCAGTGGTGTTACACAAAAGGTTGTGGCATGGTGCCAAAACGCCGTAATACCGGGGCTGCGCACGAAGTTGCTGCGTTTAAATCGGTAAGAGCTGCTATAAACTCTTACTTTAAAAACATAAATACGCATCCTGCTTATAAAGATTTGCGCGCAATACGTGAAAACTTACGTCTTGAGCAAAAACCAATTTTAGCGACTGAACTTACACATGGTTTAATGTCTTACTCTGAGCGCGGTGAAGCGTATATAGAAGAGTTAAACACCATGATTAGCCAAAATAGAGCCTACTTTGATGAATAAATACATTTTTAATTGTACCAACGCTATTGCGTTAGTACTGCTGAGCATTAGTGCATTTAATGTAAATGCCAGAGAGTTTGTGATGTCGTATGACGGTTTTTACGACCGCTTAAAAATTGTTAACAAAGGCGATTTTCAATATGCGCGAGTTAACTTTTACATTAGTGATATTGGTACTAATGAAACGTGTGCGATTAAAAGCGGTACTATTTTAACCGAAAGAAACGAGTATCCACTTAACTTTACCGATAAAGCACAATTACTATTGCCGTTCGATAAGCAGCTTGATACCGATAAAGCGGTCATTGTAGTAGAGCCTCTCAATCCTGTGCACGATTGCCAATTAAAGCTACAAATAGAAGCAAACGAACTTGAAGGTTTAGCGTTTTCAAAGCAGTCGTTATATACCATTAACGACGAACTTGATGAGCTGTTAACTGATTTGTCGGGCTTTTTTGTAAGTAAATTAATGTGGTTTTTATTACCAGAGCAAAAGGGCGTAGCAGTTACATTTAAAAGCCCAATGCAATTTGATGATAAGAGCATAACGTGTGAAAAGTCAGTATGTTACTTTGCAGTTGAAGATAGCTGGGAAGATGATAGCGCGGTGCTTGGCGATATATCGCAAGTAATAAAAGTAACGCCTTGGATTGTTAAGTGATCAGCATTTAGCTAAGTAGCTAACCTATAAAAAGCGGCATTTAGCCGCTTTTTTTGTACCAAATTCTGTACTCGTTTTTAGCCTTTAGCTTTTATTTAATAAGCGGTGCTGAAGAGTCTCGCTGCATTAAAGTGGGTTCAAAAAACCGATTTATAACGAGGTTTTTATTTTGATATACGTCTTTAAGCACTAGTTTTGCTGCCATTTCGCCCATTTTCCCGACCGGATTATCTATGGTCGTGAGTGTAGGGTACAGGTAGTTTGCAAAAATAACGTTATCAAATCCAACAATCGATAAGTCGTTTGGTAAATTATAACCGTGCTCTCGTGCGTACTTCATAGCACCGGATGCCATTTCGTCATTGGCACATACCAGTGCGGTAAAGCTAAGTTTTTCATCAATAAAATGTTTTAA
The DNA here is from genome assembly GCF_038900275.1 of Pseudoalteromonas sp. AS71. Classification (NCBI taxonomy): domain Bacteria; kingdom Pseudomonadati; phylum Pseudomonadota; class Gammaproteobacteria; order Alteromonadales; family Pseudoalteromonadaceae; genus Pseudoalteromonas; species Pseudoalteromonas sp. AS71. The sequence goes on along the minus strand of NZ_JBBMQZ010000009.1, from coordinate 169,454 downwards.
GGCTTTACTACCGCCAGTTTCGTTAAAGTCGCCAATATAATAAAGAGCAGGATCAAACTTAACGCCAACTTCTGTAAGGGCTTGTTTATGACCCTCTAAGCGATTAAATGCATCGGCTTTAAACTGCGGGCCTGCAATGTACGCTATTTGTGTATGGCCTTGATTTAATATCGATTTAGTGGCCAGGTAGCCACCTAATTGGTTATCTAGGCTGATACAGTTGTCTTTTAGTTGCTCGACGTAACGGCTCATTAAATAAACAGGTGTAGAGCCTTGGCTTAATTTTATAAGGTAGTCGTCTGAGACGGCTTCTACGTGCAAAATAATGGCATCGCAGCGTCTGCTAATTAAAAACTCAATGCCTTCTTGCTCTTTGTCTTCTTCACTGTGTCCGGTGGTAATAATAACGTGTTTACCCGCAGCACGAAGCTCTGATTCAATACCAGCCATCATTTGGGCAAAGAAAGGACCATGTAACTCAGACACTAAAATACCGACACTGTTAGTGCAGTTAGAGGCTAAAGATTGCGCTATTGAATTGGGCTTGTAGCCAAGCTGCTCCATGGCATCAAGCACTTTTTGTTTAGTTTTATCGCTTACGCGGGTATTTTTGTTCATCACGCGAGAAACGGTGGCTAACGATACGCCCGCAAGCTCTGAGACTTGATAAATTGTTGCCATGTTATTTGTTCACTCGCTTATCCTTAACTACTTCGGCTAAATAATACCTTAGAGTATATATCTTAACTAGCTGTTAGTTTAGATTGAATATTTTCAACAACTTGATTAGTTAGTGTATATTTTTTCATTATGTAGGCAACAAATAATGAGCCAAAAGCAGGTAGTACAGTAAATGAAAGTAAAATACCGTGTTGGGTGTCGAGGGTTTGTACTGCATCGGCCTGATAGCTGTAAAAAGATAATAACCAGCCTGCAATTGCACCGCCTACAGCCACGCCCATTTTAATAAAAAATATGACGCCTGAATAAACCAAACCCGTAATGCGTACACCTGTTTTTTCATGCCCGTAATCTATGGTGTCGGCCATTTTTGCCCACAACAACGGGGTTGCCATATCTAAAAAGAATTTCCATAAAATAAAGGCCGCAAATGCCAATACTAAAGAGTCTTTACTAATAAAGTAACTAAAACCACAAATAGCGGCGGCAATAACTTGTAAGCTTATATAGGCCTTTATCTTACAAAAGCGCTTTGCAAGTGGTTGAGCTAAAGCACAACCTACCATGCTTGCTGCAACACCTAGCGTCATAAATAAGGTGATTAAATCGTCTCGACCTAAATAGTATTTTACGTAGTAAACAGCAAGCGTAAGCCTTAATACTTGTCCGGTAAGTAAAAAAAATGCAGCTAAGCAAAGAGTTCGCCATTGATCGTTTTTAATTAAGGCTTTAACACTTTTGGCAAAAGGAATGTTTTGCTCTTTTGGCTGTTGTATACGCTCTTTTGTGCCTAAAAAACAAAGTAAAAACAGTACAAAACCTAAAATGCTCATTGCAGTCATTGTGTATTGATAGCCTTTGGCAGCATCGCCTTGGCCAAAATACTCAACCATTGGCATAGTACAACCCGCTACTATTACGCCGCCTAGCATACCAAATACAAACCGGTAAGACTGAATAGTAACGCGCTCTTTTACATCTGCAGTAAGTACGCCGCCCAATGCACAATAAGGGATATTAATAGCGGTGTAGACAACCATAAGAAGTGTGTAAGTAGTAAAGGCATAAATTATTTTATCGGTGCCTTCTAAATCGGGCGTAGTGAACGCTAAAATACTTATAATAGCAAAAGGAAGTGCAAGCCAAAGTAAGTAGGGGCGAAAGTGCCCCCAGCGCGTATGTGTTTTGTCAGCAAGGTTACCCATTAATGGATCGGTTACGGCATCAAAAATACGCACTGCTAAAAACATAGTACCAACAACGGCAGGCGATAAACCTACTACATCTGTGTAGTACAGCATTAAAAACATCATAACTGTTTGAAAAATAATATTACTGGCGGTGTCGCCTAAGCCATACGCTATTTTTTCTTTTACACTGACCATGATTGTTTATCCCGCTTTGTGCTTATTATTATCTATTTGAGATAAGTGCTTTATAGGCTAAGCCACTATTTTTAATAGTACGTTGCTGCGTTTTATAATCAACATAAACAATACCAAAGCGCTTTAAGTAGCCTTCTGCCCACTCAAAGTTGTCCATTAAGCTCCAAGCAAAGTAGCCACGTATAACAACACCCTGTTCAACTGCATTGTGAACTGCGTTTAAATGAGTATTATAATAACTTAAACGGTCTAAGTCGTTAACTTCGCCATTATTATATGTATCGGGCATTGCTGCGCCATTTTCGGTTATATAAATAGGCGGTAGGGTGTATGTCTTATTAAGCGATACAAGCAAATCGGTAAACGATTGCGGGTAAACCTCCCATCCCATATCTGTCAACGGACCCGTAGGTGTAATGGGTTCATAAATATCAGTAGGGTGCGCTTTATAAACTTGGCGGGTGTAAAAGTTAATGCCTAAGTAATCAATTGACTGAGAAATTAATTCCATATCACCTGGGTGTATTTCTGGTAAATGATCCTCAGGTAGTTGGTTAATTATATCAGGGTATTTACCGTCCATTATTGGTTTCATGTACCACTGATTTAAATAGTCATCAGCGTATTTGGCACTGTCTATGTCTTGTTGAGTATCTGTAAGTGGGTAGGCGGGTGTAAAGTTAAGCACAATGCCGTTTTGAGTATCAGGCGATGTTTTATTTAGCACGTTCATAGCCAGACCATGAGCGAGTAATAAGTGATGAGCTGCTTTTTTACCATACTGCTTGCCTACTAGACCTGGGGCATGTATGCCAATCTCGTAACCTAAAAACGCGCTGCAAAAGGGTTCGTTTAATGTAGCGTAAGAATACACTCGTGTTCCAAATGCGTTAGTAATTAGTTCTACGTACTGCTCAAATGCATAAGCTGTTTTTCTGTTAAGCCAGCCGCCTTCATCTTCAAGGTGTTGCGGTAAATCCCAGTGATACAAAGTAACAAAGGCTTTTATATTTTTTCGTTTTAGCTCATCTAAAATATCAGTATAAAACTTAACGCCTACAGGATTTAACTTTCCGTCTTGAGTCATAACGCGAGGCCATGAAATAGAAAGCCTGTAAGCATCAACACCTAGAGACTCTATTAAATCTATGTCTTGTTGCCAATTGTTGTAATGATCGCAGGCAATATGACCATGTGAATTGTCAGCAATTTTACCTGCAGTACTACAAAAGGTATCCCAAATACACGGTAAGCGATGCTCATACCCGCCCTCTATCTGAAATGATGCTGTTGCTACACCATAAACAAAGTCTTTTGTTAATAGAGGTGAATTAAATGGTAATGATATTTTTGTCATTGGTTACAAACCTTTTTGAGAACTTAATTGCACGCTTAGCGCCTATTTTTACTGACTTTCAGCGGTTACAAAACATTATTAAAAATAAAAGTTGTTGAAATATGTAACATGTTCGTATTTAATTAGCCGTGAAAGCGCTTACATTTTTAGATTAATGTTAATTAATCTTCAGGTCAACTCTTTAATACTGCGCCTTAGCGGGGTTTGTATTAATTACTTATTGAAGATCAATTTATAATAATAAATTGCGGAGAGCACATGGCTAGTTCAGCACCACTGACATCACACACACAGTCGCAAAACCACCAAGATAAAAACTATGGTTTTGCACTTACATCTTTAACTTCACTATTTTTTATGTGGGGTTTTATTACCTGCTTAAATGATATTTTGATTCCGCATTTAAAAGCGGTTTTCGATTTAACTTATGTTCAAGCAATGCTTGTGCAGTTTTGCTTTTTTGGCGCTTACTTTTTAATGTCACTCCCTAGTGGATACATTGTTAAAAAGCTTGGTTATAAAAAAGGAATCGTGGTTGGGCTTTTAATTGCGGCAGTAGGGTGTATCTTATTTTACCCAGCAGCGTCTTTACATAGTTATCCTGTATTTTTATTTGCTTTATTTGTACTTGCCAGTGGCATAACGTTATTACAAGTATCTGCAAATCCTTATGTAAGTTTGTTGGGTTCAGCAAAAACTGCGTCGTCTCGTTTAACACTAACCCAAGCTTTTAACGCGTTAGGTACTACGGTTGCGCCATCATTTGGTGCTCTGTTAATTCTGGACTCAGCGTCAGAAGCCTTTTTAACACCTGCACAAAATGCAGAATCAGTACAACTTCCTTACCTCCTTTTAGCTGCAATGCTTATTTTACTAGCCGGTATTTTTGCATGGCTTAAATTACCAGACATTATGAGCGAGCAAAAAGCAGAAGCCGAAAAATCAGAGGCAATTGAAGGCAGTGCTTGGCAGTATCGCCATCTTGTATTAGGTGCTGTGGGTATATTTATGTATGTAGGCGCCGAAGTGGCAATTGGTAGCTTTTTAGTAAGCTTTTTAGCACAAGAAAATATAGCAGGGCTAAAAGAGCATGCTGCAGCTCATTACATCACTTATTATTTTGGTGGTGCTATGGTTGGGCGTTTTATTGGTGCTGCTGTAATGCAAAAATTACCTGCTGGTAAAGTACTTGGCTTTAACGCAACCATGGCTATTATTTTAGTCGTTATTGCCATGAGCACGTCGGGTCAATTAGCAATGTGGTCAATACTATTGGTTGGTTTATTCAATTCTATTATGTTCCCCACTATTTTTAGTTTAGCGTTAAATGGACTTGGCAAACATACAGCTCAAGGCTCTGGTATTTTGTGTTTGGCGATTGTGGGTGGTGCAATAGTGCCACTTTTACAAGGTGCACTTGCTGATAGTGTGGGTGTTCAACTTTCGTATGTTTTACCTATTTTATGTTACATATTTATCGTGTTCTATGGTTTAAGCGGTAGCAAACCAGTTCAAGCGCAGGAGACTCTATAATGAAAACCCCTTTTACACTTAATAAAATAGCCTTAGCAACATTAATTGCATCAGTAGGTGCTTTATCGGCTTGCTCAAACGACGCAGTGACATCGGTTGAAACTAATGAAACGTTATCTAAAACAGCGCAAATTTGGCCAAAACTTAATATTGCCGTAAAAAAAGATGCCGATATTGAAGCTAAAATAGTTAACTATTTAAAGGCCATGACACTTGAGCAAAAGGTTGCTCAAATGATTCAGCCAGAAATTCGTGATATTACCGTTGAAGACATGCGTAAATATGGCTTCGGTTCATACCTTAATGGCGGTGGCGCATTCCCTAATGGCGACAAACATGCAACACCAATGGACTGGGTAGCCTTAGCAGAGAGCTTTTATCAAGCTTCTGTCGACGACTCAGTTGATGGCAGTAGTATCCCAACTATGTGGGGCACCGATGCAGTACATGGCCATAATAATGTAATTGGTGCGACGTTATTTCCGCACAACATTGGTTTAGGCGCGGCGAATAATCCTGATTTAATCGAGCAAATAGCATCGATTACTGCAGTAGAGGTAATGGCTACGGGTATTGATTGGGTATTTGCACCCACAGTTGCCGTAGTGCGAGACGATCGCTGGGGAAGAACCTACGAAGGTTACTCAGAAGATCCAAAAATTGTACATGATTACTCAGCAGCCATAGTAAATGGCTTACAAGGTAAAGCCGATGACGATTTTTTAAGTGACAAGCGTGTAATTAGTACCGTTAAGCACTTTATTGGCGACGGTGGCACGGTTGATGGTGATGATCAGGGTAATAATATCGACAGTGAACAATCATTATTTGATATTCACGCACAAGGCTATGTAGGCGGTTTATCAGCAGGTAGCCAATCGGTTATGGCTTCTTTTAATAGCTGGAATGGCGTTAAAAATCACGGCAATAAATATCTACTTACTGATGTATTAAAAACACGAATGGGTTTTGATGGATTTGTAGTAGGCGATTGGAACGGTCACGGTCAAATTAAAGGCTGTACTAACGAAAGTTGTGCGCAAGCCGTTAATGCTGGCCTTGATATTTTCATGGTGCCAACAGGTGCCTGGAAGCCTCTTTATAACAATACAATTGCGCAAGTTAAGTCAGGCGAAATTAGTATGTCGCGTATTGATGACGCAGTGAGCAGAATATTACGCGTAAAACTTCGCGCTGGTTTATTTGATAAACCAAGCCCGGCTAAGCGTCTTTACTCTGGAAAAACAGAGCTAATTGGTGCCCAAGAGCACCGCGAAGTAGCACGTCAAGCTGTGCGCGAATCACTTGTGTTACTCAAAAATAAAAATAACCTATTGCCTATCGCAGCTAATCAACGCGTACTTGTTGCAGGTGATGGTGCCGATAATATAGGTAAACAGTCGGGTGGTTGGAGTATTACGTGGCAAGGTACTAATAATAAAAATGCTGATTTCCCTGGTGCTACTTCGATATATAAAGGGCTTGAAGATCAAATATCTGCAGCAGGTGGAAGTGTTACTTTAAGCGCTGATGGTACGTTTGAGCAACGTCCTGATGTTGCCATTGTTGTATTTGGTGAAGAACCTTACGCAGAAGGGCACGGCGATAAAGATAACCTTGAGTTTGAGCGCGGAAATAAAAAATCATTAGCACTTTTAAACTCACTAAAAGAGCAAGGCATTCCTGTTGTATCTGTGTTTATATCAGGTCGACCTATGTGGGTTAACAGCGAACTTAACGCATCTGACGCGTTTGTAGCTGCATGGTTGCCAGGTACAGAAGGCGCAGGTATTGCTGATGTTTTATTAAAAGCGGCAGACGGCACCATTCAAAATAACTTTAAAGGTAAATTATCGTTTTCTTGGCCTAAATCAGCAGTACAAACTGCGGTTAATAAAGGCGATGAAAATTACGACCCATTACTCCCTTATGGTTTTGGCTTATCGTACGGCGATAAAAACGTGTTAGCTGACGACCTTGATGAAGACTCTAAACTTGATAACTCTGGGCTTACGAGTATGGATATACTTGTTGGTGCACCTGTAGCACCATGGCGCTTATTGTTAAAATCGGGCGATGAGCTTTTAGATGTATCGAGCAGTACCCATGAATTTGGTGCAATTAAATACCGTACTGAGGATAAAACAGTACAAGAAGACGCGCGCCAATTTAACTTCAGCGGTACAGAAAAAGCCAGTGCTGAAATAGTAACAAGCTTTGCAGAAGATACCATTGCCTACGTTGAAGCCGATAGTGTGATTAGCTTTGATATTAAATTAAACGAAGCACTAACGAGCGATATAGCACTTGCTATGACTTGCTCGGGTGAATGTGGTGCAAGCATTGATTTAGCAAACGTAGTGGATAAAGCCATTGAGAATAAATGGCAGTCAGTATCAATCGATTTAGGTTGCTTTGCTGATAAGGGTGTTAATTTTGCAAACCTAACAAGCCCATTTAGCTTACGCAGCAATGGTAAAGCATCAATTTCTGTAGCTAATATTCAGTTTGTGCCAAATAAGGCAGGCGAAGCCACACTGTCTTGTAAGTAGTTTATTAACTCTATTGTGTGTATACCAAAGCCCTTCGAATGAAGGGCTTTTTTTATGTAGAGGTAACCTGCATAAACACTTGAGCTGATTGATATAACTTAATAGGAACTGGTCGCTATAAATACAAAGGGGTACCGCGTTTTTATAAGAGGGGCCTTTTTTATAATTACTTATAAAATAATTAGCACTGCATTAAGAGGTTTTTCTCGTCAAAGCTGACTACTTTATCTCTGCCAGTTTCTTTAGCAAGATAAAGGCGCTTATCAGCCAGCGACAGTAAGTCTTTTACACTCATTTTACCATTTAGTGCACTACTCACACCGGCGCTTACAGATAGGTTAATATGCGAGTTTTGATAATAAAATGGATGCTTAGAAATATTTTCACGTAAGTGTTCTGCATATTCTTTAGCTGCTCGTAGAGAATAGTCTGGTAGTAATATAGCAAACTCTTCACCGCCTATTCTGGCGCAAATACCTTCATCAATAAATTGCTCTTTTATGTGCTGCGCAATCCATTTAATTGCTTGATCGCCGGTGTCGTGGCCGTACTTATCATTTACACGCTTGAAAAAGTCGATATCTAGGATAATTACAGATACGTTTTTATCACTGTTGTTAGGTTGTTTAAGGGTTTCTTTGGCATTATTAAAGAAGCCTCTTCGATTAAATAATTGTGTAAGAGAGTCGGTGTTCGCAAGGTTCGATAGCGTGTATTCACTATTAGAAAATAACAAAAATGGCAGTATAAGAGCACTTAGAGTGGCTAATAGTAAATGACTAATAAGAACAATTTGTAAAGGCGTTGCTACATCCTGAATACTCGAGCTCAGTACCGGTATTAGTAGAAATATTACGTTTAAAAACATAACACCGCTGTGCACTAAAAAGCAGGTGATCAACGCCTTTTTCTGGGCTTTAGCAACAAAGCTCATGCTTTTGATTAAATACGCCGTGTAAATAAATAATCCGGCAATTACTAAGCTCGTTAGCATTTTTGCTGCTTCGAAAGGATAAATTGCCAATAACAATAAACCAGAAAACCCAAATATGCAGTAAAGAGGCATTAAACTAATATTCTGTATATTTTTATATTTATATAGTCCAATAATAATTAAAAGTGGGCTCATAATCATAGAAATACTAGCCAAGTAGTGGGTTATCAAAGGAAAGTCTATGTATAAGCGCAAACATGCCAGTATTTCTGCTAAAGCAAATGTGGCACAGGCTAAACCAAATAGTAGAAAAGATGTTTGTTTTTTATATTTATAAATTGAGAGAAAGAATAAGCTTATGAGTAAGTTAAGAATAAAAGAGAGGAAGATCACAGTAGGTAAATGAAACATGATTTATTCTCTTTATTATAAAATGATGAAATATATATTCAATTAAGTGTGTAATTATTATGTATTAATAAGAAAAGGTCAATTCGGTTAAAAGGATTGCTTTTCAATTTTCTGCATTCTACCTTAAGAATTATTAACGCCAGCTAAACCAAGCTCTCTAAAGCTGATTTAATATCTGGATGATGAAAACGATAATTATGAGCTAGTACTTTTTTAGGAACTACAAATTGCCCCGTTGTAAGTAAGTCTGACATTTCACCCATTAATAGTTTAAGCACTACTGTTGGCATAGGGATAAATGCAGGTCGTGATAACGCTTCGCCTAAGCTTTTACTAAACTGAGCGTTGCTCACAGGGTTTGGTGCAGTTGCGTTAACAGGACCTGATATTTCAGGATGTCTAATAATAAAAAGTATTAGCTGAATCATATCGTCGATGTGTATCCACGACATACCTTGCTCGCCATCACCAATAGGGCCACCTAAACACAATTTAAAAGCGGGTAGCATTTTACTTAATGCCCCACCTTTTTTGGCCAAAACAATACCCGTGCGTAATAGGCACACTCTGGTTTGTTCTGATTGCGCAAGTAGCGCTGCATTTTCCCAGTCTTTACAAAGCTGGTGGCTAAATTCATCATGCGGATTTTCACAGGTTTCATCAATAGGGTTGCTATTTTGTCGACCATAAAAGCCAACAGCACTTCCAGAAATAAAAGTATGCGGGGGAGTGCTACAAGCTTTAATAGCTTCGCTAATTTGTTGCGTAATACCAATACGGCTGTCGCGTATTATTTGCTTTTGCTTGTCGCTCCAGCGTTTATTTACAATTGGTTCGCCAGCTAGATTAATAACAATATCAACGGTGTTAAAATCTACTGTATTAACATTGCTTACGGCTTTAACTTTATGTCCCGGTAATACGTTAGCTTTAGTTGGATTTCGGCTAAGCACAGTAACAGTATTATGATGAAGTAAAAAAGGGCATAAGTGCTTACCAATTAATCCTGTCGCGCCAGTAACAAATATATGCATTATTAATCCTTACAATAAAATAGTAGCAAGTGATTAAAAAACATACTCGCTAGCAAACAGCTTTGCAAATTTATACGTAAAACAGGCTTTTATGATCACTTCGTCATTATTTCATTTAATTACCTTTTGCCTTACACTAAGGCCATATAATTAATAAAAGGATTAATAAATTGGCAAGTTTAACTGGAGTAAATAAAAGCTTAATAGTTTTTGCTTCCTTAGTGGTCGTACTCGCGGGGATAAAAGCAGCAAGTGTAATTATTATTCCGTTTATTTTGGCAGCGTTTATTGCCATTATTTGTAATCCGATAATCAAGTTTTTTGCGCGCTACCGAATTCCTAAAGGCATTGCTGTTATGTTGGTGGTGCTTATTATAGTTGGCTTAGGTGTGAGCCTTGGCGGGCTTGTAGGGCAATCAATAAATGATTTTTCGCAGCAACTTCCTGAGTATAAAACACAACTCAAAGAAGAATTTGTATGGCTGGTAGATTTAGCATCTCAATACAATATATTGATCAATAAAGATCAGTTAATCAATATGTTCGACCCAGGTAAAATGGTTGATGTAGCCACCAATATGCTCACCGGTTTAGGTGGCGTAATGGCAAACATGTTTTTAATTATTTTAACGGTTGTTTTTATGCTGTTTGAAGGGCCAATGCTGAGCAAAAAAATACACATGGCACTTGAAGATCCTGATAGCAAAATGAAGCAAATTGACCGCTTTTTAGAGTCTATTAATTCATATTTGGCAATTAAAACGCTAGTAAGTTTAGGTACGGGTATTATTGCTGCGTTTTACTTATGGATTTTGGATGTAGACTACTTTGTGCTTTGGGGCGTATTGGCGTTTATGTTCAATTACATTCCTAATATTGGGTCAATTATTGCGGCTGTACCGGCAGTATTACTTGCACTTATTACTCAAGGCCCGTTAATTGCGGGATTGGTTGCTGCAGGCTATTTAACAATAAATACGGTAATGGGTAATATTGTAGAGCCTAAATTTTTGGGCAAAGGGCTAGGTCTTTCAACGCTAGTAGTATTTTTATCATTAATATTTTGGGGCTGGTTATTAGGTACTGTAGGTATGCTTTTATCTGTGCCATTAACTATGATTGTAAAAATAGCCCTAGAAGCCAGTGCAGAAGGTAAGTGGGTTGCCACTCTACTAGGCAGTGGCGAAGACGTTGCTAAAAATAACTAACATCTATAGCCATCAAGGGCTGTAAAATTAAAGCCCTTGATGGCTACGTTAAGAGTAAATACAAGACTATTAATTAACAAACAATTTAATAGCGTCATCCACTGCGTTTATTGCGCCTTCTAAATATCCCGCTTCTTGTTTTGCAAACTCACTCGCTACAAAATGAATATTTAGGTTATTTAATTGCTCATCCAAGCCAGAAAAATCAAATTCTGGGTGCTGTGAAGGCTGAGTTTGATCGTCTCTATTCGCTACAAACTTATCGTCTGCCCAGTCTTTAATAAAGTACCCCGTTGCCTTTTCTGCATCTTTACCATAAAAGTAGCTAAGCTGCTGGGCACAGGCTTGAATTAATTGCTCTTGAGTTACTTGGTTTCGTGATAAGTAGGGCACACCTATAAAGCCAAATAATGCGGCGTAATTGCCATCTTCAGCACTGGCGTCGTGAATCTCGGCCATAGGGCCTACGCGGCTAAAGCACTGCCCTGATAAGTTTTTATCACGCCAAAATGCATGTTCAAAAGTAGCTATAAATTTGGCTTGTCCTGCCATCCATGTAGGTACACTACTAAGGCGGTTTATGAGTGTTGGAGTCGCCCATAGTTCAGGTGTTAAGTGTTTTGTAACCATACGAGCAGGAATTGCTGAAATTAGTTTTTCAGTAGTAAAGTGCTTTATATTGCCTAAGTGATTTACCGTAATTTGCCAGTTGTTATCACCTTTTTTAAGCTCAGTGACATTGTGTTCTAATAACACTGAATCAGGATTAAGTTGCGCGTATAAGGCAGTTATTAAGGTATTCATGCCGTGCTTAAGCCTAAATAACTGCATATCTCCAGCACCTGCAATTTGTTGAGGCTGCTTGGAATTAGGTGCTTGATATAACACATCACCTTTGTTGTATTGCTCAAATATACTCAAGTTGAGTGACTTTACTAAAGCTTGAATTTTTGGTTGGTGGGGAAATATCCACGTAGGGCCCAAATCAAAACTAACATCGTTATTTATTGGTGATTGCGCGGCAAAAATTCGACCGCCTAATTGCGATTTAGCTTCCAGTAATAAGAACGGAATATTAAGTTGTTGTAATTTATACGCACAGTATAAGCCGGCAAGTCCGCCACCTATAATTATTACTGGTTTAGTCATTTTTATTACCCATTTAGCAATCTACTAGTAGATAGTTTGTTTTGATATAAATAAATTGTCAAGCGGAGCGGGGAGTGTACAGAATAACTTAACTAATTAGTTTCGTTAGAATGGGTGTTTTAGTGATTCTGTAAATTGATTTATAAGCTCAATTTCACAGAGCTTATAGCTAATTGCAGCTGTTGTCGCATTAGGAAGTTTTATTAAATAGCGCCATTGGCAGGCGCTCTCCAGGTACTTTTCGCTATTAGTAATGCTACGCATAAATAACGGAAGTACTTGAGTATTACCTGTGCTTTCTTGTGATTTAGTTAGCTCATATTTGCGCTTTTGTATCCAACTACCTTGTACTTGCTTTGCTTTATCAATTTGGGTGTCTAAGCATTGAATATACCGTTTAGCTTCATCGGTTGTTGCTTTAGCGGCTAAAGTACATGCCTCATCTGCCAAGCTGTACTGGCTTACAGCAACTAGCACAATGGCAGTGAGTTTTAATAAACAGTTACTTTTTGTCATTGTAGTTAAACTCTAAAATAAATTGAGCGCCGGCTAATTTATCAGCATCGGTAATGGTTAGCGTACCGTGATACGACTTAACTAAATCTGATACAATCGCCATGCCTACGCCGTGTCCGCTTTCGTAAGTATCGAGGCGAGTACCACGTGTAAGTAAAGATTCGCGCTGATCTTCTGGCACGCCAGGACCATCGTCGCTAATTCCAATACACAGGGTTTTACTTTGGATTACTTGTATTTCTACTTGCGAGCGACATGCTTTACACGCGTTATCAATCAAGTTACCGAGTAATTCCATTAAATCTGTTTGATCACCTAAAAAATAATCTTTTTCAGTTACAGTGCAGCTAAAAATAATATCTTTATCACGATATACTTTTGCCATAGCACTGAGTATTGAATCGAGTACTGGCTTAACAGGGGTTTGTTTTTTCCATGTGTCTGATGCGCCTGTTGCAGCACGTTTTAATTGGTGCTCGATCATCACATTAATGCGGTCGAGTTGTTCTTGTGCATCGGCATCGTTTGCCAATGGACTTGATTTTAATACAGCCAGCGGCGTTTTGAGTGCATGAGCAAGGTCGCTCAATGAGGCTCTATAGCGTTCCTTTTGGCGTTGTTGCGACTCAAGTAGCAAGTTTAGATCTGCTTTTATTGTTTGCAGTTCTACTGGGTAGAGGCCTTTAATTTCTTGAATATCGCCGGATTCAATTGCTTTTATTTCTTTATCGAGTCGTTGGAGTGGGCGAGCGCTCCAAATGAAACCAATCGCCATCAGGCCTGCAATTGCAATCCCCATGATAAACATCCAATCTACAAGGGTTTGTTTAAAGCCATCCATTAAACGAAGTAGAGCGTCGTTACGTTTAACTAATATAAAGCGAGCTTGTTCTGATTGATCTATGTTGTTTAAAATTACAGTCAGGCTAAGTTGCCAATAAGCGGTATTATTATATTCTACACGCCTAAAGTCGGCAGCACCTGCCTTGGTCTCTATTTTTTGAGGTACATAGTTTAAATTTACAGCCGACTCTGAGTTCCAAACCGGGTCATCATCGCGGTAGATCATTGCGTAGGTATCAGAATTTAATCTGTTTAACTCAGGCGCTAAAATAGTGCTGGGCATAATAATACCATGCTCAGTAAAATCGACTTCAGATATTAGCGAGTAGAGTTGTGCTTCGAGGGTTTTTTCTGTCGCATCAACAAGTGAAGCGTAATACGCCTTACCAATTGAATAAAATAAGATAGGAAGTGCGACTAACAAAACAAAGACAAGGATAAATCCTTGCCTTATTTTTAACGATATTTGCGGTATTACCACTGGCTTTTAAGCCTGTAACCACGCCCACGTAGTGTTTCTACTGGGTTTAGTACGCCTTCAGGGTCAAGCTTTTTACGCAAACGAAGTACAAATACTTCAATTACGTTTGAATCAAGGTCGAAATCTTGGTCGTAAATGTGCTCAGTCAGTTCTGATTTAGAAATTACTTTTTGCGGATTTACCATTAAGTATTCAAGTACTTTATATTCGTAAGCTGTAAGGCTAAGTTCTTTGTCATCAACCCATACTTGTTGTGAACGTGTATGGATTTTAATTGGACCTGCAGTCATTTCTGGATTTGCTTTACCAGCACTGCGACGAATTAATGCATTACAACGGGCAATAAGCTCTTCAACATGAAATGGCTTAGTAAGGTAGTCATCGGCACCTGCATCTAAACCTTCTACTTTATCTTGCCAGCGATCGCGCGCGGTTAAGATTAAAATAGGGATTGTAATGCCTTGTGCTCGTGCTTTATTAATTAGCTCAATACCGTCTATTTTAGGTAAACCTAAATCAACTACGGCCATATCAAGCGGGTATTCTGTAATGTGGAAAAGACCTGCTTCACCATCGTGGCATAAATCCACGCTGTAACGTTCTTTTTCTAAGGCATTACGTAGGTTATCTGCTAAATGTAAATCGTCTTCTATAACTAAAATTCGCATTTTTAATCCTTTTTCACTTCGCCGGTTTTTTTATTAATATGTAAATCAACGACGTGGCCGTCAGATTTGAGTATTCGTACGGTATAAAAATCTGTTTTTTCAGTGATCTTTAATGTCTTACCGCCAATTGTTTTCTTTGCAAGTATTACGGCTTTCTTTTTGTCCACCTCAGCATGAGATGCTTGGGTGGCGGTTGCTGCTTGACTAAAGTTAGCTAAGCTAACACAAGCAATAAAACCGAGGCTTAATAATACGCGCATAACGGAAAACTCCTAGACCAGACTCACTTAGTTTAATTAACTAAGTTACTAAAATTCAAGTAAAAACGGTAAATTCGTTTTTATCCTGATAATTTTAATTAAAATCCTGTGAACAAACCCTGAATTACAGTGCAACGCACGCTCTAGGGTTTAATACTTTTTAAGCAGGAAATACCTTTTTAAAAGGTTTAACAATTGTATTTTCATAGATGCCCGCGGCAACATAAGGATCTGCTGCTGCCCATTCTCGAGCTGCTTCAATTGATTCAAATTCAGCAACCACTAATGAACCAGTAAAACCTGCTTCTTGTGGATCTTCACTATCAACTGCCGGTAATGGACCGGCGGTAAGTAGACGGTTTTGTGAATCAAGCTCACTAAGGCGTGCTAAATGTGCCGGGCGTGCTGCTTTTCTAAGCTCTAAGCTGTTTTCAACGTCTGTTGAGTGAATCATGTACAACATAAGGAATCTCATAAAATTGTTAAATTTGATTAACGCAATACTACCACAGCGTTGAAAATTGGTGAATTAAAAGCGTATTTACACAGGTTTACACTTCGATTTTATTTTTAAGCTGTAATTGCTTGAAAATCTCTGTGTAACACTGGTAGAGTCGCTGAAATATACAAAATAATAAAAAGGTTTTATGCATGAGCGAAAATAGAGAACGATTTAGTTCCCGCCTTGGATTCATAATGGCAGCGGCCGGTTCAGCTGTTGGTATTGGTAATTTAGTTGGTTTTCCGGTTTCTGCTACTAAAAATGGTGGTGGCGCATTCTTATTAATTTACGCTTTATTTGTCATATTCATTTGTTTACCAGTCATGATGGCTGAAATGGCAATGGGTCGTAACGCTCAAAAAGATCCACTTGGTTCGTACAAACTATTATCTAATAACGATAAAAAATGGAAGTTAGCTGGGTTTTTTGCGGTGCTTACACCATTTATGATTGCTGTATTTTATATGGTGATTACGGTTTGGATCTTTGGTTATTTAACGCAAACAGGCCTCGGTAATTTAGATTTACTTGCAGATCCTGGCCACTTTGGTGTTTTTATTAATAGTTACACTGTGTTTGGTTATATGGCTGTTGTGGTTATTATCGTTAACTTAATTTTGTTAGGTGGTGTTAAACAAGGCATAGAAAAAGCCGCCAAATTTTTAATGCCCGCTTTATTAGTTATGCTACTAGCTCTAGTTACTTATGTATTAACGCTTGATAACGCAATGGCCGGTGTTAAATACTACATTATTCCTGATTTTTCTAAGATGAGTGCAAGTGTACTTAATGGCGCATTAAGCCAAGCGTTTTTCTCGCTATCGCTGGGTATGGGTATATTAATGACTTACGCGTCGTACATTTCTAAAAAAGATGACATTGTAAGCAGTGCTAAAATGGTCGCTATTACTGACTCACTCGTTGCGTTTGTAGCGGGGCTAATGGTGTTGCCAGCGATATTTAGCTTTGACCCAAATACAGACCCATCAGCACTTTCTGATTCGTCCGTATCAATGATTTTTGTATACCTACCTAAAATATTATTAGCACTGCAAAATGATATTGGTTATGTAGGTGCGTCTATTGTTGCGTTCTCATTCTTCTTATTGGTATTTTTTGCAGCGATTACTTCACTTGTTTCAATAGTGGAAGTCCCGACTGCAACACTAAGCGACCGTAAAGGTATTAGCCGTAAAAAAGCACTGGGCATCCTTACACTTTCAACCGGTGTACTTACTATTTTATGTACAATGTCGTTTGGTATGATTGACAGCCTTACATCTTTCACCAGTTATGGCGGCGTTAGTAAGAGCTTTTTTGATATTATTGTTGATGTATTTTACGACACAATTTTACCGCTTAATGGCTTAATGGTGTGTTTGTTTGTAATGTACCGCTGGAAAAAAGCACGCTTAACACAAGAGCTAAGCTTAGGTTCGCCTAATTATGCGGGAAGCTTGATGGAAAAGTACGTTAACTTTTCACTTTCAACGTTTATTCCTGTCATTCTAGCTGTAATATTTATAAATACAGTGGCGACTAAGTTTTTTGATTTAAAAATATTTGGTTTTTAATAGGCCTCTTTAAAAGCTTATTGAATAATATAATGCCGCTCAGTTAAGCTTAGCGGCATTTTTTATAGGCGTTTTTTACAGGTATCTGGTCTAACTATTATACCAACCTGCATAAATCTTTGATCAATTTAACGAATTAAATTGCACTATAACGTCGTTAAAAATTTTTTATTTAGAACAACTAGATACAAAAATTTTTGCCTAGTTCTAGCGTAATTTTCTTAACGTTAAATAGACCCCATATATAAGCAGATTGGTATTAAAGGGATTTAAAATGAATAAAATTATTATTGGGTTTGCTTTTGCTATTTCATCATTTGGCGCATTTGCACAAAGTACTGATGATTGGCCAGAAGGCGGTGCAATGCACACGGGCAATACTTATAATTTAGAGGGCAATAGATACAAAACTAAAATCAGTAAAATGATGGATGAGATCTACCCGCAACTAACTGATGATTACCAAGTAGATGCAGTTAAAGCGCAAATAAAAGCATGGGAGCAATATATAGATGCTACATGTAACGTTGTTGGCATAGCAACGGGTGCCGGTGGCTCTTGGCCCTCAACGTATAGCGTTAAATGCGAAAGAAGCCTAAGTTATGACAGATACTTTGCTACTAAAAACGCGCTGAAGTGTATTAATAGGTTCAGCAAAGAAGAGTTTGTAGGACGTAGCGAAAAGTTAAACTGTTTAATCCAAACTCTAAACATAAAAATATTTTAAATTAGAGTAGCGCTACGGCTAAATTATACAGTTAGCTGTAGCATGTTAGGCTTTATAACACCTCAATACTTTATAGCAACTCAATACTTATTGTTGCGCCTTTTTCGATATTGCCGCTTTGCGCAGGCACTACAATTAAGCAGTTAGCTTTACTAAGCGACGAAAGTACACCCGAGCCCTGTTTATTAAATGGGGCAACCATCAAGTCACCTTGCTCGTTAATTGATGCAGTGCCGCGCTGAAAGTCGGCTCTGCCAGGGCGCTTTTTAATAACGGATGTAGTAACAGCGTTAAAGCGCATTTTAGGATTTACTTCACCAAGCCCCGACAGTTTTTGCAGTGCAGGCTCTACTAACTGATTAAATGTAACAGCAGCCGACACAGGGTTACCTGGCAAGCCAAAAAAGTAACTGTTACTTAGTTTACCAAAGGCAAAAGGTTTGCCTGGTTTCATGGCTATTTTCCAAAAGTGAATTTCGCCAATTTCGTTGAGCACTTCTTTAGTAAAGTCGGCTTCTCCAACCGATACGCCGCCTGAGCTTATTACGGCATCGGCGAGTTCATTCGCTTTTAAAAATGCATTGGTGATGAGTTCTTTGTCATCAGGGATTATTCCTAAATCGATCACGTCGATATTTTTTTGTTGCAGCGCACTAATAATAACAGCGCGGTTACTTTCAAAAATAGCGCCTTGCTTAAGAGGCTGACCAGGTTCAATTAGCTCATCGCCTGTAGAAAGTACGGCTATTTTTAAAGTTCTCACCACGTCTATATTGGCAATCCCTAACGATGCAAGTAACCCCACATCAACGGCTTTTAATTTATCGCCTGCTTTTAAAATAACATCGTCTATTGCAATATCTTCGCCAGCAAAACGCACGTTTTCATTTAGCTCTGGTTGCGCGGTAAACGTAATTTTATCGCCATCTACCGAGGCGTTTTCTTGCATTACAACGCCGTTAGCGCCTGGTGCAATGGCGGCTCCGGTCATTATTCTTACGCATTGCCCTGGGGTAAGCGTTCCTTCAAAAACTTGACCCGCAAACACGCTACCTACTTGTGTATAAGTTAAGCTTTTATCTGAAATACACAGCGCATAGCCATCCATTGCAGAGTTGTTATGAGCGGGTACGTTTATAGTTGATTTAACATCGCTTGCTAAAACGCGATCAACACTTTGCATTATAGTGATGGTTTCAACGTCTTTAACAGGCGTTATTGAGCCAAGTATATTTTGTATTGCAGTTTCAATTGGTAATAAACCGGGTGCATTGCAAACATCGTTCATATATATTGCTTACTTAAATCATTTTATTTTGAAACAATACTTATAATGTCAAAGCTTTACAATACATGGTTGGGTTATTTTTTGCTTATAGCATGCATGCTTTCGTGCAGCGTAAACGCAAAAGAAACGCTGCAAGTAGCCGTAGCGAGTAATTTTAAAACTGTATTGCAAACCCTACTAAAAAAATCCCCATTACCTAATGTTGACGTGAAAATATCAGCTGCTTCTAGCGGTGTTTTATATTCGCAAATAGTGCATGGCGCGCCATTTGATGTGTTTTTATCGGCTGACGATTTTCGACCGCAATCGCTTATTAAAGAAGGCTATGCCGAGCAAAGCAGTTTAATCACTTACGCGTTAGGCGAACTTGCTTTGTGGCAACCAAAAGCTGAAAAAGTAAATGATAAAGTAGCTATTGCTAATCCGCGTTTTTCACCATACGGGCGTGCCTCAGAGCACTACGCGAATAACCATTTTAAAAAGCCAGTAAATTATGTGTATGGTAATAATATTACGCATGCGTTTCAGTTTGTCCAAAGTGGTAATGTAGGCGTAGGGCTGGTGGCTGTTTCATCACTAAAGGCGGCTTACAGTAACACGCAAGATCAAAAATATTTAGATTACACCGTGCTGCCTACCAATCAATATCCCGATATAATTCAACAAGGCGTTATTATTAGCTCGACTAAAAAGCATGCTAGCGCTAAGCAACTTATGCAATTTTTAATGGCAGAAGCTACGCAGCAGCAGTTAATTGAATTAGGTTACAGAATAAAGGACAACAATGCTTCAAAGTGATTTAACCGCGCTGTGGTTAACTATAAAACTTGCCTTTATAACCGCAGTGCTCCTTCTTGTTTTTTGTATTCCACTGGCTTACAAGCTCGCTGGCTATAACGGTAAATTTAAACCATTTTTAGAGGCATTAATTGCAATGCCTTTAGTGCTGCCGCCTACGTTATTAGGGTTTTACTTACTTGTTTTATTTTCGCCTGATCACGCTTTTGGGCAGTTTTGGTTTTGGCTAACGGGTACACAGCTTGCGTTTAGTTTTCAGGGCGTTGTTATTGGCTCGCTTTTTTATTCGCTGCCTTTTGTAATGCAGCCTCTTGTGGCTGGGTTTAAACATATTAATCAAACCTATAACGAAGCTGCCATTGCGCTTGGATTAAGCCCATTTAAACGCTTTGTGCATTTAATTATTCCACTTTTAAAACCCAGTATTGGTAGCGCGTTTGCTTTAGGCTTTGCGCATACATTGGGTGAGTTTGGTTTGGTATTAATGATTGGCGGTAATATTCAGGGACAAACACAGGTGGTGTCTATTGCGCTTTATGACCATGTTGAATCGTTAAATTATACGGCGGCGCATCAGCTTTCACTTATTTTATTGGCGATTTCGTTTGCCTGTTTAGTGCTGTTATTTAAGTTTAATAAAAGCATTGTAGGGGTTAAGCAATAACATGATTAAGTTAAGCCTTTTTAAAGCACTCAATAATTTTGATTTAGATATAAACCTTGATCTTGAGTCGTTTAATGTACTCGGTGTTTACGGGCCTTCTGGCTCGGGTAAGTCAACATTACTGCGTTGTATTAGCGGTTTAGAGCCTGCAAAAAGTGTTTATGTAAACAATCAACCAGTGCATGAGCTGCCAAGCGATAAACGCGGTATTACGCTTCAGTTGCAATCGTGCCCGTTGTTTCCTCATTTAGATGTGGCAGGTAATTTAGCGTTTACACAAAAACACTGCGGGAATAAGCAAACAAGCTTAACGCTAGAATACGTTGTTAAAACACTTGAATTACAAGACTTACTAAACCGTGATGTACAAAGCTTATCGGGCGGCGAACGCCAACGTGTAGTATTTGCACGCACTTTGCTTGCTAGTCAAAAATTTATAATGCTTGATGAGCCTTTTAGCGCGCTTGATTGGTCATTGCGTTTTAAAACACTCACTAAACTTAGCGAGATTGCTGTTAAGTTTAATATTAAATTTATAATAGTAAGTCACTCATTAAAAGAGCTGCTATTTTGCTGCGATACCCTTATTCAGCTTGATAAAGGTAAGGTGATAAACCAAGGTGCAAGTGCACACGTTGCAAAAGCTATTTATGCAAACGATAGGCAAACACCGCTGAGCTTAATTAATTACGATGTTGTTAAATTTGATGAAGACTACGGGCTATATCAACTGCAATTACAGCAAAGTGAGCAGCCGCTTTTTGTGCTTCCTGCACTTGTAGATAGCAGTAATAAGCTAATTATAGAAAGTGAGCAAATGTCGCTTAGTGCGTTAAAGCCTGAGCAAACAACGCACAGTAATGTTTTAAAGTCGGTATTAACTCAGGCTGAGCTTATTAACAACAAGTGGCAGTTAACGCTTAATGTAGATGGGCAAACTTTGTATTGCTTGGCTTCAAGACGAGTGTGGGACAAAAACAACTTTAAAGTGGGCGATGTGCTTTATACAACAATCAGTAATCTAGAATAACTAAATGCTGCACACCGCACATTGACTGTTTTTAGGTATTTTAAAACGATTAAACTCCATGCTTAAACCATCCACCAGCAATAAGTGTTTGTCTAAGCCACTTGGCAAACCAGCAAGCATTTTTAGCGCTTCAGTAGCCTGAATACTGCCTATTAGCCCCACAATTGGGGAAAGCACGCCGGATTCAGAGCAGCTTTGTGTTTGTTCACTAAAAAATTGCGATAAACAACCATAACAGTGGCTGTTTCCATCCATAGTAAAACACGCGACTTGTCCTTCCATTCGTATTGCAGAGCCTGACACTAGCGGAACTTTAGCTTTAAAACAGGCGCTATTAAGTGCATTACGCGTTGCTAGGTTATCTGAGCAATCAATTACTATATCAATGTTATTAAATAGCTGCTCTGGAGAGGTATTTGTATCAAAAAATGCCTCAATAGTATTTATGTTTATTTCACTATTAAGCGCGTTAAGCTGTTTTTTAGCAGCACTGCATTTTGAGCTACCAATGTCGCTTTCTTTATACAGTATTTGCCTTTGCAGGTTGGTCACGTCTATTTCATCGTTATCAACTAAGGTAAGCGTGCCAACGCCAGATGCCGCTAAGTATTGACCTACCGCGCAACCAAGCCCACCCACACCAATAATTAAAGCATGCGATTGCCATAGTCGCTCTTGTCCGTCTATATCAAGCTGCGGGAGCATAATGTGCCGTGAATAGCGCAGTTGCTGCTGGTAAGTTAGCGGTGTTTTTTGCATTTTCAAACTTCTCATACTTTTTTTGAACAATACCAAGTTGTTAAATCCAAGAGCAAGTAGTAACGCTTTTTATTTGCACTCTAACAACCCAGAGCCCTTCACTCATATAGTGCAACTATAACGTATAAAAACAACTGTTGCATGTAACTACATGAAATTTATAGTTTTTAATTAGTGGCTCAGTAATTGCTATATCGGGTTAACTTAAATTTAACAAAAATTGGGCTGCTACTCATATAAAAGGGTGGGGCATTAATAAAACAATAATACGTTTACGAGGAAAATAAACATGCAACCGAGTTCTGGGTTTAACCTAATATCGTTTAGCGGAAAAATGAAAGTATTACATCTGAGTTGGATGGTCTTTTTTGTGTCATTTTTTGTATGGTTTAACCATGCTCCTTTATTAGGTGCCATAGCGGGTTCACTTGGTATTACCATGGCACAGGTTAAAACATTACTAATTTTAAATGTAGCGTTAACTATTCCAGCGCGTGTTGTGGTGGGTATGCTAACCGATAAATTTGGTCCCCGTATTGTTTACGCGGCACTACTTATTAGCTGTAGTATTCCATGTTTTATGTTTGCTATGGCAACTACATTTGAGCAAGCAGCAATAGCGCGTTTTGCTTTAGGCTTTATTGGTGCTGGCTTTGTTGTGGGCATTCGAATGGTGAGTGAATGGTTTCCTGCTAACGAGCTGGGTATAGCAGAAGGTATTTATGGCGGTTGGGGTAACTTTGGCTCAGCAGCAGCGGCTATGTTATTGCCAATTATTGCACTAATGTTTGGTGGCGAAGATGGTTGGCGTTACGCAGTAGGTTTAACCGGTGTATTAAGCGTTATATTTGGTGTTATTTGGTACTTAAATGTAACCGATACGCCAAAAGGCGGTACATACTTTAAGCCTAAAAAAGTAGGCGCAATGGAGGTTACCAGTAAAGGCGACTTTGTATTACTGCTTATTATGAAAATTCCTATGTACGGCGCATTAGCATTACTTACTTGGAAGCTTTCGCCAACCGGTGCTAATTTAATTTCGGCTAATTTTGTGCTTGCTGTGTATGCTTTTTTAGTCCTACTTTATATTTACGAAGTATATAAAACCTTTGACGTAAATGGTCATATTTTTAAAGAGCCAGTACCTGAGTCGCATCGTTATGAGTTTAAACAAGTAGCTGTTTTAAATATTTTATATTTTACAACTTTTGGTTCTGAGCTTGCGGTTGTCTCTATGTTGCCGCTGTTTTTTATGGATGTGTTTGCGCTTGATATGGTGTACGCGGGTATTTTAGCCTCTGCTTACGCATTCATGAACTTGGCATCTCGCCCAGGTGGTGGTTGGATTTCAGATAAATTAGGTCGTCGTATAACACTTATCGTACTTACGATGGGTCTTGCTGTTGGTTATTTTGTAATGGGCTTGGTTGATGCATCGTGGCCTTTATGGCTTGCTGTAGTAGCTGCTATGGCATGTTCGTTCTTTGTGCAAGCCGGTGAAGGCGCCGTATTTGCGGCAGTACCGCTAATTAAGCGTCGTTTAACTGGTCAAATTGCAGGTATGACAGGCGCATACGGTAATGTTGGTGCGGTAGTTTACTTAACGGCATTGTCACTTGTTGATTATAAAACTTTCTTTTTCATTATTGCGGGTAGTGCATTACTTGGTCTAGCTGCACTGTTTTTTATGAAAGAACCAGATGGCCATATTACCGAAGTAAATGAAGACGGCACCGTTGAACTTATTTCAGTGACTTAAGGCATTATTGACTATGTTTGATGAAACACACCAAGCTAAAGCGTTAAAAAATGAACTCAACGTTTCATTTGGCGGGCACAGCGCTAAAGGGTTAAAAGCAGAAAACCAAGATGCGTTTGCTGCTCTTAATACCAAAGCGCAAGAAAAAGAGTCTAAAGGCGTCATTGCCTGCTTAGCCGATGGGTGTTCATCAGCAAAAAATGCTAAACAAGCGTCTCAACTTTCGGTTACTCATTTTATAAATGAGTATTTAAATACCCCCGAAAGTTGGGCTGTTAAAAAGTCAGTGTCGAAGGTGCTAGCAAGTTTAAATCAGTGGCTGTATTCGCAATCGGTTAATTACAATCACTTAGGTCAGCGCCAAGCTGATTGGATGACGACTTTTACAGCGCTTATTTTAAAGTCGGCAACGGGTTATATATTTCACTTAGGTGATACGCGAATCACCCGCCTACGCGGGACTAAAATAGAGGCGATAACACGGGATCACAAAGTAAACGATACGCTAACACGTGCACTTGGCGCGCAACTTCATCAAGAAATAGATGTATACGAAGTTGACCTAAAAGCAGACGATATTTATATATTAACCTGCGATGGCGTACACGATGTGCTCCCAAGTAGTGATATAGCTAAATTAATTAATGAGCACACTAATTTAGAAAATGCAGCTAAAGCAATTACCGAACTTGCATTAGCGCGAGGCAGTGACGACAACGTAAGTTGTTTGCTGGTAAAAGTAGAAAACATTGCTGAGCAAAAACTAGATGAGCTTTATCATTCGCTAACTCGTCGCAAAATTCCACCAGCGCTTAATGTTGGGCAAAAAATTGATGACTACACGGTTATTCGTAAATTGCATGCCAGTAGTCGCTCGCATATTTATTTAGTGCAACAAGCGCCCGATATACCGCCAGTGGTTTTAAAAGCACCTTCGGTTAATTTTGAAGACGATGTGCACTACCTTCAAGGCTTTATAAGAGAAGGCTGGGTTGGACAACGCATAAACCACCTTAACGTGATGAAAGTACTGAGTACGCAATCGCAAAGTCGTTTTTTATATCATATTTGTGAGTACATGGACGGGCAAACACTGAGTGATTGGAAGCACGACGTGCCGCACCCAGAAATAACCCAAGTACGCAGTATTATTGAACAAATAGTACATGCACTAAGGGCGTTTCAGCGACTCGATATGGTACATCGTGATTTAAAACTCGATAACGTAATGATAGATGCGCACGGAAAAGTAACGCTCATTGATTACGGCACAGTAAGTGTTGCGGCTATGGACGAGTCGGTTAAACAAATTGCGGATGATTGCCCGCAAGGCACAGCCGACTACACCGCGCCCGAAACACTTATTACTATGCACGCCGATTTTAAGAGTGATTTGTTTTCACTTGGCGTTATTGCATACGAGTTATTGTGCTCAAAATTACCTTACAAACCACTGCCACTTAACCACGTAGCGCCAAAAGATTATAGCCATTGGCACTACACAAGTATTCGTAAATACAGAGCCGATATTCCGTTTTGGTTAGATCAAGCCCTTATGAAGGCGCTTGCCCCTAAACCTGAGCTCAGATACCAAGCTTTTTCTGAGTTTATAAACGATATCAATAAACCTAACCCTTATTTAGAAAGTACCGCTAATAAAAGCTCAATACTAAAACGCGATCCAGTGATGGTCTGGAAATGTATTTCGCTGTGTTTATTTATTGCTTTGGTATGTGTATTAATAATTAAAACTTAGAGAACCAAAATGCTTAACTATAAGAACAACTTACCTATTATTTTTATACTGGGTTGCTTCACTGCGCCTTCAATAAGCCAAGCTTCGCAAACTGATCTTGATTTTAGACTGCGTTTTGAAAGCGCTGATCAAGACAATGTTTTAAAAGATGCAAGTGGCTTGACACTTAGAACCCGCTTAACGCATCAAACAGATGAGGTGAATGGTTTTTCAGCCCTTATTGAAGTAGAAGACATTCGCAGCCTATTGGGCGTAGATGATTACAACAATACGCTGGGTAAAAATACTAATTACTCTGTTATTGCAGACCCAGAAAACACTGAGATTGACCAAGGCTTTGTTAAATATGTACGCGATGGTTTATCGCTAAAAGTAGGGCGCCAAGTAATAGCACTTGATGGGCAGCGTTTTGTTGGGCACGTAGGTTGGCGCCAAGACAGGCAAACCTTTGATGCAGCAACCGTTAATTACGCATTTAATAACATAGATTTACAATACAGTTATTTAAATAAGCGTAACCGCATATTTGCTGACGATAAAGACATTGAGTCGTCCGATCATCTAATTAATGCAAGCTTTAAAACCGACTACGGTAAAGTGGTTTTATACAGTTATTTATTAAGTGACGATGCTATACAAGATGACAGTTTAGACACTTATGGCGTTTCTTTTAACGGTAATAAAACTCTAAACGACATAAAATTTTATTACAAAGCGGAATATGCAACGCAGTCTGCCTCAACAAGCGTGAACGATTTTGATGCAGACTATTATGCACTTGAAGGCGCTGTGGATTTAAATGGGTTGGGTATAAAAACAGTAACATTAAAAGTCGGCATAGAGTCACTTGGCTCTGATAATGGCGATTACGGGTTTGCAACACCACTTGCCACGTTACATAAATTTAATGGTTGGGCAGATACGTTTTTAAATACACCATCACAAGGCTTGGACGACACTTATATTAGTTTAAACGGTAAAGCGTTTGACGGAAAATGGCTGGTGGCTTATCACCGTTTTGATGCCAATGAGCAATCAAATGGGGTTGACGATTTAGGCAGTGAGCTAAACGTACAATACGTTAAACCTATTAACAAACAATACGCAGTGGGTTTTAAATACGCCGATTACTCAGCGGGGGATACTGCTGCTAATAAAGTCGATACTCAAAAATTATGGGTATGGATGAGTGCTAAATTTTAACCCTCACTATCTTCTAATATCCTCTTGTAATTTATAGCGACACAAGATGGTGCAATTGCACCATCTTGTGGGGATTTACGCTTTCCACCTCTGCACCAAAGTAGGCAACTTACTGATATTAAATGCTTATATATTTGGCTTGCATATTGCTATAACAATCCTATAACAAATTATTCGATTTCAATTTTAGTCAATTACTAAAGTAGATATCACTTTGAGGTGGGTAAATGCTAAGCAAGCAGCGTGTTGTAGTGGTAGGAAACGGAATGGTGGGGCATCATTTTGTGCAGCAGCTAGTTTCTCAAAATCAAGCTGATGAACAATTTGAAATTACGGTACTGAGCGGTGAAGACCGTTTAGCGTATGACCGAGTGCAACTATCTTCCTTTTTTAAAGGTAAAACCGCAGACGACCTCGCACTTACATGCAGTAAAACCTATGACGATTGGCAAGTGTGCTTTCATACTCATTCTAAAGTGGTTGATATAAATCGTGATGCGCAAACAGTAACAACCGCTAAAGGGGAGTTGTTTGAATACGACAAACTGGTGCTTGCTACAGGTTCATTTCCATTTGTACCTCCTATACCGGGTAAAGATCGTGAGCATTGCCTTGTTTATCGCACCATTAACGATTTACACGCAATAAAAAACTCAGCCCACGGTAGTAAAGTAGGCGTGGTAATTGGTGGCGGTTTACTGGGGCTTGAGGCTGCAAACGCATTAAAGCAACTGGGTTTACACACTCACGTAATAGAATTTGCACCGCAACTTATGGGCGTACAAGTTGATGCGGGTGGCGGTCGGTTGTTGAAAAGCAAAATTACAGATTTGGGCGTTACTGTGCATACATCGGTAGCAACTGAGGAAATAGTAGAAGGTGAAAGTTGCCGTTACAAAATGTGTTTTAAAGGCGGTAAAACCCTTGAAACCGACATGATTGTATTTTCTGCGGGTATTCGCCCTTATGATAATTTAGCCCGCGAGTTTAGTTTAGATATAGGTGAGCGCGGCGGTATTGTAATTAATAACCACTGCCAAACGAGTGATAAAAACATATACGCTATCGGCGAATGTGCACTATGGAATAATTTTATTTTTGGCTTAGTGGCACCCGGTTACGCCATGGCTAAAATAGCCGTTGGGCATATTTTACAAGATACACAGCAAGGTACTTTGCAAAGTACTGGCTTAGACAATAAAGCCGATGAATTTAGCGGTGCCGATATGAGCACCAAGCTTAAATTAATGGGTGTTGAAGTAGGCTCTATTGGCGATGCGCATGCAAGAAGCGAAGGCGCAATAAGCTATTATTTTGAAGATCAACCCAATGGTATTTATAAAAAAGTAGTCACTAATTCACAAAGTAATAAGCTGATTGGCGCCGTACTTGTTGGCGATACTAGTGATTACGATAATTTACTGCAATATCATTTAAACGACATTGAACTTACCACCGCCCCCGAAGCGCTCATTATGCCCCTTGCTGGCGACATAGCAGAGCTAAGCGCCGATGACTTGCCTGATGACGCTATTATTTGCGCTTGTCATAAAGTAACTAAACACACCATTGAACAAACAGTCGCTAAAGGCTTTATAGACCTAGCAAGTGTGCAGCAAAGCACCAAAGCCAGTACAGGTTGTGGAGGGTGTGAAAAACTCGTTCAAAACGTAATAAACAGCGCACTCGCAAAAGCTAGTAACACCATTAACGTAGTTACCCTTAATGAGCCTGTAAAGCAACCTGCATAAATTAAAACGTACTAATTAAAGCACACTAAAAGAGAGCAGTAGCATGACAACCGCAAACACGTCACCAACTATAAATAAAACCAGTTTAAAACAAACAACATGTGCTTACTGTGGTGTAGGGTGTGGTGTTGATATTTCACTTTTTAATAATGTGCCAACCAAGCTTGAAGGCATGCGAGAGCACCCCGCAAACTTTGGTCGTTTATGTGTAAAAGGCACCCACTTGCTCGACACGACAGGCAGTGATAATCGCTTAACGTCGCCTCTGATTAATAACCAAGCCGTTACGTGGGATGAAGCCACCGACCATGTTGCCAATAAATTTAACGACATAATACAAAAGCACGGACCCGATGCTGTGGCATTTTATGTATCGGGGCAACTGCTTACAGAAGATTACTACATCGCTAATAAATTAATGAAAGGCTACATAGGCTCAGGCAATATTGATACAAATTCGCGCCTGTGTATGTCATCTGCTGTGGCAGGTTATAAACGCGCTTTTGGTGAAGACGTAGTGCCGTGTACTTACGAGGATTTAGAGCAAGCTGAGCTGCTTATTTTAATTGGCTCTAATGCCGCGTGGACTCATCCGGTTTTGTATCAGCGAATGGAACGTGCAAAGCAGCTTAACCCAAATATGAAAGTGGTGGTTATTGATCCGCGTAAAACCGACACAGCTGAGCTTGCCGACACATTTTTAAATATAAAACCAGGCAGTGACGCCGCACTTTATAACGGCTTACTTAATTATTTAAATGAGCATAACCACCTCGATACGCAATTTATTGCTCAGCACACAAACGGCTTTGAAAGCGCACTGCAAGAGACACAAAAATGGAGCTGCGAGGCAGTTAGCGACTTTTGCGATATAGCAATTGAGCAAGTCACTGAGTTTTACACGCTATTTGCTAAAAGCCGAAGTGCGATTAGCTTTTACTCAATGGGTATAAATCAATCAAGCTCGGGTGTAGATAAATGCAACGCCATTATTAATGCGCATTTAGCCTCAGGTAAATTACTTAAGCCAGGTAGCGGTCCGTTTTCAATTACTGGGCAGCCCAATGCGATGGGCGGGCGCGAAGTAGGTGGTTTGGCTAATCAGTTAGCGGCGCATTTAGATATTGAAAACGAAGCGCATCAATCACTTGTGCAACGTTTTTGGCTCTCGCCAACGATCGCTAAAAAAGCAGGCAGCAATGCCATTGATATGTTTGATGAAATAGCCGCAGGCAAAATAAAAGCAGTGTGGATAATGGCAACAAACCCAATGGTGAGCTTGCCCAATAACGCCGCTATTAAAAAGGCATTAGAGACCTGTGAGCTGGTGGTTGTATCTGACTGTATTGCAAAAAGTGATACATTAAAATTTGCCGATGTTGCTTTTCCATCAACTGGATGGGGTGAAAAAAACGGCACTGTGACTAATTCAGAACGCAGAATATCAAGGCAACGACCGTTAGTAGCGCCTTATTCGGGTGCTAAAAACGATTGGCAAATTATGTGCGACGTTGCTAAAAAAATGGGCTTTGAAGGATTTGATTTTATAGACCCAAGTGGCATTTTTGAAGAATGGGCACAATTAACCGGCTTTGAAAATAACGGCAGCCGATTACTAAATCTTTCTGGTTTAGTTGGGCTCACAAAAAGCCAGTACGATAATTTAAAACCCATTATGTGGCCGGTTGTTAAAAATCAGTCTTATAAAAATGGTCAAGTTTTTATAGATAACCAATTTAGCACCGCTGATAAAAAAGCACGCTTTATACCCATAACGCCGCAATTACCGGTGCAAAAAACATCAAGTGATTATCCGTTTGTAATGAACTCAGGGCGTATACGCGACCAATGGCATACCATGAGCCGCACCGGTAAAAGTACTGCGCTTTCATCGCATATTACACGCCCGTATATTGAAATTAATCCGCTTGATGCAAAAAAATTAACAATTAAACAAAACGATTTAATTAGTGCAATTGCCCAAACAGGGCAGGTTACTGCGCATGCAAAAGTAACCGATGGCGTGCGAAAAGGTGAATGCTTTATGCCTATTCATTGGAACAAGCAATTCGCGTCATCAGCAACAGTAAGCGGGCTGTATCAATCGGTAGTTGACCCACTATCTGGTCAGGCTGAGTGTAAACACGGCGCTGTTAATATAGTTAAAGCACCCTATGTGCAATATATGCAGCTGTTTGCTAAAACCGAACTTGTTATAAACAGTGATTTTTGGCTCAAAGTTAATGCAAGTAATTGCTTTAATTATCAGTTGGCGCTTAATGAACCACAAAGTGATTTACTGTATTACTGCCAAACCTTAACTGGTTTGCAAGGGCAGTGGTCGGCTATGAATACGGCAAAAGCCATGCATGTGCAGTGTATTCAAAACAATCAATTAGCGTTTGTTGGTGTTATATCTAATGAGCAAAAAGAAATATCACTTGAGTGGATAAACCATTTGTTTGCAGAGCCATTACTGACGTTTACACAGTTACAGTCTTTGCTTTATGCAACTCCAGATGAAGAATTTACCCAAGGTATGCAAGTGTGTAGCTGCTTTAAAGTAAGAGAGCAACCAATTATAAACGCCATTAAAAACGGTGCAAACACAGTCGAGCAATTGGGGTCTGAACTTAAATGTGGAACGAACTGCGGTTCGTGTAAAACGCAATTAAGCCAATTAATAAAACAACATTACAAAGCAGGTTCTAGCAGCATTGATGTTGCTGTTGTAATGTAAAGAAAAAAGGAAGCATATGCTTAATGATCAATTTGGTCGGCAGTTTAACTATTTGCGCCTCTCAATAACCGATGTATGTAATTTTAGTTGTAGTTATTGTTTACCAAACGGGTATCAGTGCGATACGCCGCGTAATTTTTTAAATAAAAATGAAATTAGCACGCTTGTAAATGCGTTTGCAGAACTAGGTACTAAAAAAGTGCGTATTACAGGTGGCGAACCATGCTTACGAAACGACGTAACCGATATTATAAAGCTTTGTAAAAACACGCCCGGCATAGAAAAAGTAGCCATTACTACCAACGGCTTTAATTTATTAAAGAAAATTGATGAATTTGCAGAAGCAGGGCTTGATGCGCTCAACGTCAGTATTGATAGTTTAAATCCGAGTATGTTTAAACTCATAACAGGGCACGACAAACTTAACCTTATTTTAAAAGGAATTGAACGCGCGGTAGAGCTGGGAATAAAAGATATAAAAATAAATGCGGTGCTTGCCAAGCAGTTTAATAAAAACCAATTGAAGGATTTTTTAGCGTGGGTAAAACAGCACAGAGTTACGGTGCGCTTTATAGAACTAATGGAAACAGGTGACGGCGCAACCTTTTTTGAAGAAAACCACTTAAGTGGACAAACAGTTAAAGCCCAATTACTCGACCAAGGTTGGTTACAAGTTGTGAGGGGGAAACTAAACGGACCCGCCGAGGAATTTTGTCATCCTGATTACGATGGTCGTATTGGTTTAATAATGCCTTACAGTAAAGACTTTTGTAAAAGTTGTAATCGCTTAAGGGTGTCGGCGCTGGGTAAATTACACTTATGTTTATTTGCAGAGCAAGGTATAGATTTACGCGAACTACTAAATGAGGACGATACTGCAGCGACCGTAAAGGCAATTCAAGCTGCTATGGGCAATAAAGAAATAAGCCATGAGCTAGATAAACGCTTAACAGGTGCGACAACTCACTTAGCCATGTTAGGTGGTTAATATGGGAGCTGATGTGAATACTCATATAGAAGTTAATATAAAATCTAATATGAAAGTTAAGCGAGATTTTACAGGCGTTGTGCTTGCTGGTGGTAAGTCATCAAGAATGGGCACAGACAAAGCCGATTTAGTTTTAAAAAATAAAACGCTATTACACAATGCGTGTGATTTATTAAAAGACGCAGGTGCTAAAAACATACTAATAAGCCGCAATGTTATAAATCCGCTCAAGTCATCGAGCCATTATTCGCCGAGCGATTATCCTTCAGAAAAGTACGTTAAAGATATATACCCCAATAGTGGACCCCTTGGCGGTATTTACTCAACATTAATAGCCACCGAGTACGATTTACTTATTACTGCGGTAGATATGCCTCTACTTACGAGTAGTTTGTTAAGCGCAATAGTGCTGGCTTCTCAGTCAAATAACGTACAAAGTGTGAGCAATCAATTAAATCAGTCACAAATACATGCTTGGCACTTTGAAAATGAACCTCTACCGCTGTATATTCGTAATACAAGCAGTGTAAAAAATCATTTAAAACACACACTCACAAACGCAAACAGTCATAAATCAATAAAACAGTTTACCCAAAGCATTGGTGTGCAAACGCTTTTATGTAATAAAGCGCATGCATTAATAAACACCAATACACCGGCGCAATTTAAAGCTGTAAATGAGCATTTTGACCAAAGCATTAACCAATTGAGAAGAACATTATGAGCCACACAACTGAGTCACAAATAGCCTTAAACATTGCCGTGCTTACAGTAAGCGACACGCGCGATGCGATTACCGATACTTCTGGTCATTACTTAATTAAAGCGCTAACTGAGGCAGGTCATCACTTAGCGGATAAAGAAATTGTAAAAGATGATGTTTACCAAATGCGCGCTATTGCATCGCAGTGGATAGCCGATGACACCATTCACGCTATTTTAGTGACTGGTGGTACAGGATTTACTGAACGTGATTCAACACCTGAGGCATTTGCGCCGCTGTTTGATAAAAGCGTAGACGGCTTTGGTGAGCTATTTAGACATATATCGTACGGTGAAATTGGTAACTCAACTATTCAATCGCGTGCACTTGCAGGACTTGCTAATAACACGGTTATTTTTTGTATGCCGGGCTCTACTGGCGCATGTAAAACTGCCTGGACAGGCATTATAAAAGATCAACTTAACTCAATGCATAAACCGTGTAACTTTGCACCGCACATTACCATTGGTAAAAAGTGTGAATCGCGTGAGCAATAGTATGTTAAGCCACGTTGACGAAAACGGCCAAGCTAATATGGTTGATGTGTCGCTCAAAGACGTAACTCTGCGCGACGCCTCAGCTGAAGCCTTTATTAGCATGAGCAAGCTTGCCTTTGAGCAAGTTATGCTTAATCAAAACAAAAAGGGCGATGTGTTAGGCGTGGCACGTATTGCGGGTATTCAAGGCGCTAAAAAGTGCGCTGATTTAATCCCGCTTTGTCATCCCCTTGCACTTAGTAAAGTAGCAGTCGATTTTGAACTTGATGAAGCAAATAGCCAAATTAAAGTAACCAGCTACTGTAAACTTGCCGGTAAAACTGGGGTCGAAATGGAAGCGCTCACTGCGGTATCTGTGGCTAGCCTTACTTTGTTTGATATGTGTAAAGCCGCCGATCCACTAATGGAAATCAGTGGCATGCGCGTTACTCAAAAAGCAGGGGGCAAAAATGGCAGTTGGCAGCGCGATTAATCCAAACGATGTTGTATCTAGCGCCCAAAATGTAGAGATATTGTTTTTTGGGCAACTAAAAGAGCGCTTGAAGTGCAGTAAATTAAGCCTTGAGATTACGCAGCCGCTTACTATTTCAGAACTTAAATTAAGATTAGTGAGCCAATATCCGCATTGGCAACCTTGGCTGGAGGAGCGTGAGCTACTTGCAGCGCTTAACCAAACTATGTCATCAAGCGACGAAATAGTGAAAGCAGGGGATGAGCTTGCCTTTTTCCCGCCGGTTACAGGTGGCTAATGAGCATACATATTCAAGTACAAACCGATGATTTTAATGTAGGTGACGAGCACAATACGCTTTGTAGTAATAATAAAAACGATGGCGCTGTTGTCACCTTTACAGGATTGGTAAGAGAGTTCAGCAGTGGCGATAACGTTACTGCACTTGAGCTTGAGCACTACCCTGGTATGACCGAGCAACTTCTTCAATCTATTGCAGAGCAAGCACAAACTCGCTGGCAACTGGCGCGAATATGCATTATTCATCGCGTTGGTTATTTAGCACTTGGCGAGCAAATTGTATTTGTAGGCGTGACCAGCCGCCATCGCCAAGCCGCGTTCGAAGGCGCACAATTTATAATGGATTATTTAAAAAACCACGCCACGTTTTGGAAAAAAGAGCACTTTAAAGACTCATCAAACTGGGTTGAGTTTAAACAAAGTGACAAACAAGCGCTGGGCAAGTGGGAGAAGTGATACAAATATTTAATTATTTCTGTTCAATAAAGGCTTTACAGCTCGATAATAAATAACTTATGTAACTCTTAGTTTGCGTGTGAAGTCTGCGTTTTTCGTGTTATAAATCAGCAATATTAGATTGTTAGCTCGACCCAAGTCTGGAAGACATATGCGCACATCAAAAATGTTATATTTTACAATATTATTACTTGTTCTACTTTCAGCCTTTCTTGCTGTATGGGTATATGATTTAAAAGAAGGTAAAGATTTACTAAGCTTCACCATATCAACAGTAAGTTTTTGTATAGCCGTATTAGCTTTATTTATTACTGTTAGAACATATACGTCAATTGATAGTGTAAATAACATTAGTAAAATGGAAGGTAACATTTTAGATAATGAAAATTACGTAACCTCACTTCCAGAGTTAATTAATCAGTTTAAGTCCCAAGATGAAAATACACTAGAGAAAGAGGTTTTTGACTCTATTGAGCATAAACTAAAAAAAGAGTCAGAAACCGCCGTTCTCTTTGCCGATACTCTGC
Source organism: Pseudoalteromonas sp. AS71 (assembly GCF_038900275.1). Lineage (NCBI taxonomy): Bacteria > Pseudomonadati > Pseudomonadota > Gammaproteobacteria > Alteromonadales > Pseudoalteromonadaceae > Pseudoalteromonas > Pseudoalteromonas sp. AS71. The sequence continues at coordinate 133,909 of NZ_JBBMQZ010000009.1, read as the reverse complement.
AATATGTAATCGACCTAATTGTTTTATTCCCAGCTGTTTTTAATGCATCAGAAACTAACAAAGTACTTTATAAAAAGCGTATGGATACAATTTTGTCAGAAGTTGATAGGCGCTGTGAAATATTGCACTCGGTAAGTAAAGGTAATTCAATCCAAATAACGGAAACAATAAAGCTATTTAAAGCTGTTGTGTCTTACCAAAGTTTTGTGGCTGATGATAATTTTAATATTCATGCAGACTTACTTCATGTCAGAGGTCCAATTCTTCGTAATCCAGTGACAAAAACCATTTACCATAATTACCTAGGTTTGTATTACAATAAAAAAGGCATGCATTTGCTGCGAGAGTCGCTAAATATGAACTCTGTAGATATTTTGTCTATTGATGGCTTAGAATTGGCTCAAAAAAATATTAACACTATAGAACCATCAATACTTGAAGAAGTAAGTATGTATCTTAAATCTGCCGCTGAGCAGTTTGATAAAGCACTTAAAGTATCTAGCGAAGATGTTATGTGGCCTGGTTTTATTAATTACAATAAAGCACGTACGGTATATTTTTTAGCTTTACTATCAAATAGCGAACTTAATTGGTTAGATATTCTCGACGAAGCAATAGAATCTCGCAGCAGGTTAAACCGACTAATTGACGAAATTTTAATGATAGACAGATCAAAACCAGCCAATATTGTTAGCACACATTTAAGAGAATTTTTTCTGTATCAAGAAGAGTTAGCACGCACAGTAAAATTGAACATTTTACTGTCGAATAATTTAACCAGACAAAATAATGCGCCTATTTTATATAAAGGGATTAATATCTCTGATATATCAAACGAAAAACTAACTGGCTTATTTGTATCAATACAAAAGTTTTCTACAGTTAGTACTTACCAAGAAAAAATCATAAGTCGACTCAAGAATAACCTCGCGATGACAAGCTAATAGAGATTTAGCGAGAAAGTAGGGGGGATATACTATTTTTAGACTCTTATTTTTGCGGCTTTGCGCATAATAAAAAAGCCACCTACCTACGCATGAAAAGTCATAGTAAGAATAAATGGCTCTTTATTAAAATGTTTTTTGGACTGAGCTTACTTTATTACACTTTTCCAATGCTCAAATCAGGTATTAAATTGAGCCTGTTATGGATAGCATGATGGATAAACGATAACTTAGTACGCACCGCTTGAGTTAATACAAACGGGTAGGCATCGGCAAGTCCCATGCTGCGATTTAGCGAATTTAGAATGATCGAAAATTCCATCCAAGTATCTAAAATAGCATCAATCGATGTTTGTGAATTAAAGTAATAAGCACTTTGTGGCAATCGAAGCTCGTCTGCTTCGTCTAGCTCAAATTCATTGCCAGTTGTAGAGCCGGTAATTGAGAAGTTTTTAGCCGTTTCAAGCGTATCGATAATGTGCATGTAATGCGCCCATGTTTCTGCCCAATCTTCGTAGGGGTGCATAGTAGCATATTCACTAATAAAGGTTTCATGCCAGTTAGCTGGCGCGCCTTGTTTGTAATGAGTATCGAGAGCTTGCTGATAATCTAATTCGTCATCACCAAAATATTGCTTACATAAAGCATGTTTTTTTGGTGAATTTGCGATTAGTTGGTCAAAATAATAATGACCAAGTTCATGGCGAAAATGACCAAGTAAAGTACGGTAACGCTCACCCATCGCTATTTTAGCTTGAGAGCGTGCTACGTCGTCTGCCTCGGCTAGATTTATAGTGATATGCCCGCAATCGTGTCCTGTAAATACAACGTCTTGACCTATAATTGGGCTTACAAAGTGATCGCTGACGTTACGGTCAGTTATGAAGTCGAAGCTTAATCCGCTTTCAGGTTCTTGAATAATAGTATTTAAGGGGAGCGATAACGATTTTAGAGTATATAAAGCGCGACGCTTCGCCGTTTCCATTTTCTTCCACAATGGAATATGCCCGATAATGCTTAAATCGGGCACCGTTTCATTAAAGCGGCATGAAAAACACAGCACTTCGTCTTTATCGGCAACGGGTATAAATGTATCTAAATTAACCATACCATTACAAACGTGGTACTGAGCATTGTTATCACATTTTTTATAAAAAACTTCAGGCGCTTCTGCTTTGTAAAATAGACCCGATTGTTCATCAATTTCATAGGGTACAACTTGATCGAACTCATCATCTATACCAACGGTTCTGCCACAAGCAAAACAATGGCTGCTTTCAAAAAATAAAATAAGTTGTTCTGTGCAATTACATTTAAATGTTTTCATATGTTACCGAATAAAAAAGAGACCGTATAAACCACTTTTATTTAGCGTTATGCTATTGGAGGATAGTGGTTAAATCCTTTTTAAAAGTTCAGACTTTTTAATATTAAATTCATCATCACTCAACGCATTTGAATCGCGTAGTTGTGCTAACTTTTCAATAATTTGAAGTGTTTCGTCTACCGAGTATTGCCCCGTTGTATTATTAACAGGTGCTTCAATTTGGCTAGGCGTTAATGATGCAAAATTGGGCTGCGTTACTTGCTGTGTAAAGTCTTTTTGTGGTTCTGGAGGCGTTGGCGCTTGTCCTGGAATTAATGGCAGGGTATTTACATTAATCGTCCCCCACTGGCTGTTAAATGTAAGAGAGGTATTATTGCCTTGCTGTTGGCTTACACCACCAATATTGTGATCTAACGTGTCGTATACGCTCACTTGCCCATTTAATTCAACGGCTAAGCGATTAGGGAATATAGCGTAACGAATATTATTTTGTGCACCACTGCTAAACGGGCTGCCTAGATTACCTGGCCACCACTGATTGCTACCAGGCGTTCCTGCAGGAATAACCGGAAATATTTGGTTATTGCTCAATATATTAGCAAGTTCGTTGCACAAGTTATCAACGGTTGATTTTAAGCCGTTGTTAAACATGTCGCCAACCATTGTCATTCCGCCGCGCATCCATTGACCAGAACCACCAAGCTCTGGGCAATTAAACTGTGCCATTGAGCAACCGCCGTTATTAACGCTAACTAACATGTGTATTACTGCATCGTGACTGAGGTTATAACGAGATGCTATACCATTAACTAAGTTTTCACCGACATCTGTTAGCTTTTGCATAAGAGAATATCCTATTAGGTAGATTGGGTTGATTTAAAAAATCTTAAATACGCTAGGGCGTGTTGATTTTTGGGATTGAAATTTGTTCAATCTAGGGGCGATTTAATCGCGGCGCGAGGTTTGTAACCTAGTGGGCTAAGTAAAAACCGAGCAACAAAGAGTCAATCGTCCCTAGAAAGAACCCAGGGGCAGCGCATGTTTGGCATTTATGCTGCGTTATCGCCTATGTATGGGGAACAACCACACATCATAGACTCTGCCTTGCTTAAATACCAAACACACTGCTGCAAATTCAACCACCAAAGAACAACATGCCCTAGTGCTGCATTACCTTTAGCTTTGATGATAATGAAAAATTAACAGGTTAGTGAGATGTGCTGGTTTTTCAAATTGGACGTGTTCTGTTTTGTTTGAAATTAAAACACACCACTGCAAAACTAATCTTTAAAGTAAGCATATATGTATTAAAAGTTGCTTGTTTGATCTCATCGAAATTGTTAGTTTTGCTGTAACGTAAGCGGTTAAAAATCGATCTAGTATAGCACCGTTACTTACTTTAACAGCAGCTTTATTATTAACTATTTCTTACTATTTAATAATTACTTTGAATGATTTTTAAACTCTAAATAAATCCTTTTAATTATATCCGTTTAGCGTTATAAATAACGCAGTGAGTATTTTAAAAAGTTAACTTTATTTGTTTTATTTCAATATATTAAATTAACTAGTTTTAATTGTAAGTTATTTTTAAGCACTATTTTGGTGCATTTTATGCACCATTAAAAATCTAAAACCGATGGTCTAAATCACACTCAGTTTACTATTTATTGAATTGGTGTGTTTTTCCTATTAATTAGGTCAAAACCTTTATGCATAACGTTGCTTTGTGCAAGAGCCGCGAGTGGATGAACAGCACTACTTAAGCAAGTCTTTTGGTATAAAAATTGCACAAGTGAATTAGTCCAAATAATATTTTCAGCGTTATATTGTGGCCATACATTATTATAGGGGAATTAATAGATGACAATTACAGTTGGGATTTCGCACCATACTCAGTATAAATACGATCGGTCAGTTAATATGGGGCCGCATATATTCCGATTACGTCCCGCGCCACATAGCCGTACTAAAATTAAAAGCTATTCTTTAAAAATAGTACCAGAAGATCATTATATAAATTGGCAACAAGACCCTTTTGGTAATTACCAAGCAAGGGTGGTTTTTAACAAACCAACCACCGAATTTAGTTTTACAGTAGATTTGGTCGCCGAACTAACGGTTATTAATCCTTTTGATTTCTTTTTAGAAGATTACGCCGAAAACTTCCCGTTTGTTTACGATGCTATTTCAAAGTCAGAGCTCGCTCCTTATTTAAAAAAACGCAAAGCCAGTCCAAAATTTAAAGAATTAATTGAATCTTTAAATCCTAAAGAGCCGCTTAGAAGCGTTGATTTTTTAGTGGCTGTTAATCAAGCTATTTATGAATTAGTAGGTTATGGCATTCGTTTAGAACCCGGTGTGCAAACGGCAAACGAAACAATAAGTAAAAAAACAGGTTCGTGTCGTGATTCTGCTTGGTTGTTAGTACAACTGTTTCGTCATTTAGGGTTGGCATCTCGATTTGTATCGGGCTATTTAGTCCAGCTAACCTCAGATCAAAAATCATTAGATGGTCCAAGTGGTCCAGAAGAAGATTTTACCGATTTGCATGCATGGACCGAAGTGTATATTCCTGGGGCAGGTTGGATAGGGCTTGATCCTACCTCGGGTTTATTTGCTGGTGAAGGTCATATTCCGTTGGCATGTACGCCAGAGCCAAGCTCGGCGGCGCCGGTTACAGGTGGTATAGACGACTGTAAATCTGAGTTTAGCTTTTATAATAAAGTAACGCGTGTACACGAAGACCCACGTGTAACTAAGCCTTATTCTGAGGCGCAGTGGGCGGCAATTAATCGCTTAGGTCAGCACGTTGATAATGTTTACAATGAAGAAAACATACATTTAACCATGGGTGGCGAGCCTACGTTTATTTCTATTGACGATATGGAACATCCTCAGTGGAATACTGACGCCGACGGTAAAGAAAAAAGAATATTAGCTCAAAATTTATTTGTAGAAATGAATAAAGTATACACAAAAGGTGGCTTTACTCACTACGGACAAGGTAAATGGTATCCGGGTGAGCCACTACCACGCTGGCAATATGCGTGCTATTGGCGCAAAGACGGCGAGCCTTTATGGCAAGATGCAGCATTATTAGCTGATCCTAATAAAGATTATAAATTTGATCATACTGATACTAAAAAGTTTGCTGATAAACTGTGTGACTCACTTGGTCTTGAAACCAAGGCACTTACTACGGCTTATGAAGATATTTTATATCACATGTGGCAAGAAGCCTCATTACCTAACGAAATAAAGCCAGATCAGCCGGAGCTTCTCCATGCAATGAGCCGAAAAGGCTTTTTAGCTAAAATGGATAAAGGCATAGAAAAGCCTGTTGGCTATGTTCTACCTTTAAAATGGAACGATAGTAAAAACTGTTGGCAGTCGTGTACGTGGGAATTTAAACGAGGCAATTGTTTCTTATTACCTGGTGAATCCCCTATGGGGTATCGCTTGCCTTTAGATAGTCTTGAATGGAGCGGCAATATTATTGACCGCGACCCGTTTGATATTCCTGAAAACTTTGGCAAAGCTAAAAAGCTTAAAAAAGGCTTTATTGGCAAAGAAATGGTTAAAACCGCCCTTGTAATGGAAGTGAGAGATGGGCGTTTATACATATTTATGCCACCAACAAGTCATTTTGAACATTACATGAGTTTAATAAGTAGTATAGAGGGTGTGGCTAAAGCACTTAAAATGCCGCTTGTTATTGAAGGCTATAGCCCACCTAAAGATAGCCGCGTAGAAAAATACGCTGTAACGCCAGATCCTGGTGTTATTGAAGTAAACATTCATCCTTCAACATCGTGGGATCAATTAGTCAGTCGAACTACAACGCTATATGGTTTAGCAAAAGAATGCCGATTAGGTACCGATAAGTTTATGGCAGATGGTCGCCATACTGGTACTGGTGGTGGTAACCATGTAACGCTTGGTGGCGAAACACCTGAGCAAAGCCCATTTTTACGCAGACCCGATATTTTAAGAAGTTTTATTACCTATTGGCAGCATCATCCTGGTTTATCGTATTTATTTTCGGGGCTTTTTATTGGTCCTACAAGCCAAGCACCTCGAGTGGATGAAGCCCGTGATGAAGTTTTATACGAGCTTGAAATTGCCTTTTCACACATGCCCGAAGGTGAGGTGCCTGAACCTTGGTTAGTTGATAGGTTACTGCGTAATTTATTAGTGGATTTAACGGGTAATACGCACAGAGCAGAGTTTTGTATAGATAAGCTCTATTCACCCGACTCAGCCACAGGTCGTTTAGGGATTGTAGAATTTAGAGGCTTTGAAATGCCTCCGCATTCACAAATGAGCTTAGTGCAAATGCTGCTGTTGCGTACTTTACTTGCTTGGTTTTGGAAAAAACCTTACCACAAGCCATTAATACGTTGGGGTACAGAGTTACACGATAAGTTTTTATTGCCACAATATGTAGAAAACGATTTAGCTGAAGTAAGCCGCGATTTACAACAGGCAGGTTTTCAATTTCAGTTAAGTTGGTTAAATCCATTTTTTGAATTTAGATTTCCGGTGTGTGGTACGCGAGAACTTGATAACGTTACACTTGAGCTTAGAACCGCAATCGAGCCTTGGCATGTACTAGGCGAAGAGGCAAGTGCGTCGGGTACGGCGCGCTATGTAGATTCGTCATTAGAAAGAGTACAAATAAAAGTACAAGGAACAATGAGCGACCGCTATGTTGTAACGTGTAATGGTCGAAGAGTGCCGCTTAAACCGGTTAAAGGTAAAGCAAAAGATGAAATGGTCGCGGGTATACGATACCGAGCTTGGCAACCACCTACAGCGCTTCACCCAACTATTGGCGTACATGCACCATTAGTTTTTGATTTAATCGATACGTGGGAAGGACGTTCAGTTGGAGGCTTTGTATATCATGTGAGCCATGCTGGTGGGCGTAATCCTGAAACGCTACCGGTTAATGCATTTGAAGCAGAAGGGCGCAGAGTCGCAAGATTTTGGGAGCATGGGCATACACCATCTTTACTTGCATCAGCAGAACCAAGCTGGAGCCCATCGGCGGTTACGCATAGTTTTCAGTCGGCGCAAAGCGCAAGTGAATACGTAGTACCTGATGAAGAAAGTAGTAATCCTGATTATCCAAATACCTTGGATTTACGCAGGCAGCCTAACTTTAAATAATAATTGATAGTTGTGTCATTCCACTTTGAAATTATTTAAAGTGGAATGACTAAATATTTTTAAAGCATCATTATGAACACGGCTATTTACTATAAATTGGAGCACTTTCAGCTTGTATATTAACAATAACGCGATGCCGGAATTGCCTGAGTGGTTGTCTTTATACCTTGATAAATCACATGGCCATGATGAACTAGCAAACCACAGTGGTTTAAACCCAGAACATTGGGATACTTTATTTAAGCGTTTAGCTAGCCTAACAGCAGATGATGTTAGTAGCCGCGCTACAGAAATTAGTCAATTGCTACAAAATGGCAATATTAAAAATGAAAGTAATAAGCAATGGCACTTCGACCCATTGCCATTTATGTTATCTAAAGCTGATTGGACCTTGCTTGAAGAGGGAATAAAACAAAGAACCCTTTTATTAAATAAAATTCAGCAAGATATTTACGGTGATCAAACTCTATTAGTTGATGGTCATATTCCTGCAAAGCAGCTTTTTCAAGACCCTAATTACTTACGCGAAGGTTTTAGCTTACCCAGTAACGAATTAACACTCTTTTTTACTGCATTAGATGTTTACCGCACGCCTACAGGCGAATTTAAAGTATTAAGCGATCATTGTCAGTGCCCGTTAGGCTTAGGGCTATTAATTAAAAGCCGTATTATTGCAAGGCGTGTAATGGCTGAAGAATTTGCAGAATGTAATGTTCAGCAAATTAAAGAATTTCTAAATCTATTCCAAGAGGGTATTAATGAATATACCCACTATATGGATGACCCACGAATTGTAATTTTAACCCAAGGAATTGATGACCCTAACTACAACGAGCATGCATTTCTATCTACCTACTTTGGTTATACATTAGTACAAAGCGCTGACTTAACCGTGCGTGGTGGTGACGTATGTTTAAAATCGTTACAAGGCTTGGGTAAAATTAATGTCATTTTACGCTGGGTTTCTGATCGTTGTATTGATTCTTTAGAGCAAACTGAATATTCACTTCATGGTATTCCGGGCTTATTACAATCGGTACGACAAGGGTCGGTTAAAGTTTTAAACCCGTTTGGTAGCGGTGTGCTCTCGTCACCTTCAATAAAGTGCAACTTAGAAAAGTTATCGCAGCAAATTTTAAAACAACCGCTGTTGTTAGGTGAGCCAAATTACTTAAGTGTAAAAGAAGCGCAAGCCGTTGATTGGAATAACCTCGAACTACTATCAGCTATAGACCCTACACTCAAGTTAGATGGAGTGTTGGACGAGCAAGAAATAAAGCTACTTATTAGCAAAGAACCCGATAATTACTTTTTCCAAGAAAAGCCTTCTTTTAGCAGTGCACCATTTTGGCATGATGGGCAATTAATCTCCAAGCCAGTGGTGTTTAGGTGTTATGCATTAACCACAGAAAATGATGTAGAAGTACTTCCTTCAGCACTGTGCTTTTCAAACGAAAAAAGTAACAACCCAAGAGTATCTGGTTGGATCAAAGATACATGGATAAATACAGCCGATAGAGTTGATTTAGGTGAGCATAATCCACCGGTACCCATTAGAAAAAGAATGGATGTGACGCTACTCGAAGGGGTTATTTCGAGCCGCACGGCTGAACATCTTTTTTGGTTAGGTCGATACTTAGAGCGTTGCGAAAACACCATACGTATTTTGCGTATTTTTATAGACAAGTACACCGAGTTTTCTGTTTACCCAGATTCAATACGAAAAAGTATAGTTGCACGGCTTTCAAATGCTATTAAGTCGCAATATATTGTTTATCCATATGTAGAACCTGATTTAAAACTAGATGGCATTGATGTAAATCTGTCGAAAGAAACCGCTTTTCAACTGCTTGCAGACGAGCAATGCGCTGGCAGTATTATTAATACATTAAAATATATTGCGAATGCATCGGTGCAAATTCAAGAATTACTGTCCCATGATAGTCGCCGAATAATTGATGATATTAGTGAGCAAATTAAGATATTTAAAAATGTAAATATTAATATTCCAACGCGTGCAATGCAAAGCAGCCTAGATAGAGTTATAGGCTCTATTATGGCTTTTAATGGCTCAATCACAGATTGTATGCCAAATAGTAACGGCTGGTTTTTACTCGAAATGGGTAGACGAGTAGAGCGTAGCTTACAAATTACATCACTAAGCACGGCTTTATTAACCAAAGAGTTAGACGAGCCCGAAGAGCTAGGCTTACTTGAGGCTGTGCTTAGCTGCCAAGTTAGTCTAGTTACCCATAAGCGCCGATACAGAATGTATCAAACCATTGGTACAGGGCTTGAGTTATTACTTTTAGATGCAGAATACCCACGTTCTTTATTATTTCAGTTAGAGGAAATTAATAAGTTGTGTAAGCATTTACCCACAAAACGTAGACAAGGTGTAATTGCGGCACACGAAAAAGCAATTTTACTATCTAAAACAAGTTGTTATGTAACCGAAAAAGATTACCTACAAAAAAGTGAAAATGGACAACGTAACCAGTTAATCGAATTTAACCATAATACGCGTATGAACTTAGATACATTTTGTGATGTATTATTACTACAGTATTTTTCTCATACCCAAACGGCAAATAAATTGAACTGGACTAATATTGAGCAAGCTCAATCGTGAAATATAAAATTAAGCATTCAACTACTTACAACTATTCTGACTTTGTGAGTTTGTGTCAAAACCAAGCGCGATTAACGCCAAAAACAAATCGTGGGCAAATATGCCACAGTAGTCGTGTAGAAATTGAACCGACACCGACTTACTTACAAACATTTACTGATTATTTTAATAATCAAGTAACAGCGTTTGAAATAGCAATACAGCATAAAAAACTTAAAGTTACGATGATCAGCGAGGTAGAACTGTTAGTCGGCGCTAATAGCAATTTAGAGAGCGTTGATATTGCTTGGCGAAAAGTACGAGATTTATTGGTTAAACCAAATACAGCGGAATTATTAAAAACGTCTGAATTTGTACTACCTTCACAGCTTATTCCAATAGATATAGGGATTAAGGAATACGCGTTGATTTCGTTTGATGCACACAAAAATATAATTTCTGCATGCAAAGATTTAATGGCACGAATTTTTCATGAATTTCATTATGATCCTGGTTTTACAACGATTAGTACGCCTCTGAGTACTGTTTTTGCACAAAAAAGGGGCGTTTGCCAAGACTTTGCACACTTTGCGCTTGCATGCATACGCAGTATGGGGTTAGCGGGTCGATACGTTAGTGGGTACATAGAAACCATGCCGCCAGAAGGCGAAGAAAAGCTAGAAGGTGCTGATGCAACTCATGCATGGTTTGCGGTATTTGTGCCAAACTTTGGTTGGGTTGATTTTGATCCTACAAATAATGTTTTACCACGCGATCAGCATATTACTCTAGCCGTAGGGCGAGACTTTTCTGACGTAACTCCTTTAAAAGGCGTGGTATTTGGTGGCGGTAGCCAATTGCTGGATGTAGCGGTTGATATGATTCGAATGGAATAGGCAGTTTAACTACGTCATATATTATGATGGATAAGGTGAAAGAGTGTATGAAAATTGATTGGAAAGCGTACCAAACAAAAGGTTTCTTTGATGAATTAATTGATGCACAAGGAAACGTTAGATCGCATGGAACACAATTAGCACAATTTTTTGCTAATTTATCGGCAGAAGAATTAGTAAAGGCCAGAGCGGTTGCTGATTTAGCAATTAAAGAAATGGGTATTACCTTCACGGTTTACAACGAAGGTAATATGATTGATAGAGCCTGGCCATTTGATATTATTCCGCGAACTATAGGTAAAAAAGAATGGCAAAGCGTAGAGGTTGGTTTAAAGCAACGTGTTGAAGCGCTTAACCTTTTTATAGATGATTTATACCATGACCAAAAAATAATAAAAGATGGTGTTTTTCCAAAAGGGTTACTAGAAAAATCTGTGAATTTTCGCCAGCAATGCGTGGGTATAAACCCGCCAAATAAGATATGGGCGCATATTTGTGGCTCAGATCTAGTACGCGATGGTAGTGGTACTATGTATGTACTTGAGGATAACCTGCGTGTTCCTTCTGGTGTATCTTATATGCTTGAAAATCGCTCTGTAATGAAGCGTGTATTCCCTGAATTATTTGAGCAAGTGTCGATTTTACCTGTTGATGATTACCCCTCACAATTATTTGATATGCTAGCGGCAATGTCGCCTCGTCCACAAGATAAACCAGAAGTTGTGGTACTTACGCCAGGGGTATTTAACTCCGCTTATTTTGAACATTGCTACCTTGCCCAAGAAATGGGTTGTGAACTGGTAGAAGGACGGGACTTAGTTGTTGAAAAAGATGATTGTGTATACATGAGAACAATCACAGGGCTACAACGAGTTGATGTTATTTATCGTCGTATTGATGATTTATTTTTAGACCCAGAAGTCTTTTTACCTGACTCTCAACTGGGCGTTCCTGGTTTAATGCGCGCTTGGTCTAAAGGTAATGTCGCTTTGGTTAATGCACCAGGTGCAGGCGTTGCTGATGACAAAGTAGTTTACGCCTATGTACCTGAGATGATTAAGTACTACTTAGGCGAGGAAGCTAAACTTGCTAATGTCCCAACGTTCAAATGTTTGGACCCGAAAGAATGCGACCATGTGATTAAAAACATTGATAAGCTTGTTGTTAAACCAGCAAATGAGTCTGGTGGCTACGGGCTATTAATTGGTCCTAAATCAACCAAAAAAGAACAAGAAGCATGTATTGCTCAAATTAAAGCGGACCCACGAAACTGGGTAGCTCAACCAACATTAGATTTATCAACAGTACCCACATTTGATGGCAATAAACCAGATGGCCGACATACCGATTTAAGACCGTTTATTTTATCATCAGGTAAAGATACGCAAGTTACCACTGGTGGATTAACGCGTGTTGCTATGGTTAAAGGCTCTTTGGTGGTTAATTCATCACAAGGTGGTGGCAGTAAAGATACTTGGATTGTTGACGAAGAGGCTAAATAATATGTTATCAAGAGTAGGCGAAACTTTATATTGGGTATCTCGATACATTGAACGTGCGGAAAATGTAGCTCGTTTAATCAACGTTAACAATTTACTGATGATGGACTTACCCAAAGGCGTATGTACCGGCTGGGAGCCATTAATTGATATTATTGGTGTACGCAAAGCGTATTCAGAAAACCATACTGATTTTTCTGAGCAAAAAGCATTAAGGTATTTACTTGTTGGTAGTGATAATAGCTCGTCAATTTTAAACTCTATCACTTCTGCCAGAGAAAGCGCGCGTACAATTCGTGATGTAATACCGCGAGACGTATGGGAAGAAATAAACTCTCTGTATTATTATGTAAAAGACAATCAAAAAGAAGGAATAACAAAGCGTGGGCGTTTTGAGTATTTAAAAAAGATTATAGATTCAGCCCATCAAATATTTGGGGCGTTAGATGCCACAATTAATCATGATCAGGGCTATGTTTTTATCCGTTTTGGTTCAATTATAGAGCGCGCAGATATGACATCGCGAATTTTAGATATTCGCTCTGCTACGTTAATCACCAGCGAAGAAGAAGTAAAACCGTTTGATAATATTCAGTGGATCAGTTTATTGCGCTCATTAAGTGCTTATCAAATGTATCGCCAAGAAATGGGCGTTAGAGTACAGCGTGCAGATGTAATAGAATTTGTAATGCACAGCAAAGTATTCCCACGATCTATTTTATTTTGTATGAATGAATTAAAAGCATTGGTTTTACCTTTGCCAAACTCAACAGAAATCATTAAATCAATTGATGATGCAATTGTTGAGTTAGAAAGTAAAGACGTACGAGTACTTAAAAACGGTCTGTTGCATGACTTTATCGATGAAATACAAATAGACTTAGCTGGAATACATAACGGCCTGGCCGAAACGTATTTTTTAAAACAAGCAGAATAATAAAAACTGTATATTGTGAGATGACTGCTTAGGGCGTGTTGAACTTTGGTGGTTGAATTTGCAACAGTATGTTTGGTTTTTAGGCAAGGCAGAGCCTATGTAGTGTGGTTATTCCCCATTAATGGGCGATAACGCAGCATAAATACCAAACATGCGCTGCCCTCTGGGTTCTTTCTAGGGACGATTAACTCTTTGTTGCTCGGTTTTTACTTAGCCCACTAGGTTACAAACCTCGCGCCGCGATTTAATCGCCCCTAGATTGAATAAATTTCAATCCACAAAGATAAACACGCCCTAGTCTTAAGCGGTCATTTTTTTGCTTAAATTTATTTATAATAATTTTAAAACCTGCATAATTAATTTTTACTTCCTCATCCGTTGGTATCGCAATGAAAATCATCTCGACTAATATTTCTAAAATTAAAACTCTTATTCATAATGGTAAAGAGGTGAAAACAGGAATATTCAAAATACCAACTAACGAGCCTGTAGTGATTGAAAAGCTAAACATTATAGGTGACGAGCAAGCTGATTTAGTTAATCACGGCGGGGTAGATAAAGCGGTATATGCTTTTTCGCACAATCATTATGAGTATTGGAAACAAACCCTCGAGAATGATAATTTGGCAGTAGGTGCCTTTGGCGAAAACTTCACGATTTCTGACCTAGATGAAGCGAATATACACATAGGTGACCATATTCGAATTGGTACTGCACTGCTTGAAGTAAGCCAGCCTCGTGTACCCTGTTTTAAACTCGCTATCGCCCTTAATAATAAAAATAGTCTCAAACTGTTTTCGCAGCATTACTGCACTGGTGTGTATTTTAGGGTACTAGAGCAGGGCATTGCAAAAACGGGTGATAGTGTTGTTATCGAGAAGAAAGCCTCGCACGACATATCAGTTAAAACGCTGTTTCAGGCGTTTTTTGATAAACAATACCCAGGTTATGAAAGCGTATTACTAGCAGCACTTGAACTACCCGAGCTTGCGCTTGAGTGGCAAACTAAGATTAAAAAGAAGCTCGCAATATAACGCCGTGTGAGTGCTGTTAAACTTTAGCTTTCCAATCACCTTCTTTTAAAAAATGTTGCTGTAAAAGGGTTAGTAAACTTTCAGTAACTGGGCCTGTAGGTTTACTTCTTGATACCACGCAACCTATAGGCGTTAGCCAACCGCCTTGCTCATGTGTTACGGGTAGCGCAACAAGGTCACCTTGTTTAAGTTGTTGTTTTATTGCCAACTCAGGCACCAACGCCCAGCCCACATTTTGTGTTACCAAATCTATGAGTGTTTGATGAGTATTGGCGTACCAAACCTTAGCGCTTATAGCATAGCTAAACCATAATTCTGATTGATTAAGGCTACGGTGAGCACATTGCCTATGTGCTTTTAAGTGACTGCTATTTACTTTATTAAGTTTAGCAAGCGCATGTTGCGGTGACGCAATCGTTAAAAATCGAGCTTGGCCAAGCAAAAAAAAGTCCATATCTACCTTTAACTCACCATCACTATATATGATGCCTATTTGCGCTTTACCTATTTTTACAAGTTCTTCTACATCAAACGTAGTAGCCGATATTAATTCAAAGTTTGTAATAGGGTACTGCTGTGCAAGGGGGGCTATTATTTTTAAAATTCCGTGATTACTTATGCTTTCGTCAATAGCAATTACTACGTCTTGCTCGTTGTTTTTAGCAAGAGACTCAACTTTTTGATCGAAATAAGTTTGTTGTTGCAGTATTGAATAAGCAACAGGTAACAAGGTTTTTCCACTTTTTGTTAAAGTGGGAGTATTTTTATTACGGTCAAACAATGTTTGATCTATTGCAATTTCAAGGTTAGAGATAGCTTGGCTAATACCCGACTGTGCACGCTTTAACTTTCGCCCTGTTGCTGAAAAAGAGCCGGTTTCTACTACGGTTACAAATGTTTTTAGTTGCTCTAAGCTGTACATTTTATTCTACTTTATCTAGAACTATATACTCATCTTATCACTATAGATGATAGTTGCTAACTTTAGTAACTAAATAAATCTGTCATTATCACTACACTTAAATATTAAGAGATAAAGAGGACATTATGACAGAGAAAATGGGGGCAACAGAGCGAGTATTTCAGGCAGTTCTGTTTGAGATTTTAGCCGTATCGTTATCAATTTTAGGTTTAGCACTATTTACAGATCATGCAATTGAGGCTTTATCGGGCACTATGGTAATTGTTGCGACAATTGCTATGTGTTGGAACTTTATTTTCAACTGGTGTTTTGACAAAGTAGCTACCGGTGCAAAGGAGCAACGTTCTGTATTATTCCGTATTTTTCACGTGCTTTTATTTCAAGGCGGGTTACTTGTTTTTACTATTCACGTGATGGCAATCATTTTAAAAGTAGGCTTATGGGAAGCATTAATAATGGATATAGGCGTAACTTTTTTTATAACCCTTTACGCTTTTACTTTTAACTTAGTTTACGACCACACACGAGCCTATATTTTTCATTCAAAAAATGCTGCATGTTAATACAATTTTTAAATATGGGATGACTTAACAAAGTTTTGTATTTAGCTGCTGGTGTATTTGCCAATGCAACAGCACTTTTTGAGGCGTAATATTGCCCAAGTTTGCTTTATAGTGGCAAAAAACCAATAAAGGATCTTTTTATTAAAAGTGAATAAAGCTAAATATCAATTGTTATTTATAGAGGAGCTAGTAAAAAAGATAAAGTCTGCTATACCTAAGGTTATAAACACTATAATTATTATAGTGTTATTTAAAAATTGTTGGGTTAGTAGCTAAAATAGGTGTCGTATATGAATATTTCAAGAAAACTGATGCTTATTGTAATATTAACTGCAGCAGAGATAAGCATTACTGTTTATTCTGCCTTTGAAATAGCTAAAGGGGCTAAGTTTCACCAACTTAACTTTCTTCATTTAAAATATGTTCATCAACTTACCAAATCAGTTAAAAAAATAGAAAACAATATCCCCATTGATATAAATACTATTGAGTCGGATATATTGTTAATTAGGCAACAGCCAATTGAGTGTGTTGAACAAATAAATCCGTTAAATTATGCTGTTATGAAAGTTATTAATACAGAGCATACATTAACAATCTGTGAAAACGATATTGAAATTGCTAATAAAGCCTTATTATCGGTTGCACAGTATAAAAAGGGGGAGCTTAGTAGAGACGCTTTTTTACTAAATCTTAATACTTCGCTAAGTGGCTTTAATAAAAACACTGAGCTGTTTGAGGAACCAATTAGAAAAACAGTATCGTTTATACTAATGACGTTAATTCCACTTGTTATAATCATATCTTTTTTTAATATTCTTTTTATAAGTTATCTTTCCCGCACTATATCCAGCTCAATTCGAAATCTAACTCTGCTTTTATCAAGTAAGCCCGAAAGCAATATTAATCTAGACGATGAACTTGATATAAAAACGTCGGGTGAATTAAAAGCACTCGTTATTGCGGCCAGGCAGCGGGTTAAAAATGATCTTTTAAATATTGAAAACAGTATTGAACTTAAACAGATTATAAACAGCCAAACGGCGTCCCTGCAGCAAGCAAATGATGAACTTGCCCAGTTTGCTTATCGAGCTTCCCATGACCTGAAATCACCGCTGTCAGGGGCTAAATCCCTAGCGCATTTTGTTATTGAAGATATAAAAGCGGGAGACACAGAAGAGGCAAGCCGAAATGCACTGGTTATCTATCAGCAAATGGAAAAATTAGAAACACTTGTTGTTGATATTTTATTGTTAGCGAAAGCTGAAATTGGTAGTGAAGATAGAGATGTAATTGACTTTAATCAGTTAATTATTGATATGAAAGAACGACTGTCTTGGCTCATGAAAGATAATCCTTGTACGCTCGAAACAACAATTAACTTATCAGTACCTATAAAATCAGAAAAAGCGCGTTTTGCCCAAATTATTGAAAACTTAATTTCAAACGGGTTGAAGTATTACGATAGAAACAAAGACTCACCTTATGTTCGCTGTGATATTTTTAATGAACAAGAGACGTTTTTTATTACTGTTACAGATAACGGATTGGGAATACCACAAAAGCATCAAAGTGAAGTGTTTGATATGTTCAAACGATTTCATGCAGACACAAGCACTGGCTCTGGTTTAGGGATGGCGCTGGTTAAAAAACATATTGAATATTTAAACGGTGAAATATCGCTGCGAAGCTCTGATGAAGGTACAACGTTTAAAATAATAATACCAATGGATAAGCTAACATGACAAAAATTAAACCCCCAATATTAATTGTCGATGACAATGAAGTTGATCGCTACATTCTTAAAAGACTAATTAAAGAAGCTAAATTAGAGCTTACAATTTTTGAAAAAAAAGATGGTCAAGAAGCATTAGAATTTTTAGAGAATTATGAAGATAACAGAAAAGCATACCCTGATGGATTTCCTCCCATACTTATATTTTTAGACATTAATATGCCAAGAGTTAATGGGATCCAATTTTTAGAAGAATTTTCTAAACTAAGAAAGATGATAGAAATCAGCTCTTGTGTGGTTATGATGTTTAGCTCATCAGAAAGAGAAGAAGAAAAAAAGATAATAATGTCACACGATTTTGTTAAAGGTTACCTTGTAAAAGGCACCTTTCAAGCAGCAGATTTGAAAGAGAAAATATTGGCTGTCATCGGGCAACACTTAAACGAAAACAGCTGATTTTTATGAGCTTTAAAAATTCTAAAGTTCATTTTTAAAGCTCCACTATATAGCTGATATATTACCGTTTCATATACTGACTTATTTGTTTTGTGTAGGTATTTAGTAACACATTAATTTCGTCTGCGGGTATTGGTTTTGAAAATAGAAAACCCTGCAGGTAGTCTATGTTTAGTTTTTTACATAGTTGATGCTGGGTTTGAGTTTCGACACCTTCTGCCACTACAGAAAAATCTAATTTTTTAAGCATCAAAGATAAGCTCTCGATTACTTTTAATCGCTTATTATTTTCACCATCTAACGACTGCATGCTTTTGTCTAATTTCACTATATCAATAGGGTAGGATATTAGGTGCGATATAGATGAGTAGCCCATACCAAAGTCGTCCAAGGCAATCCTAAACCTTTTGTCAGATAAAGAAGTTAATATATCAATTACCTCTTTACTGTTTTCCATAAAAGCTGTTTCTGTTATTTCAAGAATAATGCTACTGGTTTTTAAATTGTATTTTTCGACTGTTTTTAATAAATATGTTTCTAAAGCTTCTTTTTGTAGTTGTATAGGTGAAATGTTGATAGATAGGGTTAACGGAGTTTCGTAGCTTTGCTGCCACGCAGATAATTGCTCTAATGCAGTCGCAATTATCCATTTACCAAGGGGTTCTATTAAGCGACATTCTTCAGCAATAGGAATAAACTCATCAGGAGTATAACTAACGGTTGAATCGGGCCAACGGATCAGTGCTTCAACACCTGTCATAATTTGTGTTTTTGAACAGTAAACTGGTTGATAAAAAAGCCTAAAGTTTTTTTCCTCTATATGCTCTTTTATACTATTTTGAATATCTACCCGGCGACTAAATTCGTATTGATATTGCTCTTTGTAGAAGCTGATTCTACTTTTACCACTTTGCTTTGAGCGATACATTGCAATGTCAGCGCATTTTAGCAGTTCATGCGATTCAGTCGCATCGTTTGGGTATAAAGCACTTCCTATACTAACACTGCAACTTAAAGTTCTACCTTCATGTAAAAAGGGTTTTGACACTTCAGCTAAAATTCTATTTGCTATCATACCTATTTGATTAATATTGCAAATCCCACCTATTATAACTGCAAATTCATCACCACCTAATCGAGCAAATCCTTCGTTTTGTCTTAGGCAACTATTAATTCTGTGCACGGTTTGTATTAAAATTTCGTCGCCGACACTATGCCCGAGCGTATCATTAATATTTTTGAAGTTATCTAAATCTAAAGCAAGTAACGCCACGCAGTTTTTAGCACGTTTATTTTTGGCTATCATTACTTTTAGTATTTCTTCAAAATGATATCGATTGGACAAACCAGTAAGCTGATCCCTCTCAGCCATATGCTTAACAGCAAGATAACTGTTATGCATACGTTGCTCTGCTTCAAAACGTTTTTTTGCATATATAAGAGCCTTATTTAAACTGCTTCCTGTTATATCTCCTTTAGGTAAAAAGTCTTGGGCACCGGCTTCTATACACTCAATTGCCAAGGTTGAATTTTCTGAAGAGCTGATCATAATAATTGCGGTATTACCGAGTTTAGGTTTTTTGCGCATTTCAATTAGCATTTCAATACCGTCTTCTTTGGGCATATTATAATCAAGTAGTATTATATCAAAATGGTTGTTTTCAATTACTTTTAACCCTTCGCAAACGCATGTTACTTCAGTGATGTTATGAAGTTGAGAGTCGTCTGAAATAAGCATTTTTTTAATTAATTTGCGATCAACTAAGTCATCATCAACAATTAAAATATTCATACGTTCCTTCTAAGAGCAACATCAACATGATGCTCGTGTATAATTGATAATTTCATAGTTAAAATTTTGGCCAATAAATAGTGAATGTACTGCCAAGCTTTCCATCGGAGGCTACTTCAATTTTTCCCCTGTAATTAATAATGAGCTTATTGGCAATGCAGAGTCCAATGCCGCTACCTTCAACGTCATCTCGAGATTGTAATGTTTGAAATAACTTAAATATGATTGAAAAATATTTAGGGTCAATTCCAGGGCCATTATCTTTTATTTCAATAATGTAATATTGATTAGAGGGGATAAGTGAAATGTCGATAACCGGGTGCTCTTTATTGTTATGCTTTATTGCATTACTAATAAGGTTTTGAAAAACAGTTTTAAAAGGGATTAGCGGTATATCGAGTACTTCGTTGTTGGCATGTATATCAACAGTGACAGTCTGTGGAACTTCTAAAATTTGTTCTACATCTTGGTAAATACTTTCTAAAGATATGTTTGCACGCGTTGAATCACAGCTATTTATTCTTGAGTAGCTTAGTAAATCCTCTAGTAGTACTTGCATTCTATTAGCCCGGCTGAGCACAAGCTGAAAGTTTTCGAGGTGCTCTTGAGGGAGTAAATCTTTACAGTCATCATAAATCCACTCTAATAAACGCTTTATAGCATTTAATGGTGACTTTAGATCGTGAGAAGCAATACTGGTAAATTCATCAAGTTCATCACTCACTTTTTGTAATTTTTTGAGTAGGCGATCTTTTTCAATTTCGTCTTCTTTGTTTTGCTCAAAAATTGTTGAGTGAAACTTAGAACTGTTTATTTTATCTAATTGTTTTTTACGTTGGATTAACTGGTTTACAAAGTTTTTTTGTAAACTATTTAAGATTGATTGCTCTTTTTCTGTAAGTAGTGAATCACTTGCTCGGTCAAATATAAACCATCCAAACTTAAGGCCTGAAGGCAAAATGATAGGCGATATAACTCTGAATATTTTAGGATTAGACTCGATAATCGATTCACTAAAAACGTCATTAGGTAGTTGTTCTTTAGCTACTGTTATTTTTGAACCGAATTTATATAGCTCAATGATACGTTGAGGCAGGTTAGCAACAATAGAGAGTGCGGTAGTATCAAAAATGTTTAAAACAAGCTCAGCAATGCTTTCTAAGCTTGTTTGAATGTCATTATCAAGAGAGGTAGTTAATTGCTGCTCATCTATTAATGATACACCTTCTATATAACTCTCTACATTGGGCATTCAAACTCCTACAACAGTATTAAATAAATATGCCTCATTAAAATGAGATGCAACAAATGATTAACTTATTGTAGTTGATTATTTTGAATGTGTTGAATAATTATACTTTAAAAATTAACGCCAAATTAGAGCCTTACCTTATTATAGTTAGTAGGTTATAAATCTATATTTAAATAAGGCAAAATTCAGTCTGGGCGTGAAGTCTGTAACTGGACAAATAAGTATTATGTAGGGTAGTGTTCTTACTAAACACCAACACGCCCTAATAAAAAGAGCATATTTAATCGCTCATTTGTATAATTATTTGCGCTACGCTAAATAAGGTTTTATGCGTATCCATCGCTTGTTTTTGTAGCTGTTTATGGGCTTGCTCTTCAGTGAGTTTTAATTGTTCAATAAGTATGTACTTGGCTTGGTGAATAACTTTTTGTTCACTAATAACTTTTTTGGCATCAAGTAACGCTTGGTTTATTTGTTTAATATGTTGGCTTTGCTCGATAATTAAATCGTACATACTTTTATTACTATTGAGCTTATCGGCCGCAATGTTTTGGCTTACTTCTGGCTCTGGTTGCTTAATAGCTAATTGCCCAAAAGTTGGGGCTATGTGTTGCTCTGCCATATTGTTAAGTACCTGCTTATTTGTATTTAAGCTACGTTGAGCACAGGCTATTTGCATTGCTGCGGTATCAATTAACTGATCTGCTATATTTTGTTCAATTTTATGCATTATATCTATGCGCGTAGTGGTTACCTCGTACCATACTTCGCTCAGTTGTGAGAGCGGTTGAGCGTTCTCGTCATCGAGCTTTTGCAGTAAACTTCTCAGTTGCTCTACCTGATTATTAACCTGATGTGTTGTTAGTGTGCCAAAACATTTTAAAAGGTGCGCATCGGCGTATTCATTAAAAAAGTCAAAACTGTGGTTTTGCTCTTGTACAAAATGCGCGAGTTGTTGTTTTTGCTCTGTGGTAAATTTACTCGCTGCAAATGCTTGAGCACCACATGCTCGCTCTTGTCCTGCGTATTCTTTACCTTGCATAAAATTAAAAAATGCGACTAATAAGCGCGTTATTTTGGGATCGCTTGCGCCATCGGCCGCCTCTAAAATAATATTGAGTAAACTAGCAATTAACTGAGTGAATGACTGAGTAGCATGCACTGCACTAATATTTTGTTGTGCTATTTGGTTTCGCAAGACGGGTAATGCGTCGAGTGCTTGCAAGCTATACGTAATTAAATTAAATAACCGAGTATGGCCAGTATCGGCGTTGTCGTTTATAAATGTTTGCTTAAGTGAATCATAAAAATCAGTTTGTGCGCTGTTGCTTAAAGGGATCTGCTCTTGTAATTGGCTTTTGAATCGCTCGCGATTTGAGGCCAAAAATATATTACTCATCGCGCGCTCTTTTTGTAACTGGTGTACAAAATCGCCTAATTTAGTAAGCGAGGCACAACTGTTTTGTAATTGCTTTAGGGCATGTATTTCTTGATATTTAGCCGCTAATAAAAACTGTTTTGTGAGAGGATTGCTTGTCGCCATTGGTATTATTCCACACTTTTTTGTTTTTAAAGTGCAACCACTGTTCCAATCATTAATAAATTTCATCATTGAATTTAAAATCAAGCTAATACAATTGCTTAAAGTGTAATTTTTGTTTATCACTGTATTTCTATAATTTAAATTGCCATTACTTTTAACTTATTTGGTGCATTTAAACATGTTATTGCACACAACTTGAACCCAAATTAAAAACAAAAAAAGCGCCTACTCCTGGGGAGGTAGTAAGCGCGAAAAGTGCATTATTCATTATCTATCTTGCGTTAACATTAATACTGTTTAGTAACTCTGGGCTGATAGCCATTTTATGATTTATTACTTCGCCAATCATAATTAGGGTAGGGCCTTGAAGGTTGTGTTTAGCATGCTCATTTACAACATGCTCAAGCGTACTGGTAATTACTTTTTGCTTAGTGGTAGTGGCATTTTCTATTAGTGCAATGGGTGTATTACTTGGCCAGCACACTGATTGCAAACCGTTGCTTAGCGCTTGTAAGCGCGAAAGCCCCATATAAACCACTAAAGTAGGGTTGTTGTTTCCAGGCATAAACGCGTAATTTTGCCAATGAGGTTGCTTGTTAGGATCGGCAAACTGCGCCGTTAAAAATGTAACACTACGCGCTACATCGCGTGCTGTTAGCGGAATACCTGTATAAGCAGAAGTAGCACAAGCCGTTGTTACACCCGGGACAATCGCAAAATTAATATTATGCTTAGTTAGCGCATCGGCTTCTTCGTTAATACGTGCAAATATACTCGGATCGCCGCCTTTTAAACGCACTACGTTTAAGCCTTGTTGTGCGTATTTAACCAGTAGTTCGCAAATGTTAGCTTGGGTCATTGAATGCTTGCCAGCACGTTTACCTACAAATACACGTTGCGCTTTTTTAGGAAGCGTTTTTAATAAATCATCGCTTACTAACCAGTCGTATAAAACAACATCGGCTGCATTAATTAAACGCTGTGCTTTTACCGTAATTAGCTCTGCGTCTCCTGGGCCCGCACCAATTATATAAACGTTGCCGCTTTTAGCACTGCGATCATTTGAGCTTGTTAGCTTAGTAACAAGCTTATTTAGCCACACGCTTTCAATACCCGAAAAATAAGACAATACACTCATAATATACCCCTAAGCCACAGCTGTTGTAACTTTTGGCGCAGCGCTTATAAATACAATGCCGTCTTCAATTTTTGCATTAAAAACCGGTAAGTGTATTGCTTCTGCTTCTAAACATTCGCCTGTTTCTAAGCAAAAGTGTTGCTTATATAAAGGCGATGCGACAACTAATTTATTGTCGATTGAGCCAATAATGCCACGTGATAATACATTAGCTTTGCCAATTGGGTCGTAGTTACTAATAGCAAACACAGCCGTTGGATTTTGTGGAATGTAAAAAATAGCCACTTGCTGATTATTAACTAATGCACATACGCCGCTATTAGCCACTAGGTTGTCGATTGTTCCAATATTATGCCAAGACATCAGCTTGCTCCTCTTCAACTTCCATTACTGGAATACGGTTTTGTGTATTACGTTGCTCACGTTTTTCGGCTTCTGTAGCAGGGCGAATTTGGTTACGCTCTTGCACAAATAAAATGTTGTCGTCGGTTTCGGGGCTATTAACAAACTGGCGGAATCGTTTGGCAGCATCTGGGCTTTCAATGGCTTTTTTCCACTCACACGCATAGGTTTGTGTAATTAATTCCATTTGCGCTTCTAACTCGTCGCAAATACCTAAGCTGTCGTCAATAACTACGCTTTTAAGGTAGTCTAAACCGCCTTCAAGATTTTCCATCCATACCGATGTACGCTGTAATTTGTCAGCCGTTTTAATGTAAAACATAATTACGCGGTCAATGTATTTAATCAGTGTTGGTGTGTCTAAATCGGTCGCAAATAAATCAGCATGGCGAGGGCGCATACCGCCATTACCACACACGTAAAAGTTCCAGCCGTTTTCGGTGGCTATAATGCCAATATCTTTACTTTGTGCTTCGGCGCATTCGCGGGTACAACCCGATACCGCCATTTTAAATTTATGCGGTGCACGTAACCCTTTGTAGCGGTTTTCAATTTCAATTGCGTGTCCAACGCTGTCTTGCACGCCATAACGACACCACGTACTACCCACACACGATTTAACGGTTCTGAGTGACTTACCATAGGCATGACCGGTCTCAAATCCGGCTTCTATAAGTCGCTCCCAAATAACAGGAAGCTCTTCTAAGCGCGCACCAAATAAATCAATACGTTGACCGCCAGTTACTTTGCAGTACAGGTTAAAGTCTTTGGCTACTTGTCCAATTACAATGAGTTTGTCGGGCGTTATTTCGCCACCCGCAATACGCGGTACCACAGAGTACGAGCCATCTTTTTGCATATTTGCTAGGTACGTATCGTTAGTGTCTTGTAAGCCAACATGAGCGGGCTCTAAAATGAAGTCGTTCCATGTTGAAGCTAAAATAGAGGCAATGGCAGGTTTACATATTTCACAGCCATGACCGCTACCGTGTTTAGTTAGTAAGTCATCAAAGCTTTTAATGCTTTCTACTTTTACCATGTGCAGTAGTTCTTGGCGTGAATACGCAAAGTGCTCACATACATGGTTGTTTACTTCAACTCCACGACTTGCTAATTCGTTATCAACAACTGATTTTAATAATGCCGCACAACCACCACAGCCGCTTGCTGCTTTAGTGCATGATTTTACCGAGGCTAAATCGCATGAGCCGCCATCAATTGCACCTACAATGTCGCCTTTACTCACATTGTGACACGAACAAATAGTGGCGGTGTCGGGTAGGGCACTGCCCGATAACGACGGCGCGCCGCCGCTGTCTGGTAAAATTAAACACTCAGGGTTTTCTGGTAAGTCCATGTCGTTAAGCATGTACTGTAATAAAGTATCGTAATCGCTGGTATCGCCAACAAGTACAGCGCCCAGTAATTTATCGCCTTTTTCACTTAGTATGATTTTTTTATAACAGCCGCGAATAGCATCTTGATATATAAGTTCTTTACAGTCTGGCGTCTTTGCGTGAGCGTCGCCAATTGAGCCTACTTCTACGCCTAATAACTTAAGTTTAGTACTCATATCAGCACCTAAAAACTCAAGCTCGCCACCACTTAACTGGCTCGCTGCAACGCGCGCCATGTTGTAACCCGGTGCAACTAAACCAAATAATTTTTTGTCCCAAAGGGCACATTCACCAATGGCTAAAATATCAGGATCTGACGTTTGGCATTGGTTATTAATAATAATACCGCCGCGTTCACCGAGTTCTAAATCAGCAATTTTACCTAGCTGATCATACGGGCGAATACCGGCAGAGAACAAAATTAGGTCTGTTTCTAAAAATGTCTCATCCGAAAAATTTAATCTAAAGCGACTCGTTTCGCCTTTTACTATTTCGCTGGTTGCTTTTGATGTGTGTACCGTTACGCCAAGTTTTTCTATTTTATTTTTTAGTAGCGTACCGCCTTGCCCGTCGAGTTGAACAGCCATAAGCTGCGGTGCAAACTCAACTACGTGGGTATCAAGCCCCAGTTGCTTAATGGCATTTGCAGCTTCAAGCCCCAACAAACCACCGCCAATAACAACACCGCTTTTACTTACAGAGGCACTGGCTTTTATTTGTTCTAAATCTTCTAATGTGCGATACACCAAACAATGAGGTTGGTCGTTACCTTTTATAGGCGGCACAAACGGAAATGAGCCTGTTGCCAATATAAGTTTGTCGTATGGGTATTGCTCACCGGTTAATGTGGTCACTATTTTTGCTGATCTATCAATGCCTTCAACCCACTGGCTGGTATGCACATTAATATTAAGTTGTTTGTAGTTGTCGTGAGTGGTAAGTGCTAAATCGGCGGCGGTTTTGCCATCAAATACACTTGATAAGTACACGCGATCGTATGCAAGATTCGCTTCTCCGCAAAGTACAGTAATGTCTGCGTTGGCATCGCTTTGGCGCATTTGCTCAACAAAGTGGTGTCCAACCATACCATTACCAATAATGAGTATTTTTTGCGAGGTTTGCATAGGGCATTCCTTAAAGTGACGGTTTAAATATAAATAACAAAAAAGCCCGCCACAAATACGCATTATGCATAACTGTGTGCGGGCTTCTTTGCCGATGGTTGCTAATAGCTATTGTGCTCACAACCTAAATTTTTGCCGTAAGTAAAACGGGCTTGTTAATAGAATGTTTGCAAAAACACAGCCAGTTTTTTAAGTTATTGTTTAAATAGTATTTAATGTATTTTTAGAGTGAGGATAAAACCTATTTTGTTATATATTGGTGCGCGCCTGGCACTAAGAGGGTGCAAGTATTGTCATTGTTTTGTGCATTATCAGTCAATAAAACACCCATTATCATTCATTGTGTATTGCGTTAAATTTAACCCATGAAATATGCACACGAATTACGAGCAAAATGATAAACACAAACTCAATAGATGCTTCACCTTTTCATGAAGGCGAGCTGGCAATACAAGACAAACTCGGTAAACGAGAAATAATGGCAACATTTGGCAAACGTGCTGTGCGCTCATTTATGCCAGAGCAGCATCAAGCCTTTTTTGAGCAGTTACCATTTGTGGTTGCAGGCAGTGTTGATGAAAACGCTGATGTGTGGGTATCTATTGTTTCAGGTATGCCTGGCTTTTTAAGCTCACCCACACCCACATCGTTATTAATGACCCATGCGGTTGATAAAAACGACCCCTTACATAACACGTTAAAGATTGCAGGCTCGCCAATTGGTTTATTAGGTATTGAACTAAGTACACGAAGGCGTAACCGTTTAAACGTGCGCGTAAGTGAGGTAATTAGTGATAATAAAGTGAGTTTTAATGTTGATCAATCCTTTGGAAATTGCCCGCAGTATATTCAAACGCGCGATTTAGTGTTCAACACAGACCCTTTACTTAAAAGTAATGCACTGCAAAAAGTTGAATTTAATACACTTGATAACGCAGCAGTTGCGTTAATTGACACCACCGATACATTTTTTGTTTCAAGCTTTATAACCGCTAAAAACAACCCAAAAATTGAAGGTGTTGATGTTTCTCACCGTGGTGGGTTGCCGGGCTTTATAAAGCGCGAAGGCAACACATTAACGATTCCTGATTACGCAGGTAACAATTTTTTTAATACCTTGGGTAACTTTTTATTAAACCCAAAAGCAGGTTTGTTATTTCCTGATTTTGACACGGGTAATGTATTAATGCTTACCGGCAGCGTTGAAGTTTTATGGGACGGGCACCCAGAGCTTGAAGGCTTTATTGGCGCAGACCGAGGCTGGAAATTTACCCTCACTAAAGGAATGTGGCTTAAAAACTTACTTCCGTTTAGTGCTAAATTTGATGCTTATTCCCCTAACACTAAAATGACGGGCACGTGGCTTGAGGCTGATAAAAACAAACAAGCCGAAAAACTAAAACATACTTGGCAGCCTTTGAAAGTAACCAAAATGACGAAAGAAAGTGATGTAATTACTTCCTTTTATTTAGAAGGGCATAACAATACAACCTTGTTACCGTTTAAAGCTGGGCAGCACTTAACCGTACAAATACCAAGTAAAAATAGTAGTAATAACAGTAAGAGCAAACCTGTTATTAGAACCTACACCGTGTCATCGAGCCCTCATGAGCTATTTTATCGGTTATCGATTAAAAAAGAGCTCAGTGGTGAGGTGTCTAACTACTTTCATAATAACGTAAAAGTAGGCGACGTTATTTTAGCTAAATACCCACAAGGGCAGTTTTTTATTGACCCAGCAAGCGCTAAACCTGCGGTATTAATTGGTGGCGGAATAGGTATTACACCGATGATCTCAATGGCTAAACATATTGCCAATGAAGGGTTAAGAACCCGCTATACACGCCCTTTGCATATTTTTCATAGTGCTAAAAACACCCAGCAGCGTGCTTTTTACGACGAGCTAAAAACACTTGCAGATACGAGTGGCGGCGCAATTGATTACTACTCACTTTTATCGCAGCCTGAGCTTGATGAAAAACAAGGCAATGGCTTTAATTTAAAAGACGAGGGCTTTGATTTAAAAGGGCGCATAAATGCGGATGTGTTTAGGTATTATTTACCACTTGATGATTACGAGTTCTTTTTATGTGGACCGCAAGCATTTATGCAGCATGTATATAACGAGCTGTTATTACTCGGTGTGCAGGACAAAAACATATTTGCGGAAGCATTTGGACCCTCCAGTATTAAGCGCAAAGTACTTAACACAAACGAAGCGCCTAATAAAAGCAAAGACATTAGCGTTGAAGAGGCTGACAACACCGTAATTAAATTTAGTAAATCGGGCTTTGAGCAACGCTGGAATAAAGGCGACAACACTATACTTAATGTAGCTGAAGCGCATGGTTTAGAGCCTGAATTTGGCTGTCGAAACGGCAGCTGCGGCAGTTGCGCTGTAAAAATAAATACTGGCGCTGTGGTTTATCGAGATAACGTAAGCTACCCAGTAGAGGCAGGGCAGGCGCTAATTTGCTGCGCCGTACCGGCTAAAGGCGTTGAGGCGCTTGATTTAGAGCTGTAGGTTAAAATTGCACTTGAGGTGTAAAAACTCGCGAAGCCCAAAATGGAATTAATACTGTTTTAGTTAATGACTATTTAGCTATCCGATTATGTATTTTTATTGGTAGGGTTTTCTTGGAAATACTGTGCATACAATACATCAGCAAAATCATTTTCACTAATTTCACCGATAACTAAATCTTTTACAGCATCAGCTATTAAATCGTTATCGCTAGTTAATTCGTATTCATTTAATGACAAATACTCTAGACCAACAACTAGCCCTGTTCGTTTATTTGCGTCAGATAATGCATGAGCTATAGCTATACTTGCTGTATATTTAGCTGCTATTTCAAATACATCATCCAATCCATCGTAGATAATTGCATTATCTATTCGCCCTAGGGCGCCCTGTAATTTAGGAATGTCGACAGCACCTTTCATACCGGGTTCACTTTCTAAAATAAAAGCATTAATTTCAATAACCCTTTCAAATGGAAAGCAAATTATTTCCATTACATATGAGCCAATTTAGTAAATGTTTTTCTGTGTGTTCTTATAGCTAGTTTAGCTTCAGATTTTACAATTTGCTTACCTGATTCCCCAGATAAATCTAAAATCTTAGTTGCTTTAATCTTAGGTCTAGCAACTGCGGAAACGCCGTAAGCTTCTACTTTTTTATTCATCACAATCACCTTTTGATAACGTATTAAGTTGAGTATACATCTATATTATGAAAGAGAACATGGCAAGGTTGTAGAATAACTCTAACAGCGAAAATTAATTAAAAAATGAGCTTATGAAATAATCTCTAAGTTTTTAAACATGTAAATAGTACATTTGAAACTTATAAAAAAAAGCACGATGACTTCTTTTAAAACAGTAGTAAGCTTTTATCACTGGGCAAGTAAACCTATTTTTGTTTCAGGCATTGTGATACCGCCATACATTTCGCGAAGGTCTGAGTGTTCCCTCATATTTATTCCTACCGCCAAATTTTAGATATCTTCTAACTGCTCTATCAAAAAGAATTCCCCTTATTTTCACATGAAATTTCTCACAGTATTATTCGCATAGATTTGTATCAACTAATTGAATTAATAGTTGTCTGCCAGTCAAAATATCGGCCTATTCACTTACACTAAACTTCAGACCCCACTTAATCAAGCACAAAAAAAGAGGCTTAATAGCCTCTTATAAAACAATATTAAAAACTTAAAACTAAGCCAGTAAACCTGCTTTTGTTTCAGGCATTGCTATAAAACCATCAAGTTTGCGAATGTTGCTTAACCATCTTAAAATATTTGGGTATTGCTCAAGCGATACGCCGCCCTCTGGTGCGTGTGCTATGTACGAAAAGTTGGCAATGTCGGCAATGGTTGGCTGAGTACCGACTAAGTATTCGCGGTTTTGCAAGTACGCATCCATTGTTTTAAATAATGTGTGGGCAATGTTTATCGCGTTTTGATGATCA
This sequence comes from Pseudoalteromonas sp. AS71, assembly GCF_038900275.1. Taxonomy (NCBI): domain Bacteria; kingdom Pseudomonadati; phylum Pseudomonadota; class Gammaproteobacteria; order Alteromonadales; family Pseudoalteromonadaceae; genus Pseudoalteromonas; species Pseudoalteromonas sp. AS71. Next base: position 103,186 of record NZ_JBBMQZ010000009.1, on the reverse strand, counting down.
AGCTCTGCGCCAAATACAGTAACTAAACGCGCCGAACACGGACCTGAAGCCACAAGTCCTGCAGCAACACTCAACCAGCGCTGAATGTGCGCTTGAACAGTAACATCTTCAGGGTACCAGGTTCTGTTAGCATCAAATTTTTGTGCTAAGTACACTAAAATAGCGTTTGAATCGTTAATAATGTCGTCGTTGTTTTTAAGCACCGGTACTTGTCCAAAAATATTCATTTTTAGAAAGTCATCGTGCTTTTGTGCGCCGTCTTGCAGTGCCACATCAACCATATTTACATCAAGCTTTAAAAGCGATGTAAATAGCTCTGCACGATGTGAATGACCAGATAAAGTAAAACGATATAGCGTTAAGTTACTCATGGTTTGTCCTGTTTTTTAATTTTGAATAGTGATTTTTAATAACGCTATTCTTTCACTATTATGAGTTTTGAAAAACCGAGCTAGTAAGGAATAAATGTCAATGCTATATTGACAATCATGGATACTATTATTGGCATTAAAACAATCATCGCGGTTGTTGAAACAGGCTCTTTTACAGCCGCAGGAGACAGACTAGGGCTTTCAAAGGCGCTGGTTAGTAAATATGTGGGCATTGTAGAGCAAGACTTAGGGGTTAGATTATTTAATCGTTCCACGCGCAGAATCTCGATTACCGAGGCGGGGCAAAGTTATTACGCAAGCGTAGTGCCGGTAATTGAAAGCTATAGCGAAATGCTCGATAACTTATCGGGTCAAACAGCGCTTGCCAGCGGCAAGCTTCGGGTGAGTGCGCCGGTGTCGTTTGGCGAATCAAACCTTGCGCCGTTAATGCCTGAGTTACTGAGCCGATACCCTGATTTAAGTATTGATTTAGTGCTTTCAGACAAAACAATTGATTTGCTTGAAGAGGGGGTTGATTTAGCAATTAGAATTGGCAGTGTGTCTGACTCTAATTTAATTGCGCGGCAAATTACCAGTTACCCTTTAATTTTATGTGCATCAGCCGATTATATTCAGCGTTTTGGTGCACCAGCGAGTGTTGACGAGCTTGAACAACACGCCACGGTGATTGATAGCAACTTTAAAATAGGTCGCCATTGGCCTCTAGTTTCACCTAGTGGCGAGGCATTAACGGCAAATGTAAACTCGCGAGTAGCAGTTAATAATCCACAAGCTGTAAAAGAGGTGGTTGTAGCGGGTGGTGGTATTGGTTTAATTCCTGAAATAGTGGTGAGAGACGATATTACATCGGGCAAGCTTTTGCAGGTTATGGGGGACTATAAAACTTTTGAGTTTGGTTTATTTGCTATTTATCCGCATAGAAAGTTTGTAGCGCAAAAGGTTACGTCGTTTATTCAGTTTTTATTTGAAAAGTTTGAAACTAAAAAGTAAAGCCACTCTAAACCTTACTTTAAATTTAAAACTAAAACTAAAACTAAAACTAAAACCCAACCTAAGCCAAAAACAAAAAGCCTAAAATCAATTAAGTGATTTTAGGCTTTTTGTATGGGATTCTAAAACTTATTTAAAACCAATCCTTATTTAAAAATGGTCCTTACTTTAAAATAACCACTGGCACATCGCTGTTTTCGAGCATTTTAATGGTGTTACTACCTACAAAAAACTGCCTTAGTTTAGAGTGCCCAAACGCACCCATTACAATTAACTCTACATTATTTTGCTCTTTGTATTGCATTAGCGAGTCAAAAATATTGCCTTCTAAAAAGCTTGCTGACACTTCAAACCCCATACTGAGAAGTTTATGCTGCGCATTAATAAACTTTTCTTCGAGGTCTTTTTCGTTATTTTTGATACTCACCAAATGACAATGTAAGCCATGTAGCAATCCGCCATCAATCACTTGTTGCAGTGCTTTGTCGGCTGTTTCGCGGCCATCATACGCAATCATAAATGATTTAGGTTGTTTAAATGTTTCAGGAATAAGCAATATAGGCTGAGTAGCATTGCGTACTAAGGTTTCTATGTGTGAGCCCAGCACTGCAAAACTATTACTATGTCCCGCACCATTTTGCCCAATAACAATAAGGCGTGTGTCGTCTTTTAAGTCTATAACGGTGTTGAGTAAGTTACCGTGACGTTTTATTAATTCAAAATTAGTAATACCTGCCGATTTAGCATGCTCACTTACAGAACGTAATAATTCGTCAGCCATTTTTAAATTTACTTTACCGCGCTGCTCGTCAAGTTTAACCATCTCATCAAGCAATGTTGATTGCGAGCCAAGCCCAATGTTCCCCGAGTAGTCGCCGATATTAGTTTGTTGCGTTTTTTCAATTGTATGTACAAAGCTAATTGGTTTATTTAGCTTTTTTGAAGCCCATATAGCGGCTTCGGTTACATTTTTAGTAATGGATGAGCCATCTACATAAGTAATTATTTTAGTCATTACATTCTCCTTAATGTCCGCCAAGTAGCTTTTCGACTTCTTCAGGGTTGTTGTGTACACCAAATTTATCGATTACGGTTTCAGTTGCGCTATTCATACCAGTAATGCTTACCTTTACACCTTCACGTCTAAATTTAATAACGACCTTATCGAGTGACGACACACCGGTAATATCCCAAAAATGGGCATGGGTTAAATCAATTACTACGTTAGAAACCGCATTTTTAAAATCGAAAGATGCAATAAATTGCTCCGCTGAGGCAAAAAATACTTGGCCTACTACTTCATAAGTTATTTGATCGCTGCTTTTATTGTGCTGAGTTTTAACAACCATAAAACGACCAATTTTGTTCGCAAAAAACAACGTTGCTAACAACACGCCAACTAAAACACCAATGGCTAGGTTATGCGTGGCAACAACCACAATAACCGTAGAAACCATTACTATATTTGACGACATCGGATTCTTTTTTAAATCTTTAACAGATGCCCACGAAAACGTACCTATCGATACCATAATCATTACTGCAACTAATGCTGCCATAGGAATTAAACGCAACCATTCATCTAAAAACACCACCATAATGATTAAAAATGAACCGGCTATAAAGGTCGATAATCGTCCGCGACCGCCCGACTTAACATTAATGATTGATTGCCCAATCATGGCGCAACCCGCCATACCACCAAATAAACCTGCGCCAATATTAGCAATACCTTGGCCTTTACATTCTTTATTACGATCGCTCGTTGTATCAGTTAAGTCATCAACAATAGTGGCGGTCATCATTGATTCAAGTAAGCCTACAACCGCAAGACCAATTGAATATGGTAAAACAATTTGCAGCGTTTCGAACGTTAGCGGTACATCGGGCCATAAAAATATAGGTAGGGTGTCTGGCAGTTCACCCATGTCGCCAACGGTTCTTATATCAAGCCCTAAAAACAGTGCAAGTAAGGTAATAACAACAATACAGACCAGAGGGGAGGGAATAATTTTACCAATAGTTGGAATATACGGAAATAAGTAAATAATACCCAAACCCGCTGCGGTCATCGCATAAACATGCCAAGTAACATTGGTAAGCTCAGGTAACTGCGCCATAAATATTAAAATAGCCAGTGCGTTTACAAACCCAGTAACAACAGAGCGCGATACAAATCGCATTAACTCACCGAGCTTTAAAAAGCCTGCAAATATTTGTATTACGCCGGTAAGCAAGGTGGCAACAAGTAAGTATTCCAGACCATGATCTTTAACTAGCGTCACCATTAACAGTGCCATTGCACCGGTAGCCGCCGATATCATGCCTGGGCGTCCGCCTACAAAGGCAATAATAACGGCGATACAAAATGAGGCGTACAAACCCACTTTTGGATCAACACCGGCAATAATAGAAAAGGCAATAGCTTCAGGTATTAGGGCAAGCGCCACAACAATACCAGCAAGCACATCGCCACGAACATTAGAGAGCCAATCTCTTTTTACGTGATCAAACATGTAAGTAACCTAATTAGTTAGTTTCCCACAGTATAGGGGAGTATTTTATTTAAATAATAGTGATTCTCGCGCAGATGGCGATTAAGGTTGCACGTAACGTGCTGATGAAAAAGGGGAGTGGTTGCCTAGGGCGGCGTAAGTTTCAAGTAAAAAGCTCCTTTTTGATTAGTTTATATTAATAATGCAAACGAATTAAAGGTATCACATATATATTAGCAATATGCTGTTTGGCCTTAAAGACCAAACTTTAATCCAATAATGTTTTTGAATATTTAAAACTCAAACGTAAAACCAAACTCTCTTAGTTTTTCGTACACGTTTATGTCAAAACGGTACAAAGTTGCGGCTCTGTGTGCCACATTGGTTTGTTTTTCTTTGCAGTTTATCAATAAGTTCATTTTTTGAAACTTACGTCTAAAGTTAGGCTTATCGAGTGATTTATTTAAAATCGACTCGTAAATTCCTTGTAGCTCAAGCAGGGTAAATTTTTCTGGAAGTAAGCTAAAACCAATCGGCTCGTGCCTTACTTTATAGCGTAAGTAATCTAAGCCGCTTTTTAAAATATCGGCGTGGTCAAACATTAAAGCCGGTACACTATTTACATCAAACCATTCACATTCTAAAGCATTGTCGCCACTCACAAGGTTGGTTTCTTCAAAGCGAACGAGCGAATAATAAACAATAGTAATAATACGTCTAGCTGGGTAGCGGTCTACGTTACCAAATGCACCTAACTGATCTAAATACAGGTTTTCAACACCGGTTGTACTTTTAACGACACGAAGTGCGGCTGAATCTAGGTTTTCATTCTTTCGAACCCAATGACCAATTAAACCCCACTGGCTTGTTGCAAGGCCGCGGTTATATTTAACCAGCAACACCTTTAACTTACCTTCATGAATAGCAAATACAATATTATCTACGGTTAGATTACTAATGCAGTCATCAGGAATCGATTCTTCGTCGATGTTGTTAGAAATGTTTGATGTTTTATAGTGCATAAATTACTCAGCCAAAGCTATACGTAGATATTGTTATAAAGACTATTAAGGGTATATAAAAGGTGGGTAAAGCGCAAATAAAAAGCTTTTATAATTCCTATTTAAAACAATCACATCTATTTAATTACTCACTTTATAAACTGTACCTGTTTTTACGCGTTCACGCCGATATTCGACTTTGGTTTGGTATTGGTTTTTTATTGAACGGATAATACCTTTGTATGTTAGTAAATTTAACGGCTAATTAGCGTCGTGTATTAAATACATTACTAGCAAATTAAAAATGTAACATAAATGTTTACATGCGCTAAAAATACATATAGTATTTTTGACTATATCGATTTGCATTGAAAATTGAGCACACATGAACAACACAAAACACACACTCACAATTAAAGAAAAAATAGGGTACGGCCTTGGTGATACAGCCAGTAATATTGTATTTCAAATGGTCGCTAACTTTATGTTGATATTTTATACCGATGTTTACGGTTTATCTGCAGCCGCTGCGGGTACCTTATTATTAGCGGTTCGTTTATTTGATGGTATTACCGACCCTATAATGGGCAGCATTGCCGATAGAACGCGCAGCCGTTGGGGCTCTTACCGCCCATATATATTATTTTTAGCCGTGCCTTACGGTGTGTTTGCTTGCTTAGCATTCATAACCCCAGATTTTGATTCTACGGGCAAGCTTATATATGCCTACTTTACTTACGGACTTTTAATGACATGTTATACCGCCATTAATATACCGTACGGCGCACTTGGCGCAGTAATGACAAACGACCCTAAAGAGCGTGCATCGCTTCAGTCATACCGATTTGCAATGGCAATGGCAGCGCTGCTTGTAATTGTATGGGCGCTGCCTAAGCTGGTTGCTTTTTTTGGCGACGGTGATGATGTAGTAGGTTACCCGCTAGCAATGGTGTTTTTAGGCGGACTTGCTGCGACTTGTTTTTTACTGTGTTTTAAAATGACCAAAGAAACCAAACAAGTTAAACCCGCGCAAAGTAAAAAGAATGCCTTCCTTGAATTTTTAAGCTTATTTAAAAACGATCAATGGGTTGTTATAGCTGTTATAAGCCTAGCAACATTAATATTAATTGGCGTTAGAGCCTCAGTAGCACCGCATTATATTAAGTACTACGTAGGAGAAGCCTCGCTTACTTCTAACTTTTTAACACTCTCAGCAATTGGCTCAGTACTCGGCGCTGTGTCTACCAACTTTTTAACCAAATTTATTGAAAAGAAAACGCTATTTATAGTCGCTTTAGTGGTCGTAATTATTTCTCACAGCATGTTTTACGTACTTGAGAGCGACGCCATAGTCACCATTTTTATTGTCTACTTTATTGCTAACTTTGCTCACATGATAATTACCCCAATCATGTTCTCAATGGTGGCAGATACGGTTGATTACGGCGCATTAAAAATTGGCCGTAGATTAACCGCAGTTACGTTTTCGGGCCATTTATTAGCAATAAAATTAGGCTTTGCAATCGGCGGTGCGATTGCTGGCTGGATATTATCAGGGTACGCATACGTGCCTAATCAAGAACAATCAGAACACACGTTATCAGGCATTTTACTCGCCTTTGCTGGCATTCCAGTAATTTGTACCGTGGCATGTTTAATTTTTATAACACGTTACAAACTTACCGAGCCTGAAGTAAAGCGCATTCAAACGCAACTGGCTGATAACAAAACCATAAACTAATTTAGCAGCCCACTTTGCACCTTTTACAAGTGCAAAGTGGGCAGGCAATACTAGGAGTAACAATGCAAAATACAGCACAAGCAGCACCCCCATCTAATGGATTAAGTGACGCTGAACTTAAACAGTTAAAAGACCTACAACGAGCCAACTCGTTAATACAAAATCATAATGTGTTAGTTGATCACATGTATACCGCCGATCCGTCTGCGCATGTGTTTAACGGCAAAGTGTATATTTATCCATCGCACGATATTGAATCAAAAAATGAAATTAATGATAACGGCGACCACTTTGCAATGCGCGACTACCATGTGTTTTCCCTTGAGGAAAGCTCAGGCAAAGCCATAGATCATGGCGTAGCACTTTGTGTAGATGACGTAAAATGGGCAAGCAAGCAAATGTGGGCACCCGATGCAGCGCATAAACTTGGTCAGTATTACCTTTATTTTCCGGCGCGTGATCAGCAAGGTATTTTCAGAATTGGCGTTGCAAAAAGTGACAGCCCAACAGGTCCATTCAAAGCAGAAGATGATTACATTCAAGGGACGTTTAGTATCGACCCAGCTGTATTTGAAGATGACGACTCAAGCCATTATTTGTATTTTGGTGGCTTGTGGGGCGGGCAATTACAAAATTGGCAAACGAGCGAATTTAACAATGAAGACACCTATCCCAAAAATGGTGAACCTGCAATCCCTGCGCGTGTAGCAAGATTATCTGAAGATATGATCAGCCTAAGCGAAGACGTAAAAGAAGTTGCTGTACTCGATAAAAGCGGCTCGCCAATTACAGTGTGCGATAATAACCGCCGCTTTTTTGAAGGCCCTTGGGTACACAAACACAATGGTGTTTATTACTTTTCGTATTCAACGGGTGATACGCACAAAATTGTATACGCAACAGGCGATAACCCATACGGACCATTTACCTATCAGGGCGTTATTTTAAACCCAGTACTAGGTTGGACCACGCATCACTCAATTGTTAAACACAATGGTGATTGGTTTTTATTTTATCACGACAGCACGTTGTCGGGCGGGCAAACCCATTTACGCAGTATGAAAATGGCTAAGCTCGAACACGACTCAAACGGAAAAATTCAAACAATAAGCCCATATGAACACGCTTAGTAAAAATAGTTACAAACATTGCAAATTATCTGCGTAAGCAAAGCTTAAGCTTTTATTTGCATAAAAAAGATATAGTCAATATGACCATTAATTTTTATTGTTAATGGTCAAAATAAGAGGAAGCTGAGGACATATGACAAAATGAAAATATTTTAAAGCAAAAAATTAGCACAAAGAATTAGCATAAACGTGCTGTTATTTAACGGTTTTTAGTTAAGTAGCACATGTTTAAAACTGGTTGTGGTCTTTGTAAAACGTTTAAAACATACACACACAATAATTATTTATTGACCGTAAAATGAAACAAATAGTTTACAATTATGTTTCGAGTAATTCTTAAAGTCTTGCAGTACGTCAATAATAATTAAATAAGAAAAAGGCATCATGATGTTTAAGAAAAAGATAATTTCAACAGCCATACTCGCTGCAATGGGTACCGTTACGCTTCCTCACCAAAGCTACGCTGCCGAAACTGTTGCCGATGAAGATGTAGAAATAATACAAGTAACCGGCATTAGAGGTTCATTGCAACGCTCTATGGATGTTAAACGCGACTCTTCTGGTATTGTCGATGCAATTTCGGCTGAGGATATGGGGAAATTTCCTGATACCAATCTTGCTGAATCGCTACAACGTATTACCGGCGTATCAATTGATAGAGCGGGCGGTGAAGGTAGCCGCGTAACAGTACGTGGATTTGGACCTGCTAATAACTTAATTACTATTAATGGCCGCCAACTTCCAAATACAACAGGTGACCGCACATTTGATTTTGCAAATGTCGCATCTGAAAGCGTATCGGGCGTGCAAGTTTATAAAACATCAGACGCAAGTGTTACCTCAGGTGGCATTGGCGCAACTATAAACTTAACAACAAACAGACCTTTAAATAGCCCAGGTATAAAAGCATCGTTTGGCGTAAAAGCTGTAGACGATCAATCAACCGACGAGGGTAGCATTACACCAGAGGTAAGCGGTTTATATTCGCAAACATTTGGGGATGACAAGTTTGGTATTTCGATTTCAGGTAGCTACCAAGACCGTGAAAGCGGTATGCAGCAGTTTATTCAAGATCAAGGCTACAGAGCATCTGATTACACAAATACAGGATGGGGCGGTGTACCTGCAGGCGCAGAGGGCGGAGCAAACAGGCCTACATCAGGTATTTACTCAAACCCGCAACAACCACGTTATGTGTTTGAAGAGCGCCAACGTGAACGTGTAAATGGGCAGTTAGTATTTCAATATCAACCTGTTGAAAATATTACAGCAACCCTTGATTACACCGGCTTTAAAACAACTATTGAAGAGCAGCATACGGATGCCTCAGTATGGTTTAACTACGCTGGCGACAGAAGTGAATCTGTTTGGGCGGGCGAGCCTAACGCGTATCCACTTATTTACTCAGAAATTTATGACATTCAAAGTGATGCCGATTTCCGCGATACGTCGCTTACGGTAGGTTCTTGGGGTCGCGAAGAAAAAACAGATTCATTAGGCTTTAATCTAGAATGGGCAGTGTCTGATCAGCTTAACCTAGAGTTTGATCACCACAGTTCAAAAGCATCAATGAAAGCAACTGATCCACGCCACGGTACACGTAACAATATTCAGTTACCATCGTACACACGTTCACGTACCGGGCTTGATTTAACCGGCGACTTACCTGGTATTGCTATTGGTAACATTGAAAATTTTACCCCAGAAACCATGCGTTTATCGGGTAGCTGGTTTGCAAACGACAAATACGATTCAGAAATCGATCAAACACAAATCTCAGGTAAGTACTTCTTAGACGACAGTTTAAGTATTGATTTTGGCGTTGCAGTTAATAAAGTAAACAACCATTATCGTCATACACAAGTGCAGCGCCCAGATTGGGGTGGAGTTGGTGTTGAGGGCGACTTTGCTGATATCGATTGGCGCCAAGATACTATTTTAGATAAGTTTCAAGCTAAAGCGGGTAACTTTGAAGGCACTGCAACACAAGGCGAATACGATTTATTTAATACAATCTTTTTTGCTGACTTTGATGCGATTGTAAATGCAGCAGAGTACGCAGATCCTATTGCCAACGTAGATAACCTTTATGGTGATTGTAAAGCAGCCGACGGCGCAGCGGCAGGACCAAACGGCGAAGGACAATTTTGTGCTTCAACCGACTGGGATGCAGCAACAAACCGCTTTACTGAAGAAAAAACGCAATCTGCTTTTGCACAAGTAAACTACAAAGGTGAATTGAGCGGCATGTTCTTCGACCTGCAAATTGGCTTACGCTACGAAAAAACAGACGTATTTTCTAAAGCAACCGCACCCGGTTACAGCCGCGTAGAGTGGAACGAAGATACAGCCACATCAGTAACCGGTGTTACCGGTATTGAAACGCTAAGCCAATCGGCAGATTACAGTCAATTCCTACCTAATATTAACTTTAATATTGAAGTTGTTGAAGATGTAATGATCCGTGCAGCAGCGAGTAAAACTATTTCAAGAGCGGGCTACGGTCAGCTGCAAGGCGGTACAACTATTAATACCGGGGGTAGTTTAAGTGGTTATTCGGGTGGCTCTGGTAATCCAGGTCTTAAACCGCTTGAATCAATTAACTACGATTTATCAAGTGAATGGTATTACGACGAAGGAAGTTATATTTCGTTTGGTTACTTTAAAAAAGACGTAACAAATTGGATCACTACAGGCACTATCGACTCAAATATATTTAACTTATATGACCCATTAAATGGTGAAAAATTTAGAGCTGCATCAAGTGCACTAGGTGGTAATGCATCTAACGAAGACATCAGAAATTACATTTTTGAAAACTTTGCTGATGATCCAAATGTGCAGCCTAATTTTGATGAAGATGGTGAATTAGACGGTGGCACAATTGTTGGTGACCCAGACTCAGATGATCCAATTAACTTTAGAATAAACGTGCCTGTAAATGGCGACCAAGAATACACTATTGATGGCTTTGAATTTAATATTCAGCATTTATTTGGTGAGTCAGGTTTTGGCGGTATTTTTAACTACACTATGGTTGACTCAGGCCTTGAATACGACAACGACTCACTAGAGGATACAGAAGCACTAGTAGGGTTAAGTGACACGGCAAACGTGGTGTTCTTTTACGATAAAGAAGGCTTACAAGCGCGTATTGCGTATAACTGGCGCGACTCGTTTTTAAATGAGCGTCGTGTAAATGGCGATTTAACCGCACCAATTTACACCGATGAGTATTACCAAATAGACTTTAACGTAAGTTACGAAGTACCGGCAGTAGAGGGACTTACCGTATTTATTGAAGGTATAAACATTACTGATGAGTACGTAACATCGTACGGGCGCAAGCAAGAGCTAATTTATAACATCACTCAAACTGGCTCTCGTTATGGTTTAGGTGTTCGTTATAATTTTTAATAAATTACCCTTGTAGCAACCTTATAAAAGCCGCATTTTGCGGCTTTTTGCGGCTTTTTATTTGCCTAAATTAACCTAGTAATAATAATACCCAGCTGTTATAGTCAATATGAATTTAACTTATTTGTTACATTCGATTCGTAACAGTAAGTAAAGGCACACAACAACAATTGGAGCACACAATCCATGGCCAATCATGCATTATTAAATAATGTTGAGCATCAGCATTTAAAAATAAACCCTGCACGCAGCACACACTTAGGTGACGGAGTTTGGTATAGCGAAACATTTGTGAGCGAATTTAGAGTCGCTCAAGCACATTATCCAATATTTTTTACCAAGGACGATACAACAAATACATTTTCGCCGGTGTGTTTGTACGGCATAAATAAAGACGAAAATTTATTTTTAGTAAACCAGCAATGGCAAGCACACTACATTCCGTTAAGTATGCAGCGACTGCCTTTTGCTATTGCTACTCAAAATACAATGCAAAACGGTGTAGCAACGCAAGAGCGCATGCTTAGCATTGATTTAGATTCACCAAAAGTATCAACAAAGCAGGGTATTAACTTATTTTTAGAACACGGCGGGAATAGCGATTATCTCGAAAACGTAATAAATGTGCTCGACAACCTGCATCATGGTTTACAACAAAACCAGCCCTTTATTAAAACCTTAATTAAACATGGTTTACTTGAGTCGGTATCCCTAGAGCTTGATTTAGTAAACGGGATTAAACATAACTTACTCGGCTTTTACACCATAAACGAAGACACGCTTAACCAACTAAGTAGCGATGCAATTGCGCAGCTGCACTCGCAAGGGTATTTAGCGTGTATATACATGGTCATTGCCTCGCAAGTACATGTACGTGATTTAGTCGCGCTTAAAAACGAGCAACTTATGCTACAAAAGCACGCTGTGTAAGTGCTTAACTATGGAAAATTTAGAAAATAAAATTCAAACGCTGAGTGGCTTAACTCCCAGCACCTTGCCCAAAGAGTTTTTAAACTCGTCTGTGCCTATTGTACTAAAAGGGTTTGTAAGCGATTGGCCCCTCGTTATTGCCGCTAAAGAATCTGATGCAGCTGCAATTGATTATTTAACACCGTTTTACGAAGGTTTTTTAGTTAATACTTGCACAATACCCGCCAGTCAAAGCGGGGTTGTAGGGTATAACCCCGATATGAGCGGTTTTAACTTTACTAATCAACAAGCGGCATTTATTAGTGCGCTTGAGCAAATAATGCAAAGTGCAAATAACCCACAAGCCGACACTTTATACATTGGCTCAACTAGCATTGCACAGTGCTTACCTGGTTTGGTTAATCACTGCCACGTTAACGCATTAAACGAAGGCTGTTTATTTAATGTATGGGCAGGCGGAAAAGTTACCGTACCAGCACATTACGACGTAGCGCAAAATTTAGCATGTTGCGTTGCAGGTAAAAGGCGTTTTACTTTATTTGCCCCCGATCAAATAGACAATTTATATATAGGTCCGCTTGATAAAGCACCCGGTGGTCAGCCAATAAGCTTAACCACTACAACTGCACCTAACTTTGAGCAGTTTCCTAAGTTTGAGCAGGCAATAAAAGCGGCAATTACCGTTGATCTTGAAGCCGGCGATGCCCTTATATTGCCCAGCATGTGGTGGCACCAAGTAGAGGGGCTTGGCAGCTTAAATATACTGTTTAATTATTGGTTTAAAAATACGCCTGCGGTTTATGGTCAGCCTACTAATGCGTTGCACCTTGCTATTTTAAACATACGTAATTTACCAAAGCATGAGCGCGCAGCATGGCAACGTTTGTTTAATTACTACGTATTTTCCGATAACGAATTTACTTACATCCCAGAGCCTGCACAGGCTATTTTAGCAAAGCCAATGGATGAGCTTGCAGCGCGTAAATTAAGAGCCGAATTACAAAATAAATTAAGACGCTAAGCGTACTTGTAAGGTTTGAAATATGAATCAAAATGCAATTAAAAAAATCGTAATAGCAGGTGGCGGAACCGCCGGTTGGATGTGTAGCGCTGCAATGGCAAAGCTACTAGGTAAAAATATTGAAGTGTTCTTAGTTGAATCCGATTTAATTCCTACCGTAGGGGTCGGGGAGTCAACTATTCCTACGCTGCATATATTTCATGATTTACTAAAAATCAGCGAATCAGAATTTATGGCAGCCACTAACGCCACGTTCAAATTAGGCATATCGTTTGAGGGTTGGAAACAAAACCAACAAAGCTACTTTCACTCATTTGGTTATGTTGGACAAGGCTGTTGGGCTGCAGGTTTTCAGCACTTTTGGCTAAAAGGTATGCAACAAGGTGTTGCAGCCGATATTGGCGACTATTGCACAGAGCACGTAGCAAGTCGCTTGGGTAAATTTGCCGTAGTGCCGAATCAAGACCGTAACCATGCTTATCAGTTAGATGCCGGTTTGTACGCTAAATTTTTACGAAATTTTGCAGAGCAAAACGGCGCTAAACGTATAGAAGGCATGATAAGCAAAGTTAATTTAGAGCCCACCAATGGCTTTATAAAATCGCTTACTTTAGTTGACGGGCAAATTATTGAGGGCGATTTATTTATAGATTGCACCGGCTTTAAAGGTTTATTAATAGAGCAAGCGCTACACACCGGATACGAAGATTGGAGCCATTGGCTCCCGTGCGACAGTGCCGTTGCAGTACAAACAGAATTAGTAAGCCCAATAGTGCCATACACACGTGCAATGGCGCATAAATGTGGTTGGCAGTGGCAAATACCGCTGCAAAGCCGCCGTGGTAATGGTTTTGTGTTTTGCAGTAAATACATGAGCGATGATGAGGCCAAAACAGCGCTCCTCAATAACGTAGAAGGCAAACCTATTAATGAGCCGCGCGTTATTAAATACCGCACCGGTACACGGCGTAAACATTGGAACAAAAACTGTGTTGCTATTGGCTTAGCAAGCGGTTTTATTGAACCGCTGGAATCAACCAGTATTCATTTAATTCAGCAAAGCATTATAAGATTAATGCAAAACATGCCAACCAAAGCAATCGAGTCGTGCTATCAAGATGACTTTAATAACAAAATGCGCTTTGAAGCCGAAAACATTCGCGACTTTATTGTGCTTCATTACTACGTAACGCAGCGCACCGACAGCGACTTTTGGCGTTACTGTAAAAACATGCCAATTCCAGAGTCGCTTGCCAAACGCATTGAGCTATTTAAGCAAAGTGGGCATGTATATAAAGTAGAGCAAGAGCTATTTGGCGAAGCATCGTGGTTACAAGTGATGTTAGGGCAAGGTCTACTGCCGCAAAATTATCACCCAATTGTAGACAGTATGAGCGATGATGAGCTTAAACGATTTTTAGAATCAATAAAAAATCATGTGGCTAAAAAAGCAAATAGCTTACCGAGTCACATTGATTTTATTAATCATTATTGCAAGGCTAAGTAAGTATTATGCTAACACTTGGCAATAACTTACAGCCGCAATATGAGTTTATAGGGCAAGAGCAAACGCCAATTATTATAATTGACGACTACCTAAGTGTGCCGCAAAAACTTATAAACCTAACGCAAAGTGCTGCTCAAAGTAATGGGGAGTTTAAACCCGACGAACTCACTCAATACCCAGGTTTACGCATGCCGCTGCCAAAGCAATGTGTGGTTGATTACCTAAAGCCTCTTATACAGGGGTTTTATAACGTATTTAACATTGGGCAAACACTTACCCCATACCCAAAAGATAATACCCTATCGTTAATTACTAAAACGGAGCGGCAGCTATCACCAATACAAACCTTGCCACACTTTGATACAAACGATCCAAACTTAATTGCCATTATTCATTACCTTGGAGAGGGAGCGCACGGCGGCACTGGATTTTTTAGACATAAAAAAACAGGGTTTGAAACAATAAGCTCAAAGCGCAAAAACACGTATTTAACATATGCTCAGAAGTACCTTGAATTAGATAATGCAAAGCCTAGTTATTGCACCACACAGCACAGTGAATTTGAGTGCTATAAGCACATAGAATATAAGTCAAATAGACTTATTGTGTTTCCTGGGTATTTGCTGCACACCAGTTTACTTAATACATCTACCGATATTTCGTCGTGTCCACAAACAGGGCGGCTAACGGCTAATATGTTTGTTCATTTTAAATAGGATTACTATGTCTTGTTCTTTACCTAGATTCGCATATAAAGGTTGGCTATTAAGCTTTGTTGTATTGGCGCTGAGTATGGCAACAGTGCAAAAAAGTCATGCTACAGGGTTTGATACCCTCCCTAAAAAGCAATTTAATGTGCTGCTATTTACAAAAACTGCAGGGTGGCACCATAAGTCGCAAACCGAAGGCGTTAAAGCGCTAGAAGGCTTAGCCGATAAGCACTTTTTTAACTTAATTTGGCACGAAGAAAGCCATTATTTTAACGACGATTACTTAAAAAATGTTGATGTAGTGGTATTTTTATCAACCACGGGCGATATTTTAAACCCAAAAGAGCAAGCCGCGCTTGAGCGATTTGTAAAAGCAGGCAAAGGCTTTGTTGGCATTCATAGCGCATCAGATACCGAATACGATTGGCCGTGGTATCAAAAGTTGGTGGGGCGCACCTTTAACATTCATCCTGTTATTCAAACTGGTGTATTAAGTAAAGTGCCTAATACTCGCTTTATTGGCTTAAACCATATGCCGCCGGAGATGCTTTGGACAGACGAGTGGTATGAGTTTGGGCCAGAGCTCACTAAGTTAAACTACTTACTCACGGTTGATGAGCAAAGTTACAACCCAACTGCCGATTGGGGTAATAACAAAACAAGCTCAGGTATGGGGGCGTTTCATCCTATTTCGTGGTATCACAATTACGATGGAGGTCGATCATTTTATACAGCCCTTGGGCATACTAATGCGGTGTATAAAAGTGAGTTTTTAACCGAGCATATTTATGGCGGAATTTATTGGGCTGCAACGGGTAAAGGGTTAAAAAAGTAGCAATTAATAAATAACTAATAAATACGCTTTTTAGCACAATTCATGTCGATTCAGGCTACTTTTTTAAGCGGCCTTTTATATTTAAGCATTTCTTAAGCACCTCACACATTTCTCTTAGTTTATAAAACAGATAAATAGTTTTGAGAATACCTTGATCAAATGGTCAAAAAGACTATATTAAATTTGCACGCTAATATAATTCAAATAAAGAGGATAAACATGAAAGTATTTTTTAAAATAACAACTTTATTGTTAACACTAATAAGCTATAAATCACTTGCTGCATTTAATAATAACCCATCGAGTGTAGGCGCCGACAGTTCAGGGGCATACCGTAACCTCGCACAAGAAATGGGTAAAACAAACATACAACAAAAGGTGAATAGTACTTTTGACAATATGTTTGGCTATAACAATACACAACAACTTTACTACCCGTACACCGAAAACGGTGTTTATAAAGCACACTACATAAAAGCAATAAACCCTGACGAAGGCGACGATATAAGAACAGAAGGGCAATCGTGGGGAATGACCGCTGCTGTCATGCTTAATAAACAAGAAGAATTTGATAACCTATGGCGCTTTGCAAAAGCGTATCAAAAAAATCCAGACAACCACCCTGATGCTAAAAAACAAGGCGTTTACGCGTGGAAACTAAAGCTTAATCAAAACGGCTTTGTTTATAAAGTAGATGAAGGCCCCGCTCCGGATGGCGAAGAGTACTTTGCTTTTGCACTACTTAATGCCTCCGCTCGTTGGGGTAATTCGGGGGAGTTTAACTACTACAACGATGCAATTACCATGTTAAACACAATTAAAAATAAGCTGATGGAAAACCAAATAATCCGCTTTTCGCCTTATTTAGATAACTTAACAGACCCTTCTTACCATATACCTGCGTTTTACGACTACTTTGCTAATAACGTAACTAACCAAGCAGACAAAACTTACTGGCGACAAGTAGCCACAAAAAGTAGAACCTTACTCAAAAACCATTTTACAAAAGTAAGTGATAATCCGCATTGGAACTTACCTACATTTTTATCGCGCTTAGATGGCAGCCCTGTTATTGGCTACATTTTTAACGGCCAAGCAAACCCAGGTCAATGGTATGAATTTGATGCATGGCGCGTAATTATGAATGTGGGTTTAGACGCGCATTTAATGGGTGCTCAAGCGTGGCATAAAAATGCAGTTAATAAAGCACTTGGCTTTTTAAGTTATGCAAAAACAAACAACAGTAAAAACTGTTACGAGCAAGTGTATTCGTACGGTGGTGCGCAAAACAAAGGCTGTGCAGGCGAAGGTCAAAAAGCCGCGAATGCAGTAGCGTTACTTGCTTCAACAAATGCTGGGCAAGCAAATGAATTTTTTAACGAGTTTTGGTCTTTATCGCAACCAACCGGTAGCTACCGTTACTATAATGGTTCGTTATATATGTTAGCTATGCTGCATGTATCGGGCAATTTTAAGTTTTATAACAACACGTTTAATTAAAATAACGGTGCTTAAGTAGCAAAAACCTAAGTAGTAAAAGCTTAGGCAGCAAAACCTCGATAATAAAAAACCGGTGTAACCAAGTTACACCGGTTTTTGTGCTTAACTAATAAACTTAACTTTCTCTTTAATAAGTTGCTTAACTAATTAGCCAAACCAGCTATTTTTACATCAAGTGTAAATAACCCCTTAGCGGTAGTTATTAATAACGTTTTTCGGTTTTTACCACCAAAGGCAAGGTTGGTTACATTAGGGCCCAGTTCAATTTTATCGATAAATGCACCTTCTGGCGTATAAATATTAATAACGCCTTTTTTGTGGCTGCTAACGTAAATATTGCCAGCGGAGTCTACTTTTAGGCCATCGGGCGAGGTTACTTTAATAAAGTCTTCGCGCGGTAAAATATCACCGTTTTCATCAATAGTGTATTTGCTGACGCGGTTACTAAAGTCGCCAACATAAAGGGTACGTTGATCGGGCGAGAGCGCAACACCGTTGGGCTTTTCAAGCGTAGCGTCAATTAAACTAAGTGTGCCCGTATTACTTAACTTATACACGCCGGTATAAGGCATTTGTTGAGTGCGTTCGCCTATTTGCCAGTTAGGATCGGTAAAAAATATATCGCCATTTTTATGCATAGTCATATCGTTTGGCGAGCTAAAGCTTAGCCCATCAAATTCGCTAACTATTACGGTATTAGTTTTACTTTTTATATTAATTTTAGAAAGCGACTGCGTACTATGGTTAAGCGTATAGAGGCTCTCTCCTTTGGCATACAATCCGTTTGTACCACTGTGTTTTAAATAAGTGGTGAGAGTATTGGGCAGCACTAATTTATAAATGGTGGAATCAGGGCCAAGTGCTTGCGAGCTTGCAAAGTTCATTTCTGAAAAATAAAACGCATTGTCTTGGCTTGACCACGTTGGGCCTTCTAAAAATAAAAGCTCGTCACTAACAAGTGTGGGTTTTACGCCCTTTATTAATGGCGACTGCTCATTGCTTGGGTTGTTTACAGCGTTTAACAAAGGCGGGTTTTGAGGTTGTTGTGCCAGCGCTGCCTTATTAAAACAGAGCATTAATACAACTAAGCTTAGTATTTTTTTGTGTGTTTTTAGCATGGACGTTTACTCAGGTTTGTTTAATTTATAATTAATGGTCATTTTGACTATATCATTTATTTTTTTCGTTGTATGATATTTATCGAAAATAATAACGATTCAACGGAGCACACACATGCATAAAAAACACACACTCAGCCTGCTTTTACTTGCAGGGTCATTAAGCGTAAACGCTGCACAAGACCAAGCTCTTAAAAACACCTTTGCAGACTCATTCAAAATGGGGGTTGCTGTAAACCAAGATATAGTGACAGGCAAAAACGCAGCCGCGCAGTTAATTATTGCTAAGCAATTTAATACAGTCACTCTTGAAAACGCCATGAAAGCAGAAGTAATTTACCCGCAGCAAGGTAAGGTCGATTTTAGTGGTGCAGATGCGTTTATAGATTTTGCTAAGCAAAATAACATGTTTACCGTAGCCCACACCTTAGTGTGGCATAACCAAACGCCTGACTGGTTTTTTACAAATAGTAAAAATGAGCCAAATACCCCAGCAGAGCAATTAGAGCAAATGCGCAAACACATAGAGCTTGTAGCAGGGCGCTATAAAAACAAAGTAGATGCGTGGGATGTAGTTAACGAAGTGATTGCTGATGATGGCTCTTATCGCCCAACTGTGTGGGTTAACCGCGTAGGCGATGGCGATACTATGGTAAAAGCCGCGTTTAAATACGCCCAGCAGTATTCACCTAATACCGAGCTTTACTACAACGATTTTAATGCATGGCGACCAGAAAAAAGAGACGGCATTATACGCATGATCAAAATGCTGCAAAAAGAAGGTATCCGCATTGATGGCATTGGCATACAAGCGCATTGGGGGCTTAACTTTCCTAAAATGCAATACATTGAAAAAGCCATCGATGCATATGCCGCACTGGGTATAAAAGTGATGATCACCGAGCTTGATATAGACGTCCTGCCTTTAACAAAAGAAGGGCAAATTACCGGCACCGATATGATGAAACCACAGTTTCAGCTAGAAGAGTTTGAAACCTACCTCGACCCTTACAAAAATGGCTTGCCGAGCGATGTAGAGGTGCAACTAAACGCCCGTTATAAAGCCTTGTTTGAATTGTTTTATGCAAAGCGCGACAAGATAGACCGCGTAACCTTTTGGGGATTACACGATGGTATGTCGTGGAAAAACGACTACCCAATCCCAAACAGAACAAACTACCCATTACTATGGGATCGTAATTTAAACCCTAAGCCAGTTATTAAAACCATTGCTGATGTAGTTAAGTAAATCGCATTGTGTAGTCAAAGCCGAGTATTTTTAAATACTCGGCTTTTTTTGTTTGCAAATTTTTATATGGAGGCAAATAAAAGTCATTTTACTAAGCGATGAGCTGGTAAACCTTGATCTTACCTAAGTAATACAAGCACAAGTATCACTTACACCTTCTATTTAATTATTTTTATCAGACTCAAATTAAACTCAAAGCATACTCAATATGAAACGGGTCAAATTTTAGCCTTGATCCTTATTGTTAATTAGACTATAACGATGTTGGTTTTAGGTTAATTTTATGATTGCATATTCACACACACGATATAAAACAATAAATTTTAATTTAAACCTTAACTATAACTCAATGATTTTAAATTTATATTTGTACCTTTGTACAAAGTAAATATTAACGTTTGAAGAGATATTAAAATAATAAATATAAATGACTGTTTGTTTTTCTAATTAGTTGTAGTCATGTTGAATAATAGATTTTGATGATGCAGTAGAAATACTCTTATCATATTTTATTCACTCAAATGGCTTTACTGCACCTAGTTTAAAAACAACTCATTTATTGCTTTAGTCTAAGGAATAAAAAATGAATAAATCGATTTTTCGTAACACCGGATTAGTGACCTTAGTATCACTATTAATGGCGTGCGGGGGGGATAATAAAGATACACCGGTGCCTGAACCTATACCGGAAGTAGTAGCCCCTGATACTCCAGCGCCTGAAGCGCCAATAGCAGCTGAAATAGCAAATGGTGGGTTTGAAGAAGACACTACAGGGCAAACAACGCCCGTCGGAAATTGGGTATTTAGACCAGATCAAGAATCAAGCGCTACTTCTACTATAGAGATAATTGAATCGCAAGAAGGCGTTAATACTTACAAAGGCACCAAAGCAGCTGAGGTTATTGTTAATACATTGGGTGACAACCCTTGGGGAATTGAAATAGCTTATGAAGACATTCCTATCACTGGAGGTAAAAATTACGAGTTTAGTGTTTGGGCCAAAGGTGAAGAAGGAACCAGTGCCGATTTTTGGATTCAAACACCTGCGCCAGATTATGGCCAACTTAGCCTAGTAAAAGAAACACTCACAGGCGAGTGGCAAAAAATAACATTAACAGCCGCAACAGCCGAAGTTGACTCTTTAGTTAGGCTGGCAATTCACTTTTCAAAAGAAGAGAACATTAACAAGTCTATTTACCTAGACGAATTTTCAGGCTTTATTTTAGACGATGTACCAGCAGAAGAAATACCTGATGTTCAATACAGCGAAGTGACAGCACAAAGTTTAAAAGCATTAGCACCTAATTTTAATATTGGTGTAGCTGTTCCTGCGGGTGGATTTGGTAACAGCATAATAGACAGACCAGAGATTAAAACGATTATTGAACAACACTTTAATCAGCTCTCTGCTGAAAACATTATGAAGCCTACCTATTTACAACCAACCCAAGGTGAATTTTTTTACGATGATTCTGATGAGCTAGTTAACTACGCCAAAGACAACTCACTCACGGTACATGGTCATGTTTTTGTGTGGCACTCGCAAATTGCGCCTTGGATGCAAAGTTTTCAAGGTGATAAAGCCGCGTGGATAACCATGATGGAAAATCATATCACTCAAGTTGCCACTCATTTTGAAGAAGAAGGTGATAACGATACGGTAGTTAGCTGGGATGTAGTTAACGAAGCGTTTATGGAAAATGGTAAATACCGTGGTGAAAAAACCACAAACGACAGCGCTGACGAATCTGTTTGGTTTGAAAATATAGGCGCTGAATTTTTGTCTTTAGCCTATAAAGCAGCAAGAGCAGCCGATCCTGATGCCGACTTATACTATAACGATTACAACCTGATTTGGAATGCAGATAAATTAGATGCTGTTATCAATATGGTTAACGATTTTCACAACAATGGCGTGCCTATTGATGGTATAGGGTTTCAATCTCATATTTCACTTAACAGTCCTGATATTTCAACCATTCAGGCACATCTCCAAAAAGTGGTCGATATTCGCCCTAAAATCAAAGTAAAAATTACCGAGCTAGATGTTCGTATGAACAACGAAGGCGGCATTCCTCTAACTTACCTAACCAGTGAAAGAGCGGATGAACAAAAGCAGTACTACTACGATATTGTTAAAACATACTTAGAAACGGTACCTGAAGATCAACGCGGTGGCATTACAATTTGGGGCGTAATTGACGAGGATAGCTGGTTACAAAACTGGCCAGAGCCGACAATAGAATGGCCGCTGTTATTTTTTAATGACTTTACTGCAAAGCCTGCCTTGCAAGGATTTGCTAATGCATTAAAAGAGCTAATTGAAGTAGCTGAACCAGCACCTTCATCAGAGCTGCTAACTAATGGCGACTTTGAAGCCGGACTTGATTCATGGCAAGCCCGTGGTAGTGCAAGTGTAACTCTTGAAACAACCCAAGCCCACAGTGGCAATAATAGCGCTTTAGTACAAGGGCGAACTGAAACGTGGAATGGGTTACAAAAGGATGTAAAAGGCTTATTTACAGCAGGTAAAACGTATAACGTATCTGCGTGGGTTAAGTTATCTGACGACAGCACAACAGTGTCGCCAGGAATAAAACTCACGCTACAAATAGAGCACACTAGCACCGAGTACCTTGAGCTTACCCCCGTCACTACCGTTAACGCGGGTGACTGGGTACAGCTTTCGGGCACTTACACACATTCAATCACAACGCAGGAAAGCGCCGCTTTACTTTATGTTGAGTCAAGTGAACTCACTGCAGATTTTTATGTAGATGATGTATCGGTCACTTTGGTTGAATAATAAACCTAGCTAAAAGTAATTAACCTCAGATTAAATAGTCTGTATTTTTATACAGACTATTTTTTTGCGCGGGCTTTTTTGTTTTACTTAAAACGAAGCAAGTTAAGCAAAGTGTAATGTGTAGTCAAAGCTGGATATTTTTAAATACTCGCTTTTTTAGAAAATTTTCACAAAGAAAAAAGAATGAGAAAAAATGAGGAGTATAGAGTCATTCTCGATCGTTATAAATGAATAGAGTAGGTTAAGGTTTATATTGAGCAATACATTTTGTCATTTTGTACTAATATAGGTAATTGACTTTTTATATGCTTTTATTAAATGGTAAGCAAAGTTCCGTTAATAAAGCAGTTAATTTTCTAAATTCTCTGGAGGCCAAATTGGCAACTACATTTGAAAAAACCCTAGTAATTGGTATCTCGGCTACTGCTTTGTTCGATTTGACAGATTCTGACAAGTTATTTGAGCAGGAGTTTTCTAAAAACCCTCATAAAGGGATGGAAACTTATAAAAAACATATGATAGAAAACGAAGATTTACCTTTGGAGGAGGGTGTTGGTTTTCCCTTAGTCAAAGCATTGTTAAGTCTAAACTCTTATCAAGAAAATGGTGAAAAGCCACTTGTTGAAGTTGTTATAATGTCTAGGAATAGTCCAGAGACTGGTATTCGAGTATTAAAAGCAATAAGAACACATGATTTAAATATTACAAGATCAGCTTTTACTGCTGGTGAGTCGAGTGCCGATTATTTAGACGCTTTTGAAGTAGATCTTTTTCTGACAACAAATCAACTTGATGCGCAAAAGGTTATTGATAGTGGGTCTTGCGCATCAGCTGTGTTGTCTATTCCTCCGACTTATAAATGTAGTATACCCGATGGACAAGTTAGGATTGCATTTGATGGGGATGCAGTGATTTTTGATGAAAAAAGTGAGCTTGTTTATAAAAATGACGGTATGACTGCATTTCATGAGAATGAAGATAAATTGCAAGATACTCCAATGAGTGAAGGACCATTTGCTAAGTTTCTTATTAAATTAGCAAGATTACAAGATCGCCTACCAATGAGTGTAGAATTATCACCTGTCCGTATTGCAATTGTTACGGCAAGAAATAGCCCATCAGAGATGCGAGTTATTAAAATATTACGAAGTTGGGGAGTTTATGTTGATGAAGCTTTTTTCTTAGGTGGTGTGGAGAAAAGTAATATATTAAAAGCTTTTAGGGCTCACATATTTTTTGATGACCAAGATGTACATCTCGAACATTCTTCTAAGTTTGTTCCTTGCGGGAAAGTTTTATATAAAACAGATTCTGAACTAAATAAATTAAAAAAAGAGGAAAAATATAGAATTAAAGCCACTGGTAAAGGTGAAAACTAGGAAGGTATCTAAGTCGACAGGTGATAGTTAGTATTGATGTGCGAATATACTTCGTTCGTATTATCGTATAGGAAAACATTATTTTAATTTTTCTAATCAAATTTTTTAGCGTTAAGCATATTAGTAAATATTTGGAGTAACAATGGAATCAAAATTGAGTGATTTCTTATTAGATAAAATGTCAATGACTGAAATTTATCAGCCTGTAATAATCAAAGAGCTACTTAACAATAATGGTAAACGTACAAAGACTGACCTTGCTGTTGCGTTAGCTAGATATGACTTATCAATTCTTGAATATTATAAAAAAATAGTAATGAGATGGCCTAAAGATACTCTTACTAAGCACTGTGTTGTAAGGTATGAAAGAAAAAGTGAAACCTTTTTATTAAATTCTAATTTTGTTGATTTAAATAATTCAAATAAAGAAACTGAAATATGTGAAAAAAAAATAGCTAGCTGGATTTATAAAAAGAATAATATAGAACGCTCTCCTCAAGTCAATACATCGATTAGGTATAGAGTTTTAAAGCGCTCGAATGGCAAATGTGAGCTGTGTGGAATTTCAAAATCACTTCGTCCTATTGATATCGATCATATTGTTCCTCAGTCATTTAAAAATAAAAATGGAAAGGTTGAAAAAGATGGCGTATTGATTGATGTTAACTCAGAAGAAAATTTACAAGCGCTTTGTTATAAATGTAATCGAGCAAAGCGAAATACTGACGATACTGACTTTAGAAGGACTAAAAAGTTAGTTAGAGATAATATTCCAGATATCATCATTAAGGATGGCAGAGAACCGAAAGTTAAAGCCCTCAAAGGCAATAAGTTACTTTTAGCGCTGAATGAAAAACTAATAGAGGAGCATTCAGAGTATATCTCTGAATCGGATAATACTAAGTCAGTAGAGGAGCTTGCTGATATGTATGAAGTTATTGTCTCTTTAGCTAAACTAAAGGGATATAGCCGTAAAGAGTTCTTAAAGGTAGCTGAGTTTAAAGCATTAAAAAATGGAGCCTTTGACAAAGGATACTTTTACGAAGGTGATGTGACTAAAATATAAAAAGCCAAATCTTGATTTATTTAGTCATTACTAAGAAACAATATATTATAGTAAGAAAGACAGCCTGATCTAATATCAGGCTGTTTTATTTCCTCTAAAAGCGAAGCGCCTCTTAACCTCTTTGTGCATAATTCACTTAATCTATTTCACTAAAAACTAAAAAATCAAACCTACTTAGCCTGATATCTCACTACCACAAATTTAAGCGGCACATCGCCGTTGTTATAAATACCGTGTAGGTCATTAGGGGCTGCAAATAAAATATCTCCGGTGAATGCTGGTTGGCTTTTACCATTGAGCGTCCAGGTACCTGAGCCCTCAAGAATCATTAAGTATTCTTCATCGGGATGCTGGTGGGCGGGATGTATTTCGTTATTAGGTTTAATAACCGCAACGCCCGTAATAGCGCCTTTGGTGAGTGGTGTATCGCCGTAAAAGTAGGTATGAAAATCACCGCCTTCGTAGTGAGTAATGTGCGCGTCTTTTTGACTTACAATAGCTGATGTAAGTAGTGTGGGTTTATCTGCTGCGCTGACAGGTAATGCAAAAATGGCTGCGGCTGTTAGTGATAAGGTGGTTGTTATTTTTTTCATGTGTGTCCTTGCTAATTTTGTTGCTAGTAAAGTGTGTGATTAAGGAATGTATGCTGTGTTATTTTTGTTCAGTCTATTTTAATAAAACGTTGTTGTCAAAAGGACTATATGGTGTTAAGTTTACGTTGCACACTAAAAAACACACAACAGGTACATCATGCATAAAAATAAACTTACGATTGCTATTTTATTAGGAATGTCGAGCCTTGCAATTGGCTGTAATGACTCAGCAGAGCAAAGTAAACCGACATTAAAATCGCAAAAAGCGCCGGAGCAATTAACGCTTAAAGCGCAATTTAAAGACCACTTTAAAATAGGTACAGCGATTAGCCGCGACCAAATATTAGGGGCTTTGCCTGAAGATTTAAATGTGGCTAAAGCGCAATTTAATACCTTTACGCCAGAAAACTCAATGAAGTGGGAGCGTATACACCCAGAGCTAGAAACGTATGACTTTGAAGCTGCTGATGCGCTAGTTGAGTACGCACAAGAGAACAACCAAGAGTTAGTTGGGCACACATTAGTGTGGCACTCGCAAACCCCTGACTGGGTTTTTGAAGACGACCAAGGCGAGCCGCTTACCCGCGATGCATTACTTAAGCGTATGCAAAACCATATTAATGCTGTTGCAGGGCGCTATAAAAACCGCATTTTTGCATGGGACGTGGTAAACGAAGCACTTAACGAAGACGGCACACTGCGTGAATCTAAATGGAGCACCATTATTGGTGACGACTTTATAGAATACGCGTTTAAATACGCTAAGCAGGCAGCACCTAATGCCAAGTTATATTACAACGATTACAACTTGTATAAGCCAGAAAAAAGAGCCGGTGCAATTGCGCTTATTAAAAATTTGCAAAGCAAAGGTATTCAAATTGATGGTATTGGTATGCAAGCGCATTACTCGCTTGATAACCCAGAGCTTTCGTTATTGGAAGACTCTATTGTGGCATACGCAGCCACTGGCATTGATGTGATGATAACCGAGCTTGATATTTCGGTATTACCGTTCCCTGAAGGTGAAGAGCAAGGCGCTGACATTTCGTTAGATATTGCGCTACAAGAGCGCTTTAATCCATACCCAGATGGTTTACCTAGTGAAGTAAACACCCAGTTAGGTGAGCGCTATAAAGCCGTGTTTAACATACTTAAAAAGCATGACGATAAAGTAAGCCGCGTTACATTTTGGGGCATAAGCGATGCACGCACTTGGCGAAACGATTGGCCAATGCAAGGGCGCACCGATTACCCATTATTAATTGACCGTGAGCTAAAACTTAAAAGCTTTGTAAGCGATTTATAATAGTAAAAAACATTTAACCTCCCGTAAAGGATCGCCTAATAGCGATCCTTTTTTGGTTTTAAGCGCTTAAAATAGCTATTTTTGATAGGTTTATTATTAAGATTTCAAGTTAGTTAAGCAGTAACTAATATGCGTTTGCAAAGGCACTTGTGGTGTTAAATAGCTAAATGGGAAGTGTGGGTTATTAGGGCTGTCGGGGAAAAATTGGGGTTCTAGGCATATACCGTCGTATGCATTAAACGGAGTTTTTAAATGCTGCCCTGTATAAACCTGAATGGCAGGGTAGTTAGAGAATACACTCAGCACTAGTTTTGTATCGGCGCTTGTAAGCATCGCGTGTTGTTTATTGGTTTGCAGGTTAAGTGTTTGTTCGGTTACAAAGTTATGATCGAGCTTATCGGTTTTATTAAGCACCCGCGCATTTGTGTAGTCAAAAGTGGTATTTGCTACAGGCGTTATTAAACCTGTGGGAATGGCGTTTGTATCTACGGGGGTATAATACGCGCCGGCCAGTTTTAATGTATGCCCTTGTGCGCTGTTAGTAATGCCATTTAAATTAAAATATGGGTGTGCTGTTGGCCCTGCAATGGTTTTTTTATTACTGGTAATTGTAAATTTAATATCAAGATTACTGTGGCTTTTACTGTTAGTGGTAAAGGTATACAGCACGTTAAATGTAGTTTTACCTGGGTAGCCGTTGTATCCATCGGGTAGGGTAATACTTAAACTTAATGCATTTTTGTGATGATAATCGAGCTGCCAAAACAAGTCGCTTAATGCTTTTTGGCCGCCGTGAAGTTGGTTTACTCCTTCGTTTTTATTAAGTGCATAGGCTTTATCATCAATGTTTATTCGGGCGTTACTTAGCCTGTTTGCATAAGGACCGGCTATAGCGCCCAAGTAAAACGTGTCGTTTAAATAATCATTAATATTAGAATAGCCAAGTACAATATTTCGTTTTTTATTATCAATATGGGTAACCCAGCTGGTAAGCCGGGCACCGTAGTTAATAATAGAAATAGTGTCGTTTACCTCATTACTTAGTGTGTATTGAATAAGTGAAGCTCTCATTGTGGTTACTCTTTTAATTGTTCGTTCTAGCTTTTTTAATTTCTTCTTTTACGATTGGGTACAGATCGTAAGTTGGGTAAAACTCAGTGCTGTAAGCTTTCCAACCATAACGTTCAATCGATAAGTTTACTTTAGGTAACAACGCTGCCGGAAAGCGCAAAGTGACTACTTGCCCTATGCCCATCATTACTTTCCAAGATTCTACCGTTGCGCCCTCTGGCGGAAAATGTTTGTAAAAGTTAGCGTTATTGAGTATTTCTTTTATTTCAGAGAGGTTTTTTGATTGGTCGTGTTTTAAAAAAATCGTTAGCATTAGTTCATCATTTTGCTCGTCATTTGCCCATGCGTTAAAACTAGTACTTGCACTAAAAAGCATAATTAATAGTAAGTATTTCATAGTTCACCTTTGTTGGTTAATTGTAAAAATGCGCCGAGCTTTGGGAGGCTTAGCGCATTAATTGGATAAAGTTTGGATTATTTAGCGCATTACGCGTACTAAATATATTAAGCGTTGGCTTTAATTAACGCTTGCGCGGTGCTCACTACATTTTTGGTGGTAAAGCCAAAATGCTCTAATAACACGTTACCTGGCGCCGATTCACCAAAAGTGCTCATACCAATTACTTTGCCTTGTAAGCCTACATATTTAAGCCAGTAATCTTGGTGTGATGTTTCAATTGCAATACGGTTTGCTACCGAGTTTGGCAATACACTTTGCTTATAATCGTCTGATTGCAGGTCAAACAATGTGGTGCTTGGCATTGATACCACACGCACTGCAACACCTTGTGCTGTCAGCTCTTTTGCGGCTTGCATTGCTAAATCAACTTCAGAACCCGTTGCAATTAAAATAAGCTCAGGCGTTTTACTGCTATCGCTAAGAATATAGCCGCCTTTTTCTATATCGCTAATTTGCTGTGCGCTGCGTGGCTGGTGGTTGAGCCCTTGGCGACTAAAAATAAGCGCAGTAGGTTGCTGCTGATTTTGTATCGCGTTTTTCCACGATACTGCAGTTTCTACTGCATCACACGGGCGCCATGTGACTAGGTTTGGGGTCATACGTAGGTTGGCTAGTTGCTCAATAGGTTGGTGAGTTGGACCGTCTTCACCTTGGCCTATAGAGTCGTGGGTATACACAAATATATTTTGAATACCCATAAGTGCCGACATTCTTACTGCGTTACGGGCATATTCCATAAACATTAAAAATGTAGCGCCGTAATTAATAAAACCACTGTGCAGTGATATGCCATTCATAATGCCGCTCATACCAAACTCGCGCACGCCATAAAACAGGTAATTACCGTTGGCGTCATCTGCGCTTATGCCTTTAGAGCCAGACCACAGCGTTAAATTAGAACCGGCTAAATCGGCAGAGCCACCCAATAACTCTGGTAAGTGCGGGGCAAAGGCTTCAATGGTGTTTTGCGAGGCTTTTCGGCTTGCAATGTTGGCAGCGTCTTTGTTGCACTGTGCAATGTAGTCGTTTGCAATAGCTTCAAAGTTTTCAGGCAAGGTGCGTTTAATTACGCGGCGTTCAAATTCTTTGGCAAGCTCAGGGTGGCTTTTGGTGTAGTCGCTAAACAGTTGTTGCCATTGTTTTTGTTTTTTATCACCGCTTTGTTTAGCGTCCCAATGGGCGTAAATATTATCACTGATACTAAATGCTTTATTTGGGAGGTTTAAAAATTTACGTGCAGCAGTTATTTCGTCATCACCTAATGGCGAGCCATGGCAATCGTGCGAGCCTGATTTATTTGGCGAGCCAAAACCAATCACGGTTTTACAACAAAGTAGAGTAGGTTTATCGCTCACTTGTTTTGCTTGTGCAATGGCGCTGGCAATTTGTTCTGGGTCGTGGCCGTCTATATCTTTTATTACATGCCAGCCGTACGCTTCAAAGCGTTTAGCGGTGTCGTCGGTAAACCAGCCCTCAACGTGTCCGTCGATAGATATACCGTTATCGTCCCAAAAAGCAATAAGTTTACCCAAGCCTAGTGTGCCGGCAAGCGAACATGCTTCGTGCGATATGCCTTCCATTAAACAACCATCACCCATAAAACAGTAAGTGTAATGATCTACAATATCAAAACTCTCTTTGTTAAATTGCGCGGCGAGGGCTTTTTCGGCAATGGCCATACCTACAGCGTTTGATAAACCTGCGCCAAGCGGGCCTGTTGTTGTTTCAACACCTGGGGTATAACCGTATTCAGGGTGGCCTGGGGTTTTTGAATGCATTTGTCTAAATTGTTTAAGCTCGCTTAGTGGTAGTTCGTACCCGCTTAAATGCAATAAAGAATAAATAAGCATAGATCCGTGACCGTTACTGAGTACAAAGCGGTCTCGGTTTGCCCAATTTGGATCGTTTGGATTATGGTTTAAAAAATCGTTCCACAGTACTTCGGCTATATCGGCCATACCCATAGGTGCGCCCGGATGCCCTGAATTTGCTTGCTGTACCGCATCCATGCTAAGTGCGCGAATAGCATTTGCAAAAGGCGCACGAGAAGAAAGCTGAGTCATGTATTACCTCAAATAAAATTAAAAAAGCCTGCACATAATATGGCAGGCTTGAGGGAAATTAGTTTAGTAAGTCTTCAACCAATTTAGCCAAAATACGCTGATCTTTGGCAAAGTTACGAATACCTTCACCGAGCTTTTCGCTGGCCATTGCATCTTCGTTGTGCTGCCATAAAAATTGCTCGTGAGTGAGTGGGGTTATGTTACTTTGCGGTGCTTCGGCAATATTTGCAGCGTCAAGCTTTGTAACCAGAGTACCTTCTTGGCTTTGTAAATCATTGAGTAATGATGGCGAGATAGTCAGTAAATCGCAGCCAGCAAGTTCGATTATTTCTTCAGTGTTTCTAAAGCTTGCGCCCATTACCACTGTTTTATAATCGTACTTTTTGTAGTACTGATAAATACCTGTAACCGACTGCACACCAGGATCTTCGCTTGGAGTGTATTCTTTATTATCGCGGGCTTTGTACCAATCAAGAATACGCCCAACAAACGGAGATATAAGCGTTACGTTAGCTTGTGCGCATGCAATGGCTTGAGCCATCGAAAAAAGCAGGGTTAAGTTACACTTAATACCTTCTTTTTCTAACTGCTCGGCGGCTTTAATGCCTTCCCATGTTGAAGCAAGTTTAATAAGTACGCGGTCTTTTGAAATACCCGCTTGCTCGTAAAGCGAAATAAGCTTACGCCCTTTGGCAATACTTGCTTGGGTGTCAAACGATAAACGCGCATCTACTTCGCTTGATATACGCCCTGGTATTACCTTTAGTATTTCACAGCCAAAGTTAACAATAAGTTGGTCGCAAATAGCGTCAACGTCGTTGCCAGCTTTGCTTATAGCATCACTAATTAAATGTTTATACTGAGGTAATTTTGCAGCTTGTAAAATTAACGAAGGGTTGGTTGTTGCATCAACCGGTTGTAGAGCTTTGATTGACTCTACATCGCCACTGTCGGCAACGACCGTGGTTACTTTTTTGAGTTGTTCTAACAAGTTCATAATGATGTACGCCTCGGCTTTAAAACCGAGGCTATGTCCTTATACGTAGCGGTTAACAATATTCTCAAGCAGTTCTTGGCGACCAGAAACTTGCTTAGGATCGATGTTGTTCTCGTGTACTAAGGCTGAAAGGCTCTCAAGTGATTGCTCACCATTTAGAATGCTTTGGCCTAGGTCTTCTTTCCAACCAGCGTAACGTTTTTCAACAAAGTCAGACAGCTCGCCACCTTCAATCATTGCTGCTGCATTGAGTAATGCTTTAGCCATCGTATCCATACCGCCAATGTGACCAATGAATAAGTCATCACGCTCACACGATTGACGACGAAGTTTAGTGTCAAAGTTAAAGCCGCCCGTTGTAAAGCCACCCATTTTTAAAATTTCGTAAACAACAAGTGTGCACTCAGCTACGTCGTTAGGAAATTGGTCTGTATCCCAACCGTTTTGCATGTCGCCACGGTTAGCGTCAATACTACCCATAATGCCTTCTGCGCAAGCAACTGCAATTTCGTGATGGAAACTATGACCCGCAAGTGTTGCGTGGTTTGCTTCAATGTTTACTTTAATTTCGTCTTGTAAGCCGTGCTTATACAAAAAGCCTACAACTGTTGCTGTATCGTAATCGTACTGGTGCTTAGTCGGCTCTTGTGGTTTTGGCTCAATTAATAATGTACCTTTAAAACCAATTTTTTTCTTGTGCTCTACAACCATTTTTAAAAAGCGTGCGTACTGTTCGCTTTCTTGCGCAAGGTCTGTATTTAGTAGTGTGTCGTAACCTTCACGGCCACCCCACAGTACGTAGTTTTCGCCGCCTAAACGATGCGTTATTTCCATTGCATGTTTAACTTGTGCTGCTGCATATGCATACGTATTAGGGTTAGGGTTTGTTGCACCACCGGCACAAAAACGCTGATTTGAGAATAAGTTAGCAGTACCCCACAGTAGTTTTACACCTGTGCGCTGCATTTCTTTTTCGATAATGTTAGCGATATGCGTTACGTTATCGTGGCTTTCTTGTAGTGTTTTTCCTTCAGGTGCAATATCAACATCATGAAAACAAAAGTAAGGAACGCCTAATTTTTCATAAAATTCAAAGGCTACTTTTACTTTTTGTTCAGCAAGTTCTAATTGGTTGCCCACAGGTTGGATCCAAGGACGGTCAAACGTACCTTCACCAAAAATATCAAACCCTGTAGAACAAAAGTTATGCCAGTAACAAGCTGCAAAACGAAGGTGCTCTTTCATTGTTTTGCCAAGCACTACTTGGTTTTCGTCGTAGTAACGAAATGCAAATGGGTTTTTAGAGTTTTCACCCTCAAATTTAATTTTTTCAACGTTTGTAAAAAATTGCTCGCTCATATTGTGCTCCATTAATTTTATAATAGTGTATTAAAAGTATGTTTTTACACTTTGATAAAGTGCTTTGTATGTTGTGTATTGCTGTGCGTAAAAGTCTTGCATGATTGGGTCTGGCTCAATGGTTTGCGTTACTTTGCCGTTAACACACACTTGTTGTGCAGAGAGTTGTGTTACTGCTATTCGGGCAAGTCTTGCAGCGCCAAATGCGGGACCAACTTCTGAGCCTTCTCGGTAAATTAGGGGGCGGTTAAGTACGCTTGCGATGATTTTTCCCCACAGTGGGCTTTTAGCGCCACCACCAATAACGGTTACATCGTCAATTTGTGCGCCGGCATCAAGCAGTACTTGTTGGCCATCGGCAAAGGCAAAAGCAACGCCCTCGAGTACTGCGCGGCCAAGGGCTGCTGCATCGGTGTCGCTGTCTAAACCAAAAAACACGCCTTTGGCATCGGGGTTATTATGCGGCGTACGTTCGCCAGTTAAATAAGGCAAAAATATCACTGAGCTTGGTTTGCTAAAGTCGCATTTACTTACTTGTTCAAGCAATGCACTTTCGTTTTCAAAACCAGTTAATTTAGTGACCCAGGTTAAACAGCTTGCTGCGCTTAACACCACTGACATTTGGTGCCAGGTGTTTTCAATGCAATGACAAAAAGTATGTACAGCACCTTCTGGGTTAGGCAGGTATTTTTCGTTGGCAACAAAGTAAACGCCCGAAGTACCTAATGATAAAAACGCTTGTTTTGGCTTTACTACGCCTACACCGGCAGCGCCTGCGGCATTATCGCCACCGCCTGCAACAACAGGTACTTGCTCCATTCCCCATTTAGCTGCAACTTGGGCTGTTAATTTGCCCGTAATTTGTGTGCCTTCAAAAAGGGTAGGCATGTGTTGCTCTGTTAAGTCGCAGGCGCTAAGCATTTTTTGAGACCATGCTCTTTTTTCTACGTCCAGCCATAATGTGCCTGCAGAGTCAGACATATCTGATGCAAAATTGCCGGTCATTAAAAAGCGAAGGTAGTCTTTTGGTAATAATACTTTGGCTACTTTTGCAAAGTTTTCTGGTTCAAACTCTTTTAACCACACCAATTTAGGTGCAGTAAAACCAGGCATTGCTATGTTGCCGGTAATATTACGAGAATTTGGTTCGCGTTTTTCAAGCTCTACACATTGTGCAGCACTACGCCCGTCGTTCCATAAAATGGCTGGGCGAATAATATTATTGTTTTTATCAAGCAGCGTAGCGCCATGCATTTGCCCAGAAAGGCCCACAGCCTTTACCGATTTTAGTAATGCAGGGTGAGTATTTTTAAGATCCTCGATTGCACTACATGTAGCAAGCCACCAGTCTGTAGGGTTTTGCTCAGAAAAAAGTGGTGCTGGGCGTGAAACGCTTAAAGATCCACTTGCTTGAGCAAGCAATTGGTCTTGCTCGTCTAAAATAATTACTTTTACACCTGAAGTGCCTAAATCGATACCAAGGAACATAAATGTGATACTTAATGTTGTTTTAGTGTTAGCGCTAACATTAATGATTTGATATTGTTAAGTCAAGCTAGTTTTAAACTATGTTTAACAATTAATTTGCAAGTTTATTGCTTGGTTGTTGGAGTTCACTTAAATTTCTTTTTAAGATCATAAGGAAACACTATGAAAAAAATAAACTGGGGTATTGTTGGTTGTGGCCGAATTGCTGCACAATTTTGTGAAGACTTAGCCCATACCAATAATGGTGTTGCGTACGCGGTTGCAGCAAGAAGTGGGGAAGATGCAAGCGCTTTTGCGAGCAAGTATGGCGCGGCAAATGCCTACGAAGGGTATCAAGCATTATTTGACGATAAAAACGTTGATGTAGTTTACATTGCGACCCCGCATAACTTTCACTTTAAAAATGCCAGTGATGCTATTAATGCAGGCAAACATGTATTGTGCGAAAAGCCTATTACGGTCTCGGCTGAAGAGTGTAAGCAGTTGTCTTTACTGGCTAAAAAGCATGACGTATTTTTAATGGAAGCCATGTGGACGTACTTTTTACCAGCAATACAAAAAGCAAAACAATGGGTGGAGCAAGGGCGAATTGGCACTATTAAACATGTTAAAGCTGACTTTGGCTATCCTGTGCCTTTTAACCCCGACGGGCGTGAATACAACCCAGATTTAGCAGGCGGTTGTTTACTCGATATGGGGATTTATCCGCTTGCCATTGCCAATTACTTTTTAAATAACGACCTTGAAAACTTATACGTAAGAGCAAATATTCGCTATAAAGGCGTGGAAGACGATGTACTTATTACTGCTAATTGTGGCGATGTAATGGTGAGCTTAGCAACGTCATTTCAATGCCGGTTAGGGAATGGCGCGTATATTATTGGCGACAAAGGCTATATAAAAATACCCGATGCATTTAGGGCTTACGAGTGCTCTTTGTATGAGCTTGATGATTTAATTGAGCGTTTTGAAGATGGCAGGCAGTCACAAGGTTACAGTTTTGAAGCGCAAGAAGTAGGGCGCTTACTGAGCGAAAACAAACGAGAGAGTGACATTATGAGCCACTCTCAAAGTTTACTTTTACAATCGCAAATGGAGCGTATTAAAGCCCTGTTTTAAAATGGTTTTAAGAGAATTTTAAAAGAGCTTTAAATGAGTCTTAAGTGAGTTTTAAAAAGCTTTGGAATGGTTTTATATCAGCTTTAAATCAACTAATAAACTTAACTAGCGGTGATTTATTCGCCGCTAGGTTCGTCATAATTAAAAAATGAAAAATGAGCTTCTTTATTTTGCCCTGATAAATCTTGGCACGCCATACCAACAAAAGCACCGGTAAAACACGGTCGATACCCTTGCGGTGATTGCTGCACGTAATCATCAGATAAAATGCTGCCATCGAGCACTGGGCCACACTCTATCCAGCGGTTTTTTTCGGTGGCGTAGTAAAACTGCAGCTGAGCGCCATTAAAATCAGCTTTTAAGTAAACAGGCTTGTTTGTTTTAAGCAAAAGCGGTGCAACAGGCTTGCTTGTTTGGTATTTATCGCAGCTTATTACATTTAAATAACGTGGTGTGGTTTCATCGCCTACATCGCCGCCGCTTATATGTAAATAGTAGTAATGAGCGGTGTTGTAATAACATACAAGCCCCGCCATTTGCTGAAAACTGCTCGGCGCAAAATCAACGCATGTGCTGCTAACAGTATGATGAGCCTGTACACGCCTGGCAATAAAACTTTGCTGATGCAATGAGCTTAAAGACTCTTTTCCCACTAAGGTGAGCGATGATTTTTGGGCATTCTTATACACCCAGCTTTTGCACATGGGTATACGCAATGACTGAAAATCAACAGTCAGATCATCTTTACTAAAATCAATATGTGTTGTGGGTTGCGGCTGTGGGTTTAGCGTTAAACCTTCAACGGGTACGTGTATTCTCGGGGCTTTATTTGTGTGTTTTGCATAAGGCCAGCCATCGTCTTTCCAGATTATTTGCTCAATCCCTGTTTCACGCCCAGTAATGCAGCGGCCGCGCTCAGACAGTGGCCTTGATGTTAAAAATACCGTGTACCAATCACCGGTTTGTGTTTGAAAAAAATCTCCATGGCCACATTTTTGTAGCGCATTACTCGGCTCGTGGGCTGCTGTAATAACGGGGTTGTATGGGTGTACTTGGTAAGGGCCAAATACGTTTTTAGAGCGCGCAATACTAATGCAGTGTTCATACCCTGTGCCACCTTCAGCGGTAATTAAATAGTAGTAATCGCCGCGTTTTAAAATATGCGGGCCTTCAGTGCAACCAAGCTCTGTGCCTGCAAATATAGGTTTAACATCGCCTATTAACTTATTGGTTTTTAGGCAAAGCTCTTGCATTACTATACCACCAAAGAGTGTGTTGTCGCGGTGATCAACCAGCATGTTTAGCAAATAACTTTTACCGTCATCATCGTGAAAAATAGACGGATCAAAACCGCTAGAATTTAAGTAAGTCGCTTGTGACCAGTTGCCGGTAATATCAGTGGTTGATACAAAATAATTTGGCGTGTCTTTCCATGGGCCATCAAAGCTTTTTACATTGGTATACACCAAATAAAAACGCCCATTGTTGTAGCTAAGTTGCGGTGCCCATACACCGCAAGAGTCGGGTACTCCTCGCATATCAAGTTGCTCTACGGTATTAAGCGCTTGACCTATAACTCGCCAATTAACTAAATCGGTAGAGTGGTGAATTTGTACACCGCCAAACCATTCAAAAGTTGAGGTGGCTATGTAGTAGTCGTTATTAACTCTGACAATGTTTGGGTCTGGGTTAAAGCCTCTTAGAATTGGGTTTTGCAGCATGCTCATAATATAGGCCTTTTTAAGTTTTTTATATTATTGGGTGTGAGTATTATAAATTTGTTGTTAGCGCTAACATTTTCGGTGTAGTATAAGACTTTGTCAATAAGTAATCATTTAAAACGCGCTGTAAACAATATCAAGCTTTACAATTATGTATAATGAAAATTAAGAAAGTTAATTATAACAATCCACTGATTGTGAGTAGGTAATAACAGTAATGGCCGATCCTAAAAGAGCAAGAATACAAGATGTAGCCGAGCAGGCTGGTGTATCAATGATGACAGTTTCGCGCGTGCTCAACCAAGACAAAAAAGTAAGCGACAAAACCCGCGAAAAAGTAATGGCGGTTGTTGAGCAATTAAATTACAGACCAAATGTGTCGGCTAGGCGCCTTGCTAGCACTAAGTCATTCTTTTTAGGACTTTTGTACGATAACCCAAGTGACTCTTATATAAGCCAGTTTTTATTGGCTGCGCTTAAAAAATGCCGCGCATTGGGCTACCACCTTGTTGTTGACGAAGCGCATAGCGATATTGACAAAACAATTGAATCGGTAAAGCAACTTATTGATGTTACACAGGTTGATGGCATGATTTTACTGCCTCCTATGTGCGACAACGAACAGGTTTTAGATGTGCTTACTAAAGCACAAGTACCATTTGTAAGAATAACGCCAGATACAAAATTAAATCGATCCCCTTATATATGCATGGACGATTACCAAGCGGCGTTTGATGTTACAGAGCATTTAATAAATCAAGGGCATAGCAAAATTGCACATATTATTGGCGACACCAAACAAGGTGTAAGCCGTTTGCGTTACCAAGGTTATTTAGATGCGCTGCGCTCTAATAAAATAATAACGCCACCTGAGTATATAGAGCAGGGCAGTTTTACTTATCAATCGGGCATGGAAGCGGCAATAAAATTACTTTCGCTTGATGATAAACCAACGGCTATTTTTGCAGCTAACGATGATATGGCAGCCGCTGTAATCTCAATAGCTCAAAAACAAGGTATTAATATTCCAAGCGAACTGTCGGTTGTCGGCTTTGATGACACGCAACTTGCAACCATAGTTTGGCCAAATATTTCTACGGTAAAACAGCCCATTAATGAAATGGCTGAGCTTGCCATCACTTTACTTGCATCGGGACAGTATAACGATTTAAGCAATGTAAAAAGCTTAGACTTAAGACATATTTTAGATTTTGAATTAATAGAAAGAGAATCAAGCTCAACCAATAAAAACAACTAAATAAGCACACCCTTTTGAGCTTCAAAATCTATATAAAATAACAACAACACACAATATGGATACTTATGAACGAGAAAGAAAATGTACTTTTAATAGTACTGGTTTGCTTTGTTGCGACCATTGGCGGTTTTTTATTTGGTTTTGACAGCGGCGTAATTAACGGCACGGTTGATGGACTCCAAACAGCGTTTGGCTCCAGTAGTGCGGGTACGGGATTTAACGTATCGAGCATGCTAATTGGTTGTGCAATTGGTGCGTTTTGCGCAGGTCGATTGGCTGATAAATTTGGTCGGCGTCCAATTTTACTTTTTGCCGCTGCTTTATTTATTATAAGTGCTTGGGGCTCGGGTGTGTCAGTCACATCGTTTGAATTTGTGATTTATCGCATTTTAGGCGGCTTAGCTGTAGGGGCTGCATCGGTTATGACCCCAGCTTATATTAGCGAAATTGCCCCGGCGCGATACAGAGGCACGCTCTCTACACTGCAACAAGTGGCTATTATATTTGGTTTATTTAGCGCATTTGTAAGTAACTATTTTTTAGCCAACACAGCTGGCGGCTCTACGGCGTTATTTTGGCTCGACTTTGAAACATGGCGTTGGATGTTTTGGGTTGAGTTATTACCTGCATGCTTGTTTTTAATCGCTTTATTTTTTATCCCCGAAAGCCCTCGATACTTAATTATGGCTGGTAAAAAAGACGCTGCTGCACGTGTTTTATCGTCATTATATGGCGATGAAACTGCCGCTCTTAAATTAAATGAAATAGCAGAGTCGCTTGCTGGCGATAAACACCAACCTAAATTATCTGATCTTATTGATAAACCTAAAAAACGTTTACGCCCCATTGTTTGGATAGGAATTGGCTTAGCGACATTTCAGCAATTAGTCGGTATTAACGTTGTTTTTTACTACGGCGCGGTACTTTGGCAAGCAGCTGGTTTTACTGAGTCTGACGCGTTACTTATTAATATAATAAGCGGTTTTGTAAGTATTTTAGCGGTGTTTATTACCATGTATTTTATAGACAAAATTGGCAGAAAACCTTTTTTGTTAACCGGTTCAATTGGTATGACAGTGACGCTTTCGGTTATTGTTTATGCCTTTTTAAACGCAGATATTGGCTCAACAGGTAACTTAGAATTAGGAGAACAGGGCATGGTTGCTTTAATAGCCGCTAATGCGTATGTGTTCTTTTTTAACCTTTCGTGGGGCCCTGTAATGTGGGTTATGTTAGGCGAAATGTTCCCTAACCAAATTCGCGGTTCAGGCCTTGCAGTTACTGGCTTTACCCAGTGGATAGCTAACTTTTTAATTACCTGGTCGTTCCCTGTTATGCTCACCGGTATAGGTTTAGCAGGTGCGTATGGTTTTTACGCATTTTGCGCGTTTGTTTCAGTCATATTTGTATTTAAGTTTTTACACGAAACCAAAGGCAAAGAGCTTGAACAAATGAAAGGGTAAATACTACCTATTTAATAAGCGCCAAAATTATTGTGATAGTTTTGGCGCTTATTTTATTAATTCCAAGTACCAAAATATAATTGAAAATCATCTTCCCAATTTTAATTACACAAAAAGTAGAGGTTAGGCTAACATCTGCATTTATTTTTGCTGTGAGACTTTTAATCATAATACAACCATAATAACTTGGTTGTTTGGTTTTACTAATCATCGGTATTATCAAAATGATGTTACTTACCGGTCTGTATAGAGCAGTGTTATTATACCGTTCAGTATTAGCATCATCATCAAGTTAATCGAATGCTGGCCTTTATAGTTAACCTTTGGCTGCTAAGCAGCTAATTTTCTGCTACTCGGCTTTATATAGCTACCTTATAAAATTAGTTTGAAAATGTTCTTCAATAAACTTTTTATTTAGTCGTGGGTTTGCAATCTTAAGCGCTTTAAACCGGCGCACAAATGAAACATACCTTTATAAAAACAGCGCTTCCATACCATGCTCTTGGTAAAGCTTTAGAGTGATTGTTTGTCTCGGTTTAGCTTGCTTAGTGATGCTGTTGAGTTGATTGAATATAAACTAAATGCAGATTAAGGTGAATTAGGCTAATTGCACCTAATCAAGGCAATTATACTTATTATAATGCTCATATTATTAAAGTTATATCGCCGCGTACAACTAATTAGTGAATTTGTGCCTTGTGTGGGCACAGATGTCTAAACAAGTCACAAAAGCAGTTTATGGAATAGAGGTCATAGAATATTTCATGAAATGACACTGAAAATATTAGGTTAGTGGTCACCTGATTTGAAATTTTTGGTTTGGAATTTGGAATTTGGAATTTGTGAATTAGTAAGGGTAGGGGTCTAATTTTGAGGAAGATTAAAGAGCTAAAAAAGTGGTTTGGGCGCTTGGGCACAAGTTTGGGCACAAATCGATAAAAACTGGAGTTTTTAGGATGATCTTTTGATGCTTGGCTCTCCTTATTTTTAAATTTTGAATACAGAATAATAAAAAAACCAAGAATTTAATTTTCAACAAAAAATTAAACGAGTAAATTGAATAGGATTTTTAACTGTTTGAAATATATAGTTTAATTGGTACGACTGAGTGGATTCGAACCACCGACCCCTACCATGTCAAGGTAGTGCTCTAACCAACTGAGCTACAGTCGTACAATCTTTTGAGTTCTTAAATGGATTTACTCTTTAAGTTAAGAATAAATGTTGGTACGACTAAATGGATTAGAACTACTGACCCTTGGACCGGGTGGTCAAGAGTAGGTAGTGCTCTTTCCTTCAATTATACGTTTCATTAATGTTGGTACGACTGAGTGGATTCGAACCACTGACCCTTGGACCGGGTGATCAAGAGTAGGTAGTGCTTTTTCCTTCAGATGTACTTTTATTTATTTTACTTAAATGTTGGTACGACTGAGTGGATTCGAACCACCGACCCCTACCATGTCAAGGTAGTGCTCTAACCAACTGAGCTACAGTCGTATTACTTTATTTAAGTAGGTGTTAATTGCTTAACAACGGCGGCTAATATATAGCGTGGCGGTTGGTGAATCAAGCAAGTTTGTTGTTTTTGAGTTTATTTGCCGTTTTTTTATTCATATTGGGCTTATTTCGCACGTTTTATAAAAACCTTGCCACCAAACCACATGTTTTTTAGCTGAGCTTTTTAGTAAGTTCAGTAAGTTACTTGTCGAGCCCGTTTTGACTAAGTTATTAATTTGAGGGCTTGAGATACTTTCGTTGAACCAAAGCTCATTATAAAGCGGTTGTAGTGCCTCTAGATAACCAGTTAATTGCGCTTGATAGGGCTGAATTTGTTTTAGGTAAAACTTTTGGAATACGTTGCTTATAATTTTTGCATTTTTATTATTTTTACCTTGAGGACACAACGTATTAAAGTTTAGTGTTTTTACTAACTGTGTGGCGTTGTTATTTAACACTACCTGCTTGCGGACTGATTGAATGAGTGCTTGGTTAAATTGAAATTTATTAAGCTGCTCGAGTGCACTAAAAATAGAATCGCTATTAATTTCACTAAACTCTTTAGCGTTTATTTGCTGCTTAATAAGTACAAGTTGTTTGAGCGCCTGCAAGGTATCACTGAAGCCAGCGGGTTCGTTACTTAGCTCGTTTGATGTTAACAGCCATGTTTTATTAAGCTCTGGCTCTTTAAATAACATGGCGTTAAAAGAGTGCATTAGGTGTATTTGTTTGTAGTTTTTGGCTGCGAGTATTTTTGTGTAACTAGGACTATTTTTATCAAGGCTGTTCAAGCAAACCTGCGCACTTTTAATAAAGTTTATTTGATATTTTAATTGCCCAGCAGCGCTGGCGGTTTTTCCTAATTGGTTATTGTGCTCACTTATAAGCACGTTTAGCTTACATTGGCTAATGCCTGCAAGCTCAACAATACTCAGTGTTAGGTCGCTTTGTGCTATTGGGGGAGGCTGCAGTAAGGGGAGTTGCTTGAGTGGCGCAGGCTCTGTGGTGCTTGTATCAACTGTGCTACTTAAGCGTTCAATATAAGTAGCGTTTATACTACTTTGTGGTTTGCTGCAGCCAGTAAGCGTTAAAAAACACATTACCAACATTGCAGCTGGTAATGTTTTAAGGCTGAGTTTATTAGTTTTGATTGAGTGCATCAATTTTAAAAAATTCATATTTTAAACGTTTTTTTACCGTTAGCATTAATAAAATAGCAGCGACACTAAGTCCCACTATTATCCCAGCCCAGAAACCGTGTGGCCCCATAGCTGGCACTATTATA
This sequence comes from Pseudoalteromonas sp. AS71, assembly GCF_038900275.1. Lineage (NCBI taxonomy): Bacteria > Pseudomonadati > Pseudomonadota > Gammaproteobacteria > Alteromonadales > Pseudoalteromonadaceae > Pseudoalteromonas > Pseudoalteromonas sp. AS71. Next base: position 60,216 of record NZ_JBBMQZ010000009.1, on the reverse strand, counting down.
TCTGTTCTTGCCAATACGTAACCTAAACAAAAGCCGATTAACCAATACGATATAAACGTTATATACGATATAGGCGTGGTGTATTTTAACCCACGAAGTATGCCATTTGCTGCAACTTGCAATGCATCAGGTAATTGGTAAATACACGCTAAAATCATAATTGATGAAGCCAATGCCATAACAGCGGGGCTGTCGGTATACAGTTGGCTAATTAAATCACGACCGGTGAACGTAATAAGCGCTAAAAATAACGCCACAGCAATGGCTAAAATATAGCTGGTAGAAACCGCAACTTTTAATTGAGTCATGTTCTTTTGGCCGTATAAGTTACCTATACGAATGCTGATAGCGATTGATAGGCTCAGCGGCATCATAAACAGCAATGTAGTTACACTGGCTGCTATTTGATGTCCAGATATAGCTACTGCACCTAAATGCGCTATAAATAGCGGTATACACGCAAATAAAGTGACTTCAAAAAAGGTGGCGAGTGAAATTGGTATACCTAACTTAGTAATAATACCAATGGTAGTGAAATTAGGTTTTTCGAATGATGAAAGCAGGCCTTTAGCATCTACTTTTTTACTCATTTGGCAGTAAGTGACTTGTGCTATTGCCATAACAGATAAAACAATGGCTGTTGCAATACCACAGCCCGCGCCGCCATAAGCAGGAAAACCAAATAAGCCATTTATGAAAATATAATTTACCGGAATATTAACAGCTAAACCTAATAGGCTTATGTAAAACGCGGGCTTGGTCATTCCCATGCCTTCGGTAACGTTTCTGTATACCGTAAAAATTAAAAATCCAAATACACCCCATTTCACAAAGTGGATGTAGTCAATAGCAAGGCTTGCAATAGCAGGCGTTGTATCGAGCTTAAAAATAATAGCATCCGCTAAATGGGCAATTCCAAAGCCTGTAAAGCTCAAAATAGCGGTTAAATAAAGCGCTTGTTGAAAATAGTGGCTAATGCCTTTGCGGTCATCACTGCCCGAAAACTGCGCAATAATACCAGTAAGCGCTAATAAAATACCTTGAAGGCCAAGTAATAATGGGTTCCATATTCCTGTTGCAATAGAAAGTGCCGCTAAGTCAGTAGGGCTAACTTGGCCTGCCATAATTGTGTCGACGACCGACATTAAAATAAGTGTAACTTGCGCTAAAAAAACAGGTAAAGCGAGGGAAAGTAAACGCTTGGCTTCCCAATTGCAAAAGGTCATAAAAACAGCTAGTTGATGAAATAGGGCGTAATTGTAATCTATTGGGGTTTAAATAAAAATCACAGTAGTGAATGATTTTATGAGTTGATACGTTAAACTAGCACTTTGTAATAATTTAAAGTGATTTTATGTTTACAGGAATAGTGCAAACGCAAGCTACCGTGGTCTCAAAAACTCAAACAGACGGTGTTTTACGCTTAGTTGTATCGGTAAGCGATGAGTACGTTAAGCATTTAGATTTAGGCGCAAGCATTGCTATTAATGGCTGTTGTTTAACAGTTGTGCAAGTTGAGCTAAGTAATCACGATGTGGTGGCGCAAGTTCATTTTGATGTGATTGACGAAACTCTAAAGCTAACTAATTTAGGGCTGCTTGAGCTAGGTAGTTTAGTTAATTACGAACGCTCTGTTACGTTTGGTACTGAGCTAGGTGGGCATATAGTGTCTGGGCATATTCATTGTACGTCACAAATTTCTCAAATAGTGAAACTTGAGAATAACTGTAAAATTCAGTTAAGCCTGCCAAAAGAATGGCAAAAGTATGTGTTGTATAAAGGGTTTGTTGCGATAAATGGCGCAAGCTTAACCGTGGGCGAAGTTGATGAACAAGGTTTTTGGTTACACCTAATTCCGGAAACGCTCGCCATTACAAACATTGGTGCAGCGCAAGTGGGTGACAAGTTTAATATTGAAGTTGATCAGCAAACTTACACTATTGTAAATACGGTAGAAAACTACTTACGCCATCAGGCTTAAGTTAAAATATTTGTTCGTCATCACTGTCTACGTGTAGCTCTAATTTATTGTTAGCATGGTCTATATGCATATTTAAATGAATTGGGTTACAGCAGGCAGTGCAATCTTCTATATAGTCTTGATCGCCACTGCTAGCGTCTAAGTCTAAATGAATATGGTGTCCGCAGTGTGGGCACGTTATTCGTTGTGATAAAAAATCTTTCATAATCACTCCAGTTATAAATAATTAAGTTAGGTTCAACTTAATCGCTTACAGATGAACGTCTACTTACTCATTAAATATAGTGCTGAAATGCAGCTTATGACACTTATTTTATACCTTCAAATACCAGCTTTTCTATATGTTGTTTAGCTTCAGTAAGATAGTGACCGGCAAAGATGTTAGCGTGATTTAAAATAGGGTATAGCTGGTATATTAACTTACGTTTTTCGTAATTTTGAGAAAGCGGGTAGTGCGCGTTATAGGCGCTATAAAAGTCTTTTGGCAGTGGCGCAAATAGTTCGCTCATTGCAATATCGATTTCCCGATCACCATAATAACAAGCTGGGTTAAATACCGTAGGCTCTGCTTTTAAAAAGCCCATATTTCCACGCCAAAAATCGCCATGCAGTAATGATGGCTCAACTTGATGACTGTGCAGCTGTTCTTTAACGGCATTAATTAAGCGCTCGGGTTCAATAAAGTTAATGCCTTTTTCAGCGAGTAGCTGTAATTGCCACCCTATACGTTCTTCGGCGTAAAATACATCCCACTTTTTGTGCCAGCGGTTTGGCTGTATGGTCGTGGCTAGGTAATTATCTACATCAAAGCCAAACATGGCTTGGTCGTGTTTTTGATGCATTTTAGCGAGGCTGCTTCCCATAGTTGCCCACGTGTTGTGGGGTTGTTTATCTAAAATAAGCCACTGTAAAACAATAAATGAAAACTCTATATTTGCACCGGTTGTAATACATTCAGGGACTTTAAAATTACTATTTTGCGCCAAAAGCTTTAAGCCAATAAATTCACTTTCTAAACGCTCGAGTTCGCTTTTTAGTGCTATTTTAACGAAGTAGTTATGCGTACCATTGGTAATATGAAATAGTTTGTCGGTGTTTGTACTTTGTAATTGGCGTTTGTAGGTGTGCTTAAAGTCAAAATTAATGGCTTGGCTGATGTGCTCATTTACTGTTTTCCACATAACAATTGCTCGCCTTTTAAACAGATACTTAAACTATGGCAAAAAGGTATTAATTTAACAATCTAAACGTTGTAAAATTAACGGCTATATTGAATAAAATTACACTTACTGTAGTGGAGTTAAAATGAACAAAAGTTTAATAACCAATTTGCTAGCGGGTTTATGTGTTGTTGTAGGTTTTATGTTTAACCAAGCAATTGTGTTATCTGTTGGTTTATTTGCACTTTCTGGCGCGGTAACTAATTTATTAGCTATTCATATGTTATTCGAAAAAGTCCCGTTTTTATATGGCTCAGGCGTTATAGCGCTTAAGTTTGAAAGCTTTAAAGTCGCTATACGAAACCTAATATTAACGGAGTTTTTTTCAGAGCAAAAAATTAATAATTTACTCAATAAAGCGCAGCCTAATATCGATTTTGAGCCAATAATTAGTAATGTTGATTTAAACCCTGCATTCGACAATTTACTTGTCGTTATTGAAGAATCTCAGTTTGGTAGCATGTTAGGTATGTTTGGCGGCACAGCGGCAATAGAGCCAATGCGTGAAAAGTTTATTGAAAAAATGCAATTGTCGCTTGGTGAAATCTCTCAAACTGACGACTTTAAAGCATTAGTAACCCAAACACTTTCACAAGGTAATAGTGCTGAGAGTTTACATAAAACGGTACTTAAATTAGTAGATGAGCGCCTAGATGAGCTTACCCCTAAAATGGTTAAAGAGATTATTCAAACCATGATCCGCGAGCACTTAGGCTGGCTTGTAGTATGGGGTGGTGTGTTTGGTGGTTTGTTTGGTTTAATTGCAGCGCTTATTTAAGTGCTGTTCTGTGTTAGGTGATATCTGTAAAATAATCAAATTAAATGCTTTTTTGCGGCTGACATATTTTTTCAGGCTGTTATTATCGCCCCATAATTTAGTCGTGTTTTTTAGGAGCAACGGTGAGCAAAACGTTAGCCAGTTATTATCAGCAAGCATACGCGTGCGATCAGCAGCATTTTAACCAGTGTTTTTATTGTGGCTGTGAAGCGACAGAGCGCGACCATTGTCCGCCGCTGCATATGCTACAAAGCATTGTTGATTTAGGTGAAGAGGCTGACTTTATATCTATTGCAGCTTGTTATGAGTGCCATGCACTTTTACATAACGAAAGGCTGATGACGATTGATGAGCGCTTTACTAAAATGAAAAAAAAGCTTGCCACCAAATATGCAAAACCACTGCGTGTTTATAACATGTGGGAAGAAAACGAACTTGGCGACATGAGCGACGAGTTTGCGCATAGTATTGCAGCGGGTATGAAATTAGGAAAAGAAGCCGCTGAGCGTTTAGCGTTTACGGGCTTTAGCTATGCCACAGAAGATGCCAAAGTCGCGGTGCGTGAAAAAACGAAAGAGTTTGATGTAGAGGGCATGATATTTACCGACTTTAAAGAGGCGCTAAATTATTGCATTAACGATTTAAACGTACAAAAAAGTGACTTTTATAAAATTTTGGTTGAAGACTACCAAGGTGATTTTAATAAAGCATTGAGCCAGTATCGCCACCGACATGACAAAGTAACTGCAGCTAAAGACGGTAATACACTTATTAAAGATTTTTCTAAGCTACATAAGCAAAACTCTGATTTTGTAACGCGTACGGTTAAGCACTTTATTAGCAAAGATCCATCGCTTACAACCGAAGGTGCGCTTGAAAAGTTGTATAACAATTATATAAAGAAATAATTACAGAAATTCATCTTAATTAACTGCGTTTTCACCTGTTTTTTTGGCTTTATTCCTTAGCTTTCGCTAAAGTAGCAAAAAAACAGGAGATCCAAACAACATGCAAAAATTTGCACCTTCTTTATTAGCGGTTGGCTTAGCTGCCGCACTTGTGGGTTGCCAAGAAAATGGCCCGCAAGACGATAAAATAACAATCAACAAAAATCCTTATCCAAGTACTTATCAGCCCGTTTCTACATCAAGCACACTTATTACAAATGCAACAGTACTTACAGGTACTGGTGAGCGTTTAGATGATGCTGATGTATTACTTGTTGGCGGCAAAGTACAACAAGTCGGTAAAGACTTAACTGCCACTGCTGATATTACAATTGATGCACAAGGCAAATGGGTAACACCAGGTATTATCGACGTACATTCACATTTAGGCGCTTACCCAAGCCCATCGGTTGAGTCGCATCAAGATGGTAACGAAATGACAAGCCCTAACACTGCAGAAGTGTGGGTTGAGCATTCTGTTTGGCCACAAGATCCAGGCTTTAATCGTGCACGTGAAGGCGGCATTACTTCTCTGCAAATTTTACCAGGATCAGCTAATTTATTTGGTGGACGCGGCGTTACGCTTAAAAACGTCCCTGCACATACTATGCAAGGTATGAAGTTTCCTGATGCGCCATACGGTTTAAAAATGGCGTGTGGTGAAAACCCTAAACGTGTTTATGGTCGTCAAGGTGTATTGCCTTCAACCCGTATGGGTAATATGGCTGGTTACCGTATGGCGTGGGCTGAAGCCGCTGAATACAAACGCGCGTGGGATAAATACGATGCAGATTATGAAGCCGGTTTAAACCCAGAAGCACCAGTACGTGACATTAAACACGATACACTTCGCGGTGTGCTTGAAGGCGAAGTGCGTATCCATAATCATTGTTATAAAGCTGAAGAAATGGCAATGATGATTGACCTGTCAAAAGAATTTAATTACGACGCGGGCACATTCCATCACGGTGTAGAAGCATATAAAATTGCTGACCTACTAGCCCAAAATGGTTCGTGTGCTGCACTTTGGCCAGACTGGTGGGGTTTTAAAATGGAAGCCTACGACATGGTTCAAGAAAACGTAGCTATTGTTGATGCGGTTAAAAACTCGTGTGCGGTTGTTCACTCAGATTCAGATACTACTATTCAGCGCTTAAACCAAGAAGCTGGCAAGGTTATGTACCGTGCTAACGAAAACGGTTTTGATATTTCTGAGCAACACGCTATTAAATGGATCACGGCTAACGCTGCTAAATCGTTAGGTATTGATGACAAAACAGGTTCACTAGAAGCGGGTAAGCAGGGCGATGTGGTTATTTGGAATCAAAGCCCATTTAGTGTTTATGCTAAAGCTGAACAAGTGTTTGTTGATGGTGCAAAAGTTTACGATAGAAACGACAGCGCGTATCAAGCAACAAGTGATTTTATGTTAGGTCAACAATAAGGAGCACCCAGAATGAAAAATTTATCACGTTCGTTTTCGCTTTCTCTGGTTGCTGCAGGATTATTAGCATCTGGTGCTGTAAGCGCACAATCGCTAGCAATTATTAATGCAACATTGCATACGTCATCTGATCAAGGTGTATTAGAAGCGGCAAGCATTGTAATGACAGATGGCAAAATTACAGCGATTAACCCAACTGAAATTAAAGTAGATGAAATTATTGATGCAAAGGGCCAAATTGTAACCCCAGGCTTTATTGCAAGTATTAATCAACTTGGTTTAGTTGAAGTAAGTGCAGTTGCAGGCTCTCGCGATGCAGGCGAAGAAAAAGCAGGTATTGATTTTGACGTAAGCCTTGCTTACAACGCACATTCAAGCCTAGTTCCTTATGCTCGTAAAGGCGGTGTAACACGCGATGTAATTACCCCTCATGGTGGTGATAGCATCTTTTCGGGCCTAGCGAGTGTTGTTGATTTAAGTGGTAGTTTTGATAGCGACATGCAAAAACAAGCAGCTTTAATTGTTTACTTAGGTGAGCGTAGTAAAGGTTCTCGTGCTTTTACTTTGCAAACACTTATTAATAAGCTTGATGAGCACAAAACTAAAGCCGGTAAAAAAGCTAAAAAAGATGACGACAAGCCAAGTACTGAAGACAAAGTAATGGCAAAAATACTCAGTGGCGAAATGCCATTAGTGGTTGGCGTATCACGTGCGGCAGATATTATTGAGCTTATTAAAGTAAAAGAGCAATTTGGTATTAACTTGGTACTTAATGGCGCACAAGACGCTGTTGTAGTAAAAGAGCGAGTTGCTAAAGCAAATATCCCAGTGATCGTTAGTGCAATGGATAGCTTACCAGCAAGTTTTGATTCGCTTCATGCGAGTTTAGATAATGCAGGTGTGCTTGAAAAAGCAGGGGTTAAAGTATTATTAACGGTAGGTGGCGATGCAAGCCACAATATCTATCAGCTGCGTTTTGATGCTGGTAATGCAGTATCGTATGGTATGAGCCAAGAAGGTGCGTTAAAAGCGGTTACATCAAACGTTGCAGATGTATTTGGTATCAATGCCGGTAGTCTTGAAGTAGGTAAAGCCGCTGATGTAGTAATGTGGAGTAATGACCCGTTTGAACTAAGCAGCCACGTGAGCAAAATGTTTATAAATGGCGTTGAGGTATCTACACAATCTCGCCAAGATAAACTGCGTGACCGTTATACAACTGATTCAAAAATGCCACGCGCCTATACAAAATAGTATTGCCTACTATTTTTATTTAGGTAAAAGAAAAGGCTGCAACTGCAGTCTTCTTTTATGGTTACAAAAAAGCCGCTTACTTTTACAAGTAAGCGGCTTTTAAATTTAAACCAATATTTATACTAATTTAGCAAGAATATCGTTAAATGTAGTGCTTGGACGCATCGCTTTAAAGGCTGCATCATCGTTAGGCTGGAAGTAACCGCCTAAATCAACTGCAGGACCTTGCGCATCGTTAAGTTCACTTACGATTTGCTCTTTATTAGACTCAAGGTCGCTAGCAATTTGAGTAAACTGTGCTTTAAGTTCACTGTCATCATTTTGCTTAGCAAGTTCTTGTGCCCAGAATAAAGATAGGAAGAAATGAGAACCACGGTTATCAATTTCTTTCACTTTACGTGAAGGAGACTTGTTTTCTGCTAAGAAAGTGCCTGTCGCTTTATCTAGCGTATCAGCAAGTACTTGTGCTTTGTTGTTACCCGTAGTTACGCTTAGGTGCTCAAGCGATGCAGCAAGTGCTAAAAATTCACCTAAAGAATCCCAACGTAAGTGGTTTTCTTTTTCGAATTGTTGAACATGCTTAGGTGCAGAACCACCCGCGCCAGTTTCAAATAAGCCGCCACCGTTCATAAGAGGAACAATTGAAAGCATTTTAGCACTCGTACCTAGCTCTAAAATTGGGAATAAATCTGTAAGGTAATCACGTAATACGTTACCTGTTACAGAAATAGTATCTTTACCTTCTTTAATACGCGCTAATGAGAACAATGTTGCTTCAAGCGGTGCTAAAATTTGAATATCTAGGCCAGCTGTATCGTGATCTGGTAGGTATTTGTTTACTTTTTTGATTAGCTCAGCATCGTGCGAACGATTTTCATCTAACCAGAAAATAGCAGGAACGCCTGTTGCGCGTGCACGATTTACTGCAAGCTTAACCCAATCTTGGATTGGTGCGTCTTTAACCTGACACATGCGCCAAATATCGCCTTGCTCAACACTGTGCTCAAGTAATGTATTGCCATTTGCATCAACAACACGGATAGAACCATCTGCTTTAGCTTCAAACGTTTTATCGTGTGAACCGTATTCTTCAGCTTTTTGAGCCATAAGGCCAACGTTTGGAACGCTACCCATAGTTGTTGGATCAAACGCGCCATTTACTTTACAAAAATCAATAGTTGCTTGGTAAATACCTGAGTAACAACGATCTGGAATTACAAAGCTTGTGTCTTGTAATTTACCATCGTTATTCCACATTTGACCGCTTGAACGGATTGCAGCAGGCATAGACGCATCGATAATCACGTCACTTGGTACGTGTAGGTTTGTAATACCTTTATCAGAGTCAACCATAGCAATAGCAGGGCGGTTAGCGTAAACAGCTTGAATGTCTGCTTCAATTTCTTCGCGCTTAGCATCATCTAATGTTTGAATTTTAGAATATACATCGCCTAAACCATTATTTACATCAACACCTAGCTCTTCAAAAAGCTCACCGTGTTTAGCAAATACATCTTTGTAGAATACTTTTACAGCGTGACCAAAGATAATTGGATCAGATACTTTCATCATTGTCGCTTTCATGTGAAGCGAGAATAAAACACCTTTTTCTTTAGCAGCGTCAATTTCAGCAGCTAAGAAAGCTTGAAGCTTAGAAGCGCTGATGCTTGATGCATCAATAACTTCGCCAGCTAAAAGAGGCGTGCTTTGTTTAAGTACAGAAACGTCGCCGTTAGTTGCAACATGTTCAATACGTACATCAGTGGCCGTATCAACAGTGATTGACTGTTCTGAACCAAAGAAATCGCCTTCGCTCATGCTTGCAACATAAGACTCTGAATCTTTGCTCCACGCACCCATTGAATGCGGGTTGTTACGTGCATATTCTTTTACAGAACCTGGTGCGCGACGATCTGAGTTACCTTCACGTAGTACTGGGTTTACTGCACTGCCTTTGATTTTGTCGTAAGCCGCTTGAATTGCTTTTTCTTCATCATTTTTAGGTTCAACAGGGTATTCTGGAAGAGCGTAACCTTTTGCTTGAAGCTCTTTAATTACAGCGCGAAGCTGTGGTACAGATGCACTGATGTTTGGTAATTTGATGATGTTTGCTTCTGGTGTTTTAGCAAGCTCGCCAAGTTCAGCAAGTGCATCACCAATGCGTTGTTCTTGTGTTAAATAATCAGGGAAGCTAGCAATTACACGACCTGCTAATGAGATATCGCGAGTTTCAACTTCAACACCGGCCGCATTTGTATATGCTTGGATGATCGGTAGCAACGAGTAAGTTGCTAGTGCCGGAGCTTCGTCCGTTTTTGTATAGATAATTTTTGATGTCATCATCATTCCTAGATAGTAGACCGATAAGGTCTTATTCAACAATGCAAAGAAAATCATTACTAATGAGTGAGTACATATTACTAAACAAGTTAATGAATACATACGCTCGTAATGAATAGTTTGTTAGGTGTTGGTACTCAGCGTTGCTCTTTTATAAAAGCAGAATAGTCACACCTGACGAACTGGAATTGTATTTATAGCTAAAAAATTAACAAAAATAAATCAGCCTTTAGCCTAGTACATATAAAATAGGCGACAATTGGATTAGTTGCTGCGTTAATACGCAATTTTTAGCACCAAGAGTGTAACAAGCTTAAATAAAAAGGGCTAGAGTTTGAGCATGCCCAATAAGCAGTTAAACAATCAACTCTTAGAACATTGGGGTATATAAAATAAATTCAAGGAAAAGGGTTGAATTTGGATGAAAAGAGGCAATAAATAGAAGAGAAGAGATAAGTTAGTATGCTTAAGGAATTAAGCGAGGATCTTAAAAGGTCGCTCGCTTTAGTCGAAAAAAACAATCGTCACTCAATAATGTCACCATCTGGGGCAATATTTTTAGCGTGTAGGCCTTTAGGCCCTTGTTCTAATTCGAATGTTACATCTTGACCAGCTTTAAGCGTTTTATAGCCGTCCATTACAATTGTTGAGTAATGAGCGAAGATATCATTCTCGCAGCCGTCTTCTACGATGAAACCAAAACCTTTGGCGTTGTTGAACCATTTAACTTTACCACAAGCCATACTTCTACATCCTTCAATAAGTTGACTAATTTAGTTATTCTAAATTGTATTATTTGCTAGACTGACTAAGGTTTAATCAATCTACGTTTGACTGTAGTTTATTTAGCCAACCAGTCAAGTGTTTTGAGTTATTTTTTTAACATTTTATTTATTTTTTATTCAAGTTTGCTTGAGTTACAAAGACAAGACTATATTTAATTATGAGTGGTATGAAAGATTCAGGTGTTATCGACACAGTTCGCGACAGTGAAAAGCAAAAGCTACAGCCGCCGCGAAAATATAAAGTTGTTTTAAATAACGACGACTACACGCCGATGGACTTCGTAATTGAAGTTTTAACGACGTTTTTTAATATGGATAGCGATAGAGCAACCGATGTGATGCTTCAGGTTCATGAAAAAGGTAAGGGTATTTGCGGTGTTTATAGCGCCGATGTCGCCCACACCAAAGTTGAACAAGTTAACCGTTACTCACGGGATAACGAGCATCCACTGCTTTGTAGTTGTGAGCAGGAATAATACCAATTTAATACAATTGGTATAAATACCAATTAGGGTGATCAAACATCCGATTGTTGTGGTATAAATTATTATCTCAGTAAGGGGTTGCCAATGCTAAACAAAGACTTAGAACTCACTTTAAATGCCGCGTTTCGTGAAGCGCGCACTCGCCGTCATGAGTTTATGACCGTAGAGCACCTTTTACTTGCGCTATTAGATAATCCTTCTGCAGGAGAAGCCTTAAACGCGTGTGGTGTTAATCTTTCAGGCTTAAAAACCGAATTATTAGAATTTATTGACGAAACAACACCTGTCATCCCAGATTTAGAAGAAGAGCGTGAAACTCAGCCAACGCTTGGTTTTCAGCGTGTATTACAACGTGCTGTGTTTCATGTGCAATCGTCAGGAAAAAACGAAGTGACGGGTGTCAATGTACTGGTTGCTATTTTTTCAGAGCAAGAGAGCCAAGCTGTTTATTTACTTAAAAAGCATGATGTATCGCGCTTAGATATTGTTAACTTTATTTCGCACGGCATTTCAAAAGCTGATGATGAACTAGGCGACGACAGCGATGATATACATGAAGAAGTGCAAGAAGTTCAAAACGAAGAAGCAAGTAAGCTAGACAGCTTTACAACTAACTTAAACGCTCAGGCTCGTGAAGGTAATATTGACCCATTGATTGGGCGCGACAGCGAAGTAGAGCGCACGGTACAAGTATTGTGTCGTCGTAAAAAGAATAACCCATTACTTGTTGGTGAAGCGGGCGTTGGTAAAACAGCCATTGCTGAAGGTTTAGCGTACCGTATTGTGAACGAGCAAGTACCAGAAGTAATTGCAGATGCAGTTGTGTACTCACTAGATATGGGGGCATTGCTTGCAGGTACTAAATACCGTGGCGATTTTGAAAAACGCTTTAAAAGCTTATTAAAAGAGCTTCAGGCACAACCTGGGTCTATTTTATTTATTGATGAAATACATACCATAATAGGTGCTGGCGCAGCGTCTGGTGGCGTTATGGACGCTTCAAACTTACTTAAACCACTTCTTTCAAGTGGTAAGTTACGCTGTATGGGTTCAACCACTTACAATGAGTATAAAAATATTTTTGAGAAAGACCGTGCATTAGTACGCCGTTTTCAAAAAATTGATGTACTTGAACCAAGTGTTGCTGATACCACTAAAATTTTAAATGGATTAAAAGAGCGTTACGAAGAGCACCATGGTATTCGCTACACTCAAAAAGCATTAAAAGCAGCTGCTGAACTTAGTGCTAAATACATCAATGAGCGCCACTTGCCAGATAAAGCAATTGATGTAATTGATGAAGCGGGCGCTAACCAACGTTTACAGCCTAGTTCTAAACGTAAAAAAACCATTGGTGTGGCTGATATAGAGCTAATAATATCGAAGATGGCACGTATTCCACCACAAAATGTGTCTTCAACAGATAAAGAGACGCTTAAAAATCTAGACCGTAACCTTAAAATGCTGGTGTTTGGACAAGATCAATCTATTGATGCGCTTACATCGGCTATTCGTTTATCTCGCTCAGGTTTATCAAGCGAAGAAAAACCAGTGGGTTCGTTCTTGTTTGCAGGCCCAACAGGTGTTGGTAAAACAGAAGTAACTAAGCAACTTGCTAAATGTATGGGTGTTGAGTTTATTCGTTTTGATATGTCTGAGTATGTAGAGCGCCACGCAATCAGCCGACTAATTGGTGCACCACCAGGGTATGTTGGTTTTGAGCAAGGCGGTTTATTAACAGAAGCCGTTATTAAAAACCCACATGCGGTTGTACTTTTAGATGAGATTGAGAAAGCGCATCCTGACATTTACAACATTTTGCTACAGGTTATGGATCACGGTACGTTAACCGATAATAATGGTCGTAAAGCTGATTTTAGAAATGTAGTGGTTGTAATGACTACCAATGCGGGCGTACAAGAAACTACACGTAAGTCGATTGGTTTTACAGAGCAAGACCATACACATGATGCAATGGGCGAAATTAATAAAGTATTCTCGCCTGAATTTAGAAACCGTTTAGATAACATCATTTGGTTTAATCACCTTGAACGTGAAGTTATTTTACTGGTGGTTGATAAATTTATTGTGGAACTGCAAGCGCAGCTTGATAAAAAATCGGTTAACCTTGAGCTTACGTCCAAAGCACGTGAGTGGTTAGCAGATAAAGGCTACGATAAAGCGATGGGTGCACGTCCAATGGCACGTGTTATTCAAGAAGAGCTTAAAAAGCAATTAGCGAACGAAATATTATTTGGTGAACTTGTTGATGGCGGTACGGTTAAAGTATCGGTTAAAGATAAGAAGATTCGCTTTGATTACGAGAGTAATTTAACACCAGCTTAAACGTTAATTAAATAATTTAGTTAAATAAAATGGCCCGCTACATAATAGCGGGCCATTTTTTTGCCCTTTTTATAGGCAACAAAAAACCCAGTGAAAACTGGGCTTTTTGTTTATTAAATGTAATTGCTAGTCAATGTCTATCAATTACATTTAATAAACGCTTAAAGCTAGTTAAATACTAGCCAAAAACTAAATCTCGTTTACGCACTTACTTAGCGAGCACGGAATACGATACGACCCTTTGATAAATCGTAAGGAGTCATTTCTACCGTTACTTTATCGCCGGTTAAAATACGGATATAGTTTTTGCGCATTTTGCCTGAAATATGAGCCACAACTACGTGACCATTTTCTAGCTCAACTCGGAACATTGTATTTGGTAAAGTATCAAGGACAGTCCCTTGCATTTCGATTACGTCTTCTTTCGCCATGTTTAGCGTAACACCTCTTTAATAGTTAAACGCTGCAGATTTTGCCCAAAATACACCAATAAGTAAAGGCGCAGGGGCTATATTTGCAAATTAAATAGCCACCCACTCATCATTGAGCTGTTTTTGAGCAGGTAAAAACTGAGTTTTGTACTTCATTTTGTCGCATTCATCAATTTGATAGCCCAAGTACACGTATTGTTTATTTTGTTCTTTAGCAAACTTTAGCTGCTCTAATATCATCACAGAGCCTAAACTATAGTGTTCAAAGTCGGGGTCAAAAAAGGTGTAAATTGCAGAAATAGCGCTATTCATACAATCGGTTACAGCAACTGCGACTAAAGTATCTTGGTGCCACAGTTCAATAAATGTGATCTTAAGCCAACTGCAAAGCAAAAAACTTTGAAACTGTTCTTTTTCAGGAGGATACATACTTCCATCCTGATGACGCATCGTTATGTACTTGCTATAAAGCGGATAGTACTCAGGTCGCTCTTGCGTTGAATATTTTACCTCAAACTGTGTTTTTGCTTTGTTTAGTTTACGTTTTTGCGATTTTGAGGGCATAAAGTCTTGTGCTAATACACGCACAGAACTACATGCGCTGCATATTGGACAGTGCGGACGGTATATTTGGTTACCACTGCGACGAAATCCTAAACCTAATAAAGACTCAAATTTGTCGGTGCTGTAGCAACTGGGATCAAGAATAACTAAAAGTTGTTCTTGTCTGTTGGGTAAATAGCTACAGTCAAACTCTTGGGTTAAACCAACACGTGCAGGAAGTTGTTCATTCATAGATTGCGTCAAGTTCTTGTGGCTCCCACATAATAGGGTTAACAGTATAGTTATGTGCAGCTTTTAGTTTAGTCAAAAATGTGGAACGGGGGATTACTTGTGCACCCAGGGTCATTAAATAAGGGTTTTCTAACTGGCAATCAATAAAGTGCGCATTATGGCGCTTAAGCCAATTTACAAGTGCCCACATAGCAAGCTTGGAGCAATTTGTTTGATAATGAAACATCGACTCACCACAAAAAACACCATTTTGCATAATGCCGTATAAGCCACCTGCAAGCTCCCCGTTACTCCACACCTCTAAACTATGTGCAATGCCAGCATTGTGTGCATTAACGTAAGCGTCGAGCATGTCAGAGGTGATCCAGGTGCCATCGGTATCAAGGCGTTGATCGCGACAGGCTTCTATCACCTCTTCGAAGGCATTATTAATGGTTACTCTTACAGGGTGCTTTTTTAAATGCTTACGCAGGCTCTTACTTATATGAAAATCATTAAGCTCAAAAATGCCTCGCTCGCTAGGCGACCACCACATAATAGGCTCATCTTCGCTAAACCAAGGGAATATTCCGCTTTTGTAGGCATTACTTAGGCGAGGTAAGCTCAAATCTCCGCCAATTGCTAACAAGCCATCAGGGGATTCTAATGCGTATTCCGGATTGGGGAATGCTATATCGGTTTCACTTAATTGGTATAGCTGATTTCTCATACAGTACTTATTTTATAATTGATCGTAAAAGTGTAACTATATTTTAGACATAAAAAAAGGGCTGAATAATCAGCCCTATTATAATTTATTTAATTGCTTATAAATTATCTAAGAAACGCTCTGCATCAAGGGCAGCCATACAGCCTGTACCCGCAGATGTGATTGCTTGACGGTAAATGTGGTCTGACACATCACCTGCAGCAAAAACGCCTTCTACGCTTGTTTGAGTCGCGTTACCGTGAAGACCAGACTCTACAACTAAGTAGCCATCTTTCATTTCTAGTTGACCAACAAACATATCTGTATTTGGCTTGTGACCGATAGCAATAAATACACCGGCTAAATCAAGTTCTTCAGTTGCATCAGAGTGTGCATCTTTAATGCGCACACCGGTTACGCCCATTTGATCGCCTAATACTTCGTCAAGCGTACGGTTGTAATGCATTACAACGTTACCGTTTGCTGCTTTTTCAGCAAGGCGGTCAGCAAGTATCTTTTCACTGCGGAAACTGTCACGACGATGAATAACATGTACTTCGTCAGCAATGTTAGATAAGTAAAGCGCTTCTTCAACCGCTGTATTACCACCACCAACAACCGCTACTTTTTGACCTTTATAGAAAAAGCCGTCACAGGTAGCACACGCCGAAACACCACGGCCTTGGAAATTAGTTTCAGACTCTAGGCCTAAGTATTTAGCAGAAGCACCTGTCGCAATAATTAACGCATCACATGTGTAAGTACCTTGGTCACCAGTTAGTGTGAAAGGGCGCTTAGATACATCTACTTTATTGATGTGATCGAATATGATTTCAGTTTCAAAGCGCTCAGCGTGCTCTTTCATACGATCCATTAACGCAGGACCTGTTAAACCGTGTGCATCACCAGGCCAGTTTTCAACTTCAGTGGTGGTTGTTAATTGGCCACCTTGTTGAATGCCTGTAATTAAAACAGGGTTTAAATTTGCACGTGCTGCATATACTGCGGCAGTATAACCAGCTGGGCCAGAGCCTAAAATTAGTAGCTTACAATGTTTTGCTTCAGTCATTATTTTTCCTAAACGTTTAATACTGTGTTCAATATGCTCATTAATGCGCTTGATTCTAAGAAAAACAAGGCAGATGTAAACAAAATCCGCGATTATTTTTTTTCTCAAATCGAAAAGCTGTGCAGTATTGTGTACTAGAGCTCTATGCTTTTACAGCTAATATGCCAAAGTAGCTCAATAAATAGACTAACAGGCAATAAAACAGCGTTAATTCATGACCCCTTTGATTTTTTTTGTTATGTTTTACCTAATTTTATTTGTCACTGATAGATTATGTGACCTAAGCAAATAGGCAACTATGTTATTTTGGCAGGAAAAACCCGCATTCGGGTTGACTTCAAAAGACGTTAACGTCTTAACCAATGCGCAAGATTACCGAACGCAATTGCTACGTTTGATAGCTAACGCAAAAAAACGAATTTATATTACGGCGTTGTATTTACAAGATGACGAAGCAGGTCGCGAAATTTTAGAAGCGCTGCATCGTGTGTCATTGGCAAACCCCGCACTTGAAGTAAAAGTGCTGGTGGATTTTCATCGTGCGCAACGTGGTTTAATTGGCGCTGATAAGTCAGACGGCAACGCAAGTTTATACTGTGACGATTTAGAAAAGTTTAAATCGAACGTACAAGTATATGGCGTACCTGTAAAAGCTAAAGAGTTATTTGGCGTATTGCATTTAAAAGGTTTTGTAATTGACGACACCTTACTTTACAGCGGCGCAAGCTTAAATAATGTGTACTTGCAATACAGCGAGCGCTACAGACTCGATCGCTACTTTTTAATAACGCAGAGCGAGCTGTGTGACTCGGTGGTTGATTTTATTGAGACTAAGCTGCTTAGTTCAGTTGCTGTACCGCGCATAGACACTCGACCGCTTAAGCGTTTGCACGACTTTAAGCTAGATCAAAAGCAATTAATGCGTGATTTAAAAGTCGCAAGTTATAACGCAGCAGAGCAGCTAAATACCAAAGCATTAGGTATTCGCTTGTTTTTAGGGCTCGGGCGTCGTAACAACGAACTGAACAGACTAATAAAAGCGTTATTTGATACCACAGAACAAGAGCTTGTGTTGTATACGCCATACTTTAATTTTCCGGCACCGCTTATGCGATCACTGCGCCGATTATTAAAGCAAGGTAAGCAAGTGACTATTGTAGTAGGGGATAAAACAGCAAATGACTTTTATTTACCGCCAAGCGAGCCGTTTAGTAAAATAGGGGCATTACCTTATTTGTACGAAACTATTTTGCATAAGTTTGTAAAAACGCAAAAACGCCACATCGATAACGGTAATTTAAATGTGTATCTGTGGAAAGATGAAAGTAATTCGTTTCATTTAAAAGGTATTTGTTCAGATAGAACAAAACATTTACTGAGCGGGCATAACTTAAATCCGCGTGCATGGGGTCTTGATATCGAAAACGGTATTTTAATAGAAGATCCAGAGCAAACAATTATGGATGCTATTGATAACGAAAAGCAGGAAATTTTACAACACTGCCGACGTTTAACAGGCCCAGATGATTTAGAGACGATGGATGATTATCCGCAGCCAGTTAAAAAGCTACTTGGCCAAGCTAAGCGCGTAAAAGTAGATTTTATAATTAAGCGTTTTATCTAAACTATTTTATTTAAACCAGTTTATATAAATCTGAAATTTAAATATAAAAAAAAGCAGCTAATTAGCTGCTTTTTTTATGGGTTGTAGTTAGGTCGCTACATTACTAAATAATAGCCTAACTACAAAACGCTAAATTATGCGTTTTCTACCGCTGTGCGTGGGTCAACATATTCCATGTTGAACGCTTCAGCTACTTCTTTGTAAGTTACTTGGCCTTTAATTACGTTTAAGCCTTTTAAGAAGTGAGCGTCATCTAGTAATGCCTTTTTATAACCTTTGTTTGCAAGGTTAATGATGAAAGGCAATGTTGCATTGTTAAGTGCAAACGTAGATGTGCGTGGAACAGCACCTGGCATGTTAGCAACACAGTAGTGAACAACTTCATCAACGATGAAAGTAGGATCAGCATGCGTCGTTGCTTTAGAAGTAGCAATACAGCCACCTTGGTCGATTGCAACGTCAACAATTGCAGAACCAGGTTTCATTGCTTTAATGTGCGCAGCAGTTACTAATTTAGGTGCAGCTGCACCTGGGATTAGTACGCCACCAATTACTAAGTCAGCTTCTAGTACGTGTTTTTCTAGTGCATCAGCAGTTGAGTAAATAGCTTTTACTTTATTACCAAATTGCGCATCTAGTGCACGTAATACGTCGATGTTACGATCAAGCACTACAACTTCAGCACCAAGGCCAACAGCCATTTGAGCTGCGCTACGACCAACCATGCCGCCGCCAATAACAACAACTTTAGCAGCTTCAACGCCTGGTACGCCACCTAGTAGCATGCCACGACCGTGGTTAGATTTTTCAAGCGCTTGTGCACCAGCTTGAATAGACATACGACCAGCAACTTCGCTCATAGGAGCTAGAAGCGGTAAACCACCGCGAGAGTCAGTTACAGTTTCGTATGCAATACAAATAGCTTTGCTTTTTACAAGGTCTTCAGTTTGTGGAAGATCAGGTGCAAGGTGTAAGTAAGTGAAAAGAATTTGGTCTTCACGTAGCATTGCACGCTCAACAGCTTGTGGCTCTTTTACTTTTACAATCATGTCTGCTTTAGCGAAAACGTCAGCAGCAGTTGCTAAAATTTCAGCACCCGCTAGCGTGTAATCTTCGTTAGTAAAACCAATACCCATGCCTGCATCAGTTTCTACAATCACTTGGTGACCGTGGTTTACTAATTCACGAACACTTGCAGGAACCATACCTACACGGTATTCATGGTTTTTAATTTCTTTAGGAACACCAATAATCATATCATTTGCCTTATTAAGAACGGATTAACATTTTCCACTATTATATTCATCATAAGCCCGTGTGTCTCACCTTTTTTAAAGTCAAATCTAGTGTTATCATCTATATAATAAAAATAAACAGTATAAAAAACTAGTTGGTACTATGCATCAATTGTTAGATAGAATTGACCGTAAAATTTTAATGGAATTACAACACGATGGACGCCTTTCAAATGTTGAACTGGCCAGACGAGTTGGCCTAAGCGCCACGCCCTGTCTGGAGCGAGTGAAAAAGCTAGAACGAGAAGGCTATATACTTGGTTATAAAGCAGTGGTCGATCCAGCTAAGCTTGGACAAGGTTTATCGGTGTATGTAGAAGTAACAATTACTAAAACCTCTCCCGACGTATTTGATGAGTTTAGTGCGGCCGTTAAAAAGCATGAAGAAATTATAGAATGTCACTTGGTATCGGGTAATTTTGATTTTTTACTTAAAACGCGCGTAAATGATATGTCAGAATACCGTGGCGTATTAGGCGACATATTATTAAAATTGCCTAATGTTAGTGAAAGCCGAACTTATGTAGTAATGGAAGAAGTAAAAGGTGAAGAAGGCGTAATTATTCGTCCTTATATTACTTGAGGTTATTTATATTAACTGCGTCATTTGCTTATATAAGCTCAAATTATAAAAACTTGTTCATAATCAGGCCATCAAGGTTAAGATAAAGTGCAACAAATTGCATTTCCTGCTAAGGTATTTCATTGCTAAGTAAGTGTGAATAAAAATAGAATAATAAAGAGGAATAGGGAACTATGCGCCTAAACGGTGTGCAAAGACTATTAGAAACAGGGCTGATTATCAGCACCTTTACGGCAATATTTATTTTATGTGCCTTGATCAGCTTTGATCCAGCAGATGCTGCATGGTCGCAAACTAGTTTTAGCGAAGTAAGCAACATTACAGGAGCTGCCGGTGCATGGATCGCCGACATTTTATTACTCACCTTTGGTTGGTTGGCTTACTTAGTGCCTGCGGCCATTCAGCTATTTGGCTATTTGTTATTTAAACAACCTCACCGCATTTTACAGCTTGATTACACCACTTTAGCGCTGCGTGTTATTGGTTTTGCTTTATTTATTACCTCAGCTACCGCTATTAGTAGTATTAATTTTGACGATATTTATAATTTTTCATCTGGTGGGGTAGTGGGCGATGTTATTGCATCAGCCATGATGCCTGCATTCAACTTTACCGGCACGTCTATATTATTACTGTGTTTCTTTTTTGCAGGGCTTACCTTATTAACGGGTGTATCGTGGGTTGATTTTGTAGATTACCTTGGCGATTTAATGGTTAGGTTTTACCGCTTTATTGTATCGTACGCAAAAGGCTGGATGCACCGAGAGCATGCTGCGGGCAAAGTAAATAATCACGATGAAGAAGACGCCCATTTTGAAGACGATATAAAAGAGCAAATAGAGCTGCCTACATCATCTAAAAAAGTAGATAAACAAAAAGCAATTAATAAACCACAAACACCATTTAGCGAGCCACAAATTAGTGACGACTTTATGCCGTTTGATGAACTTGACGACATACTCGATCAAGAAATTGGCTTTAGCGCCATAGACGACGAGCCAATGGATACAGAAGCTGCATTAAATGCGCTGGACCAAAGCCCCGTAATAGAGCCTGAAAAACCAGTGACTACGGTTGTATCGCCAGCTAGGCCAATGCCTAAACCAAAACCTGCATATCAACCGCCGCCAACGGCTAAAGAAAAATTTGAGCAATTATTAACACAAGAGCCACCTCCGGGGCCGTTACCGTCGCTTGATTTACTCGACAGACCAGATAAAGCCAAAAACCCAATTTCGCAAGAAGAGCTCGATACAGTATCGCGCTTAGTAGAGACAAAACTACTCGACTTTAACGTACAGGCAAAGGTTGTAGCAGTGTACCCAGGCCCTGTTGTTACGCGTTTTGAACTCGATTTAGCACCGGGTATAAAAGTATCTAAAATTACAGGTTTAGCAAAAGATTTAGCCCGTTCGCTTTCGGCAATTAGTGTACGTGTTGTAGAAGTTATTCCGGGTAAAACATATGTAGGTATTGAGCTTCCTAATAAACACCGCGAAATAGTACGTTTGTCAGAAGTAATAAACGCGCCTAAATTTGAGCAAAATCCATCCCCGCTTACCATGGTGCTAGGTAAAGATATTGCTGGTCAGCCGGTATGTGCTGATTTAGGTAAAATGCCACACTTATTGGTAGCCGGTACAACCGGTTCAGGTAAATCAGTGGGCGTTAATGTCATGATAGTAAGCTTGCTGTACAAATCGGGTCCTGATGATGTACGTATGATCATGATTGACCCTAAAATGCTTGAGCTTTCAGTATACGAAGGCATTCCGCATTTACTGTGTGAAGTAGTGACCGACATGAAAGAAGCCGCCAACGCACTGCGTTGGTGTGTAGGCGAAATGGAACGTCGTTATAAATTAATGTCAGCTTTGGGTGTGCGTAACTTAAAAGGTTACAACCAAAAAGTGCTTGATGCCAATGAAGCGGGTTACCCGATTCTAGACCCATTATTTAAAGACACCGATGGCATGAAAGAAGGCCCAGATGAGCTAGGTAAATTACCAAGTATTGTTGTAGTAATAGACGAATTTGCCGACATGATGATGATTGTAGGTAAAAAAGTAGAAGAGCTAATTGCACGTATTGCCCAAAAAGCACGTGCGGCAGGTATTCACTTAGTGCTTGCTACGCAGCGCCCATCGGTTGATGTAATTACAGGTTTAATTAAAGCAAATATACCAACGCGTATGGCGTTTCAGGTATCAAGCAAAATAGATTCGCGCACAATACTTGACCAACAAGGCGCTGAAAATCTACTGGGTATGGGCGACATGCTTTATTTACCGCCAGGTACTAGTGTACCAGAGCGTGTACACGGTGCGTTTGTAGACGACCATGAAGTACACGCTGTAGTAAACGATTGGAAAGCACGTGCTAAACCAAATTATATTGATGAAATATTAAATGGCGATGCCAGCGAAGATATTTTATTGCCAGGCGAAGCAAGCGAAAATGCAGACGAAGAAAACGATCCGTTATACGACGAAGCTGTGTCGTTTGTAATAGAAACTGGCAAAGTATCGGTATCGTCAGTGCAACGTAAATTACGTGTTGGCTATAACCGCGCAGCACGTTTAGTAGAGCAAATGGAAACATCGGGTATCGTGAGTTCACCAGGCCATAACGGCGCTCGCGATGTATTAGTACCTAATGGAGCAAATTAATGAAAAAATTTAACGCCTTATTATTAGTGTTAGGCAGCGTATTTGCCGCACCAAGCTTTGCTGACGACAGCCAAGCATTACAAGACAGACTTGCCACTTTAAAAAGTTTCAAAGCGCAGTTTGCACAAAAAGTAACAGACAAAGAAGGCCAAGCAGTTATGCAAGGCGAGGGCACAATAGCCCTTCAACAGCCTATGATGATTCGCTGGCAGCAAACAAACCCAGACGATACGTTATTTGTATCAAACGGTGATAAAACATATTACTTCGACAGCTTTGCTGAGCAAGTAACGATTATGAAAACCAGCAGCCTAATTGATTCAACACCATTTGTGCTACTTACGTCAAAAGACCCAGCACAGTGGGAAAAATACAGTGTACTTGCAACAAATACAGGTTTTAGCGTAACGCCAAATAAAGGCGTAGAAAGCCAAGTAGAACAACTTGATATAGCGTTTGCAGATAGCGAACAAGGCCTTGCTAAATTAGTAGTTACCGACAACTCAGGACAGCTATCGTCATTTACGTTTGACAATGCACAAGTTAATACGCCGCTTGATAAAAGCACTTTTGAATTTACGCCTCCTGAAGGTGTTGAAATAGACGATCAGAGTAACGGTGAGTAATTTAGGTTTTAACTTTGGGCCCGATGTACGCCCACTTGCCGCGCGTATGCGCCCTACAACACTTGATGAATACATTGGTCAGCAGCACTTATTAAGCGGTGATAAACCACTGCATCAAGCCATTGTAGCGGGGCGCTGCCATAGTTTAATTTTGTGGGGCCCGCCGGGTGTAGGTAAAACAACACTTGCGCAAATAATTGCCAACCACGCTGATGCCTCATTAATTCAAATGTCGGCGGTAACCGCAGGCGTAAAAGATATACGCGACAGCGTAACGCAAGCGCGGGACAACCTAGAAAGCCGTGGCCAACGCACCCTTATGTTTGTTGACGAAGTTCATCGCTTTAATAAATCCCAGCAAGATGCGTTTTTACCGCACATAGAAGACGGCACCTTTATATTTGTAGGTGCAACCACCGAAAACCCATCATTTGCCCTTAATAACGCTATATTGTCGCGAGCACGCGTGTATGTTTTGAAATCGCTTGCCGACACCGACTTATACACAGTAATAGAGCGCGCACTTTTGCAAGATGAGCAACTAAACCAAAAAAGCATTGTTATTGCCGACAACGCTAAAAAGGCACTATGCCAAGCAAGTGGCGGCGATGCGCGTAAAGTACTTAATTTACTTGAACAAGCGGTTGATTTAACAATCGAGCAAAACGGGCAATACAACGTAGACGAGCACGTACTTAGCCAAGTATTACCTACACATTTGGCTAAATACGATAAAGGCGGCGATGAGTTTTACGATTTAATATCAGCCTTTCACAAATCAGTACGTGGTAGTTCCCCCGATGGTGCATTGTATTGGTATTGCCGTATTTTAGCCGGTGGTGGCGACCCTCTATACGTAGCGAGGCGTTTACTCGCCATTGCAACAGAAGATATTGGTAACGCCGATCCGCGTGCGATGGAAGTGGCCTTAAACGCATGGGATATATTTCAGCGAGTAGGCCCAAGCGAGGGCGAACGTGCAATTGCACAAGCTACATTGTACTTAGCCAGCGCACCTAAAAGTAATGCGGTGTATATGGCGTTTAATCAAGCCAAAGCAGATGCTCAAAACGAACCAAGTTACCCCGTGCCAGAGCACCTGCGTAATGCGCCAACCAACTTAATGAAAGACTTAGGCTACGGCGCTGAGTACCGTTATGCGCATAACGAAGAAGGCGCATTTGCCGCAGGAGAAAAATACTTACCGCCAGAAATGGACGGCAAAGAATATTACTTACCGAGCGAGCGCGGCCTTGAGCAAAAAATTAAACAAAAACTCGATTACCTAAAAGAGCGCGATGCGCAAAGCCCACTTAAACGGTACGAAAATGATTAAACTTTATATGATGATTGCCCTTGGCGGAGCCTCAGGTGCGTGTTTACGGTTTTTTATTAGCGAAAGCATGCTAAAACTCCTCGGTAGGGGATTCCCTTTTGGCACGTTGACGGTTAATATTCTGGGTTCATTGTTAATGGGCATTTTGTACGGTTTGATAGATAAAGAAATTATCACCGCAAGCCCCGCTAAAACCCTTATCGGTATTGGCTTTTTAGGTGCATTAACCACCTTTTCAACATTCTCAATGGACTCGTTGTTGTTATTACAACAAGGTCACTTTATTAAAATGGCCCTCAATATCATCTTAAACGTGATGGTGTGTATTTTTATGGCTTGGCTGGGCCTTCAGCTAGTAATGCAAAAAGGTTAAAAAACTAACATGTTAGATTCTAAATTTTTACGTCAAGACATCGAACAAACTGCAGCACGTTTAGCAGCTCGCGGTTACGAACTCGATGTAGCGACGGTAACGGCACTTGAAGAAAAACGCAAAACATTACAAGTAAAAACGCAAGAACTTCAAAGTCAACGTAATGCAAGCGCAAAAGCAATTGGTCAAGCCAAAGCAAAAGGCGAAGACGCACAGCCACTACTTGATGCAGTAGCTAACTTAGGCAGTGAGCTAGACGCCGCTAAAACTGAGCAAGATGAAGTATTAGCCGCAATTAACGACATTGCTTTAGCAATTCCAAACTTGCCAGACGAGTCAGTACCTGCCGGTAAAGACGAAGACGACAACGTTGAAATTTTAACGTGGGGCACACCTAAAAAGTTTGATTTTGAAGTTAAAGATCACGTTGATGTAGGCCAAGACTTAAATGGCTTAGATTTTGAAATGGGCGTTAAAATTAGTGGCGCACGCTTTACAGTAATGCGCGGTCAAGTAGCGCGTATGCACCGTGCTTTAACGCAATTTATGCTAGATACGCACGCAGACAAAAACGGCTATACAGAAATGTATGTACCGTACTTAGTTAATAGCGCAAGCCTTTATGGCACAAGCCAATTACCTAAATTTGCGGGCGATTTATTCCACACATTAGGCCTTGTGAACGACGATGGCGAACAACAAGCCGGCTTTAGCTTAATTCCTACAGCTGAAGTACCGCTTACAAACAGCGCACGTGAGGAAATTTACGACGAAAGCGCTTTACCAATACGTTTAGTTGCCCACACGCCATGTTTTAGAAGTGAAGCTGGCAGCTATGGTCGCGATACACGTGGCCTAATTCGTCAGCACCAATTTGATAAAGTTGAACTAGTGCAACTTGTAAAACCAGAAGACTCAATGGCAACGCTTGAAGAGTTAACTGGTCACGCAGAGCAAATACTACAAGCGCTAGACCTACCATACCGTAAAGTAATTTTATGTATGGGCGACATGGGCTTTGGCTCAGCTAAAACATATGATTTAGAAGTATGGTTACCTGCACAAGACACATACCGTGAAATTTCGTCTTGTTCAAACATGGCTGATTTTCAGGCGCGTAGAATGCAAGCACGTTTTCGTCGTGAAGGTGTTAAAAAGCCAGAGTTACTACATACACTAAATGGTTCAGGCTTAGCCGTTGGCCGTACACTAGTAGCCATACTAGAAAACTACCAACAAGCCGATGGCACAGTAGTAGTACCAGAAGTATTACGCCCATACATGGGTGGACTTGAAGTGATTGGTAAACAATAAAAATCAAGTTTAAGTTTAAGTTAAGCAAGCTTTAAGCTTGTAAATCTTAAGACGAAAGCCGCTGTTTGCAATGAACAGCGGCTTTTTTGTTTTAGGTTAAAGGCAAAAGCTTAGAGAAAAATTCAAGTTATCTTATTAATAATATCGCTTACACCTATTTTATGGCTCATTACTTTTTTGTCCGATATTACTGATCTCTACCATTTTGGGGTATTTCTACATCAAGGAAACTTAAATATCGGCTAACTAGTTGTTTACAAGTCCTTATTAGCTGGTTAAATTAGAACCTTTGTAATATTTGGACATTTGTCGGTTTATAAAGCGACAAATGTCGGATACAAAGTTGTTAGCTTCCTATGAATATAGTCGAAATAAATGCAATGATATTAGCGCTCGAATGTGGTGCTATGAGTTTGGCACAGGTTGTAAGTTGGGCTGATGAATTGATCATCGAGTTTGCAGTGCCTGATGATAGATTGTTTGACGTATCGACAGCCAAACATATAAATGATGCAGTGATTTCGCTGCAAGCTTTTGGTGATTCCGAATCGAAATCTATCGTGGCTCAGAAAGCTTTTCATTTGTTTCGTATTGGCATTGAACAGAGTTTGACTTCACATGAACAAGTGGCACAAAAAATTTACTACATGGCGCTGGCTGATCAAATACCACATGAAGAAGCAGAAGGTTATATGTTCTGCTTTTGGGATGAACTCGACGATGCAAATACTGGGGTTTACGGTAATTCTGCTGATATTAAACATGAATTAGTTATGTTCATCAGGCGATACGAAAGCTAACAAGTCAATAAATTAAGATTCGCTAAACATGTCATGCCATTTGCGGAGCAAATCGCCCGCCACATTTGGCTCACTTATTATTGAGGCGTTATGTAACACGGAGAGTTTGGTGAAAATTATACCTATAATATTCTTAGGCGCACTATTAGCCTTCCCATCATCTGCAAATGAAAATAGTTCTATTGGATATAAAACCGTCGACCTAGCCCTTCAAGCATTGAAAAATAAAGACGGTACAAATCTAAGCGTCCAAGGAGGTTGGACTATTATCGAAGATAAAGAAGAGTCTAACTTGGTTTTATGGTCGTTTACTCCGGAGTCTCACGCAGCTCACCCAGCAGCGATAAAACGTAAAGTCCTTGAGAAAAACCAAGCCATCTATATTCAAATGTCAGCACTCTGCCAAGCTAAAAAAGCAGAGTGCGACAAATTAATGAAAGAGTTTGAGCAACTAAATAAAAACATAATGAAAGGTTCTGGGTAAGTGTTACATAACAAGTTGCTCAAGTTCGTTCGTAAACTCACTGGGACAATTAACAGTTGGCTTGGCGCTTCGCGCAAATTTAGCCAACAGTCAATTGCCCCTTAGCAAAGCGTTATGTGTAAACGGATATCGTCGAGTATATGGATATTTTCAAAGGTATAGATTTCAATGACTCGTTTGTTCTCGGTTGGAGTTCAAATGCAACTGAAATCACATTCAAAATTGAGGCTAGCATTTGGCCTGACTCACCTCATTATCTAAATCCAAAACCTGATGAATATACTTGCTACCGTATATGTGAAATTCAATTTACGGATTTCACTTCATATTCAGGGCTTGCTGAAAAAAGTAGTGTTAAACCAAACAAAGATATAAATGGTTCATTTGATTATGGCAATATAGATTCGTTAATTAAAACAAATCAAGGCTTTAAGGTTGTTGGTGAGTTTGGTAACTTAGAAGTTATAAACGGCAAAGTTCAGTTAAAAATTTACACATAACAAGCGCTTCAAACGGAAAAAATACAGCTGGCTATTTTCACTCCGTTCAACATTTTAGCCAGCTATACTTTTCCGCTTAAGCGGGCGTTATGTTTCTTTAATTGTAGAGTTGTATTTATGGATATAAATGAAATTACGTTAGCTGTTCATGACTTTAAAAATACAGTCCAAGATATTGAACTACAAAGATTAGGACATGAGTTTAGAAAGTTTAAACGCTTTCCTCAAGCGTGCTGTGTTATGACTAGCCATTTATTATCTCGTTTTCTTATAAGAAAATTTCCTCTTCATAGTTTCAAAATAGTTAATGGAGAACCTAATGGCTTTTCACATTATTGGATCGAAAGCAACGGGAAAGTAATAGATATTACTATGAACCAAAAAGGCATTTCTCTAAGTGATGTGATTTTTTCAGAGAGTAAGTGGCATAGTAACTGCCGTATTTTAAATGAATGGAATGTCACTTCTGAATTCCACGATGTAGATGAGGGAGCTGATAGGGCAAGTTCATCTACATTAGAAATTGGATACAAGCTAATTATTTCAAATATGGATGCAGTTGAAAAAATATAACAACTTTTAACAGCGGTGATCCCTTACTTTTCAATGCAGTTAAGTAAGTTGATTCATCGTAGGGCGTATGTGTTTTCCAGCACCTAAATAGTATTCGTGTCCACTTAAACGTCAATGATTTGATGATGGTATTATGAGGTTTTCCTTTGGCCATTATCTTTATTGTTGGTTATTTCATGTAAATTAATTCGGTATCACCAACATAAGCTTTGAATCTTCCCCATCGGTTAATATAGCTATATTTTCCCCAGTTGTTACAAACATATCTCTTAATCGCCCTGCGACCTCAGGAAATATGTGAGACTGCGTAAACTCACCATTAGCCAGATTAATTTACAATTGGAGTGGCTGTCTAGTTTAATGCGAGCTTTGATATCACGCGTAAACATTCAATAATCGATTGTACCCAGATAGAACCCAGGCTATGGTTTGTTTATCAATATAAATAAACCAGCTAATTTACAGGTTCGTTATGTCTCACGTAGGTTTTATCGCTCTATGAATGTTTTTCTAATAATTGCAGGTATATTAAGTGCTGTTGTAGCAACTTTGCATTTAGGTTGTATCTATTTTGGAGGTTCTTGGTATCGGTTCTTCGGTGCAGGAGAGCAAATGGCATTACTTTCTGAGCAAGGAAGTATTAAACCAACTCTTATTACTAGTATAATTGTTCTGATGCTATCAACTGGTCATTGTATGCATTTTCAGCCGCAGGTGTTATTTTTAAACTTCCATTCATCCGCCTAGCTCTTGTATTAATAACTTTTATTCATTTAGTCCGCGGTGTTGCTGGATTTTTTAATAAATAACCCTATGGGGCGTTCGCCTGAGTTTTGGTTTTGGAATTCTATTATTTGTTTATCTTTTGGTTTTGTTCACCTTGTTGGTTTAAAACAATAATGGGCAAGCTTGTGAGTAAAGTGTAATCTAATAAAGAATCAAACAAGGGCTATTACAATTGGCTTTTGGTAAAGCATTATATTTATAGTTAACTACTGGTCGCTAATAATTGACGGAACAAGGAATATTAAAATGGATAAAATGTCAGTTCACATAACCTCTAAACCTTTAGAAACTTACCCGCAAAAACAAACTTTAAAGGTGGTAGCTGATGAAGTAACCGAAAAAGCGACTATGCACAAAGCAGCGGTTCAAAGTGACCAAGTGGATATATCCGAAGAAGGAAAAGAAAAAAGTCTGGAAGATCAAAATCGTGAAGCGTTACGTAAATTATCAGGCAATGAAGATGCAAGTCAGGCATCACAATCTGAAGAAGACCCACTTGATGAACAGATTGCTGAAATACAAGAAAAGATAGAAAAACTACTACAGGAAACTGCATTATTACGCAGTAAAGATGATGAAGAGTCACAAGCTAAAGTGAAATTACTAGAAGCCGAAATTACCGGGCTTAACACTCAACTTATTGAATTATTGAGACAGCAATTAGAAGCGGGTAAATAACAAGCACAGTAAGTATATGCAAAGGGAATTGGAGACAAGAACGTTATTAATAACATAATAAAGACGCTCACCTTAATCTTAAAACTAAAGGGGTTAACCCCTGATCTTACTGATCAAATTACTTAATTAACCAAAGTGGCTTATTGAAAGCCGCTACTTACTTTAAAAGCGCAGCGGCTTTTATTTGCTTTATGAATTAGTTTGCTGCCATCAACATTAGCTTTGCCTCTTTACCGTCTGTTAATACCGCGACGTTACCTTTATCAGTTATAAGCACATCTCTTAACCTGCCTGCGGCCTTGGGAAATACGTGAGACTGCGTAAATTCACCATTGGCCAGATTAACGCTGTAGAGCTTTTTATCGACTAGCGTTGTGATTAGCACATGTTGTTGTAATGAAGTAAAAGCTGCATGTTTAGAGCCATAATACGCCATGCCTGATGGCGCTATTGATGGCGTCCAATTAACACTTGGTTTTTGCATGCCTTTATATTCGGTAAAGGGTGAAATACGCGCTTGCGAGTAATCTTTGCCATAGGTGATTACCGGCCAGCCATAATTTGTCCCAGCGGTTAAGTAGTTTAGCTCGTCACCGCCTGCAGGGCCGTGTTCGTTGCTAACAATTTGCTGCGTATCGTAATCATAAACTAAGCCTTGAGGGTTACGGTGACCAAGTGAGTAAACAGCATGTGCATTTTGGTTTTCGTGATTAATAAATGGGTTGTCTGTTGGGGTGGTGCCATCTAGGTTTATACGTAATATTTTACCAAGTTGGCTTGTTATAACCTGTGCTTGCTCTCTAAAGTCAAACCCATCGCCCGTTGAAACTAATAACGTATTGTCGGGTAGGATAAGGGCGCGTCCTGCGTAATGTTGTGGTGTGTTTTTATCAGTCGCTACTTTATAAATAACGTTAGGCTTTGAAAAGTCAGTGCCATTAAACGTGGCTTTGGCAACAACCAGCCTGTTTGCGCTTGCATCACCTTGGGCATAGGTAAAAATAATTTCTTTTGAGTCGTTATAATCTGGCGATAATACAATGTCGAGTAAACCACCTTGGCCCGCAACGTATAAGCCCTCAAGGTTTAATTTTACTCTTGATTGCGCGTTGTTTTTAACTATAACTACATGACCATCACGCTCTGTAATTAACCATGTGCCGTTTGGTAGTTCAACCATGCTCCACGGAGACTGTAATTGTGTAGCCAGTATTTTTGTACTGTATTGCTCCTTTGGTAACGCAACATCTGCATTAACAGAAAGCGAAAAAAGCGAAAGCAGAGTAAAAATAGAGATATATTGTTTACCGGGCAAGCCTTTGCTAGCATAACTAGTATAAGAGAAAAGCTTTATTTTAAGTTGAGATAACCATGTCGTTTTTAACACGTATATTGCCTTCATTTTTAGTTTCTTGGTTACTTACATTCACACTTGCTAGCTTGTTTCATAGCCAATACGTTGTCAATGAATTAGTTAATGTAGGTGTAGTGGTGGGCTTTAGTGATCGGGCTAGTTTAACGCTTGATGATTGGTTAGGCTTGCTACCTACCTACGGGGCTATTATTGCTGTGGCACTTGCCATCGCTTTTTTTGCTACAACAAAGCTTAATAAAAAGGTTCAAAAATACAGTACTCAGCTATTTGTTATTGCTGGCATTGTGGCATTTGCTATTGTGTTAATCGCCATTGAATCAATTATGAATATTCATATTATAGCGGGCGCAAGAGGCTGGGGTTTTTATGCTCAACTGCTTGCAGGCGCGGTAGGTGGTTTTGCGTTTTCGCAATTATTTAAGACAGCTAAAACCCAAAAAGCGTGTTGATGTGTGAATATAAGTACGGTTGATACGTTATTTGATGATTAACAAATAAAGGCCGCTGTTTATTGTAAACAGCGGCCTTTAAATATGGTTTTTAGAGTTTAATTAAAAAATTAAACTAATTAGTTTGTAGCTACTTAGCCCAAAAATTAGGATTAAAACGGGTAGGGTGACTAGGTTTAAAGCCAAAGAGTTAGTGTAGTTTCCCATAACCCCTTTTTGATTAACCAGCCATACAAGGTAGGTGCTAACAATAGGGAGTAATAACCCGTTAGCCGCTTGTGCGAATATAATCACCGCTACTGGGTCTAAACCTAATGAGGCCACCGCAGCACCAAACAATAAAATAATAATAGCAACGCCTTTAAAGCGTAAGTTACCCATATCGTTTGACCAACCTAACATGCCACATACGGCGTAAGCACCGGCAAGAGGCGCTGTAATAGCACTTGTTAAACCTGCCGCAAATAAGCCAATAGCAAAAAAGTAATGAGCGGCGTCGCCAAGTAATGGCTCTAGCTGCACGGCCATGTTAGCCGCACTAATTTGCCCCGCATCGGTGCCATAAAATGCAACTGAAGCAGTAGATAAAATAGCTAAAGTGATTACACCGCCTAAGGTGATTGATAGGCCTGTATCAACATTTGTTTCTTTAATCATTTTTTGCATATCGCTGCTACTGTCGTGTCTGGCAGCGAGTACGCCGGAGTGTAAAAATAAGTTGTACGGCACAATGGTCGTACCGACTAATGCCAATATAGTTGTAATAGAACCTTCAGGCATACTAGGGATAAAACCAGCAAATACATCAGCGAGCGAGGGGGCAGCCATTACAAGTGTTGAGATAAACACTAAACTCATTAAAATAACGAGTAAAATTAGCGCGTTTTCAACCACTTTATGTTTGCCGCTATACAGTAAAGCAGCACTTAAAAAAGCAATAAGTGGTGTCCATAGTTGGGAGTTAATTTGAGGGAATATTTCAATTAACCCCATGCTAGCGCCACTTAAGTTACCCGCTTCATAAGCTGCACTGCCTACGCCAATGGCGCTAATAACTAAAAATATCGCCAAGGATTTAAATAAAGGCGTTTGAATATTAGCTCTAAGAGCTTGTGCTAAATCTTGCCCGGTAGTAACGCCAAGGCGCGCCGCCATGGATTGTAATAATATAGTGGCAATTACTGAAAACAGTAACGTCCATATAAGTGCAAAACCAAAGTTTGCACCTGCCACGCTGGCGGTAGTAATGGTCCCTGGTCCAATGAAGGCAGCGGTGACGAGTAGTCCTGGTCCTAATCGCATAATTGACCTTAATAGTGCTATTGCATGTTGCTATTTAAAGTTACATCTAACGTTTAAAACTGATATTTATACGCGATGCCTGTTGTGTTATTGCTGCCACTTAGATTAAGTGCCCTGCAGCGATGTCGCCTCTTGGCTGGTTCTTTTTTACCAGCATATGCTAAAAAAGGTCGCGTAGGATACCAATTTATATATAAATTTAAAGGGGATACAATGCGTTTGCATGAATTTTAAACGAATAAGTGGTGCGAGTAGAGGTTACACGCGAAGTCTCAAAATTTAGTTAATGCTTACCGCATAAAAAAGTACAATATTTTATGCAGTAAATCACAAGAGAATGTATAAGCGACGCAAGTTAAATGACAGATGCCGATATTGCTATTAATAACAATATCAATGTATTTACTTTATTAGTGCTTTGATTGCTTCTAAGCCTTTTTTTAGTGTACTTGCATCGGTAGCATAGTTAATACGAATACACTCGTGTTTGTGTGGCCAGCTCTCCTCAATGCCGATAAAAAAGTTGTGACCAGGGATCACATACACGTCTTGCTCTTTCAGCTTTTGATATAACACCTCGCTTGTCATTTTTGCGTCTTTAAACCACAGCCACATAAAAAATGCACCTTCAACTTTGTGCAAATAAACAGGCAGTTCAGCAAATACTTCATCAAACAAGTCAATCGCTATGTGTGCCTTATTACGATAAAAAGGCAGGACAACATTACGGCACAGTGGGAGTAGTTCGTTGTCGTTAATTAAGCGTGTCACTAAGCTTGGACCAATACTATTTGGCGATAACACCATGCTGCCATTTACGCGGCCAATTGCTTTAATAATCTCATTGTTTGCAACCACAATACCGCTGCGTAAACCCGGTAGGCCAAGTTTTGAAAGTGACATACATAAAATAATGTTTGAGTTCCACGTTAGGTTTGCATCGGTGTAAATACAACCTGGGAACGGATCGCCGTACGCGTTATCAATAATGAGTGGAATGCCATATTGCTTAGCGAGCAAATCAAGGTGTTTTACTTCATCGTCAGTAATTACATTACCCGTTGGATTGGTAGGGCGTGATACGCACAGTGCGCTTATGCTGCTGTCATTTGCTAGTACTTTTTCAACTGCTTTAAAATCAATGACGTATTTAAACTGTTTTGATGCACTACCTGTATTTAAAATTTCGATATCAGGCTTTATGGCAACAAACATATCAGTCGATAAACCTTGATCGGCATAACCTATGTACTCTGGCGCAAGGGGAAATAAAATCTTTTTATGGCTGCCATCCGGCATTTCACCTGCCAACATATTAAACAATACAAAAAAGTTAGCTTGGCTGCCATTACCAAGTGCTACGTTATCGGCGCTAATATCCCATGCGAACTCTTTACTTAGCTGGCCTGCTAATGCAGCTCTAAACTCGTCGTTACCAGTCGGGCCGTCGTAAAGGCCAAATACCTGCGATACCTTGTTACTGGCAACGAGTTTTTGTAATTCACTTAAAAAAACCTCATTTACTTGTGGTACTAATGCGGGGTTACCGCCACCGAGCATAACAATATTAGGATTGTTGCTGTTTTTAGCACCGCCTAAATCTTCCATTAACTGAGTAATGCCGTTGGGTTGTGTGAATTTAGTGCCGAAGTTTGAGTAGTTCATAATGCATAGCGTTTGTTAGTAATGGGGAGGGCAGTATAGCGTAAATAAAGGGCTTAAATCCGATGATGAGAATAATTCAATGCTTAGCTTTGTAGTTGGCTATGACAATAAAATTTCTATAAAACAAAGGCTAAGTTAAGATTTTTTAACGCCGTATAAAAACTCTTCGCCGCAATCCATATACAAATCAAATTTGGTCATAACTTTGGTAAACATGGGGGCGTGTAAAAACTCGTTTAACCAGGCGCGCATATGCGTGTATTCACTTTGCAAGTACCAGTGTTTATCTACACGGGCAAACTGTCTAATAAATGGCAGCAGGGCATAATCGACTAGGCTTTTTTCATTGCCCATTAAGTATTTATGCGTGGTTAGTTTTGCTTCAAATTGCTTAATAAACTCTTCGCAGGCTTTTTGGTAGTAAATTTGTGCCATGTCTTTTGTGCGAGCATAAAATTTGTACTTTTCGAGCACTGGTTTAAATTGTGTGTCGTTTAACTTAATTAATTCAAGCATGCGCTCAAGTGCTAATGGGTTTTGAGTAGGCAGTAAATTATGCGGATCGTTTTGCTTTAAAGCCCACAGCATAATATCTAGGCTTTCATCTATAACTTGATTATCCGGCAGTAATAAAACAGGCACCGTGCCTTTTGGTGATATTTTCAAAAGATGCGGTGGCTTGTTTTTAGTTTTAATAGCGCGTAGTAGCACGTGTTGCTCTGCCATTAAAATACCCATTCGTGCGCGCATTGCGTATGGGCAGTGTTGTAATGAATATAATAATGGCAGTGTCATGTTTACTTACCTTAGCTATTTAAGCCTTCAACATATTGCTGACGTGTTTTTACTTTTACCATGTTATTTAACTGATCGACCGCGTTTGTTTGCCCACTAATTAAATCTTGAAAATGGGCAAGTAACACGGCTTTATCTAGCCTTTCTTTATCGCCTGAGCCAATGTCGGTTAAATCAATCATAAACTCGTCAAACTTGTCAGCGTAATCGGTCACAATATCCATATTTAAAAATTGCTCATGGTTATAAATGCTCGGGTAGCCGCCTTTTTGTTTATCAATGGCAAAGCTAATGCCTTTAACATTGGTAACGGTTGTTTCTTTTTTACAGCTCAGCATACAGCTTGCGTCAATACGTGGTTTTTTACAGCCTACGGTTTGCTGGAAAAAACACTGACGGCTGGTCATCATTAGTATTGGATGATAAATGCTGTACATCATTTTAAAGTCGTTAGGGCGTTTAATACTACGCATTTGCTGTTTGTTAATCTCGTTTGAAATAAACGCGCCTTTAGCATTTAAATCCTCTTGTAGCGTTAATAATGCATAAGAGTTTGTGGTGTTTAATAACGGGCCTGCAATCCAGTCAATACCCATTTGCACTGCTTTGTATGCTACGCCTGTGTTATTACTAATAATAAGTTTAGGTTTTACAACCTCGAGTAAACGTACAGCTTCTTCAAAATCTTTACCAATTAGTACCGCTGGAAACCACGGAATTAACTGCGGGTGTTCTAAAAATACATTTATGTATTTATCGTTATCGGTTCTAAAGCTCTCAGGTAATTTAAAGTAAACGTCACCATCTGTTAAATTACATAAGTGAGCGTCTTTTATGTCCGATATTAAAATAGAAAGTGTAGTTATATTTTCGGCTTTTTCGTGATTCACTAGTTTAGGTAATTCAACTGGCGCTATAACGTCTTTCCCTTCGTTTAATAAAAAAGCGACTTGCTTTTTAATACGCGCTAGCTCTTTAAACGGAATGCTTAAGTTGTCGCCGAGGTTTGTGTAATCCATATTTTTAATTTCAAAATTGGCATTACTAAACGTTTTAAAGCGCTTATCAATGGCAGCAATATCAACAACTGATTTGTCGGCTATTTGCATAGGCATTTGCGATTGAACTTCAAAGCGTAGAGGCTCTTTTGCGTTTTTATTTGAAAGCGTAATATCGTTTTTATCTTCAATAATTATGTTTACAGTGAATGGCTGATTTAATTGCCCTGTAAATTCTAATGAAAGCTCGCGCTTTGAAATATCTAAAAACTCAATTTTCTTTTTAACTAACGAATCAATTTCACTTTTTTGGGTAGAAAGCTCTTGTTGCGCATCGTAAATTTGCACTACCGAAATCGCGTTGTTTTTTTCGTTAGCGTGATCAAAGCTATGGTCTCGCGGATTGTCGGTAAACATGTTTTTGGTCATGTCGCCGGTTAAAAACTTATTAGTAAAGTTACGGTTAAACACTTTATATAAGCTTGAATCGTCTTCAATTAGGTTACCGGTTTGTACAAAGGTATCTATTTGTTTGCGCCAGCTGTCAATAACCGTATGTACGTAGTTAGCGCCTTTAATGCGGCCCTCTACTTTTAACGAATCAACGCCTGCGGCTACCAGCTCTGGTAGGTCAAAATACGCTGAATTATCTTTTAAGTTTAATGGGTGTTTGTTACCCATTGCCGTTGGCTCGTATTCATCACGACACGCTTGCGAGCAGCGACCACGATTACCCGAGTTACCTACACTTACTGAGCTTGAATAACATTGCCCTGAAAACGCAATACATAATGCGCCATGTACAAACACTTCGGTTAGTACGTCGCATTTGTGCGCTACGTCGGTCAATATTTTAATTTCAGTTAAGTTAAGCTCGCGCGATAAATTTACACGTGTAGCGCCAATGCGCGCTAAAAATTCAACTTGCGATTCGTTATGCGTAGTTAACTGCGTTGATGCGTGAATATGCAAAGTAGGAAAGTGTTTTTTAACAATGTTGAACAACCCTAAATCTTGCACAATTATGCCATCAAGAGTTGTATTTACTAGCTGATTTAACAGCTTAAATAGCGCACCCATTTCGTGCTCTAATATTACCACGTTAAGCGTTAAAAAAATCTCACAGCCGTATTCGTGGGCTAAGCGAAGTGCGCCGTTAAGCTCATCAAACGAAAGATTAGACGCTCGGTTACGTGCATTAAAGGTATCTAACCCACAATAAACCGCATTAGCACCGGCTACAATGGCGGCTTTTACCGCGTTTACATCACCGCCTGGGGCTAATAGTTCAATCTTTCTACTCATGACAACTTCACTTCGCTCATATTTAATTGCCGCGAATTTTATCTGGTTAAGCACGTTAATGCTATTTATTGAGGGATATAATAAAGACTAATACCAATTCGCTTAATTAAGTGATCTATTTTGAGGCTGGAAAAACGTGTTGATAGCTAGACAAAAAAATCGCTATTTAGTCGTTCTCGGCAATTGCTCCTGCATTGCTCTACCTTCTGCATCCATGCAGTCGTAAATGAGAATTTTTTAACACAGGTAGCGACACGTTTAGCCCCGCAAAATGATTAAGTATTATTGCGGATTGGTATAGAATACAAGAGTGTATAAAATTACAATTAAGCTGGCTGATTTATTACGTAAACATGTAATAAAATGATAGTTTATAAGCAAGCTAGACTTTCAACTTTACTTAGGCGATACCCATCAGCAATCAAGATCTTAAACAGTTAGATACAGATTTAAATATTCAAGAATCTGTTATTACTAATACCCATCTAAAAATAGCCACATTTAACCTGTTTAATTACCTTGAGCCACCCAATGCCTACTATGAGTTTGAGAAAATTTATACCGCGCAGCAGTGGGCTAAAAAGCAGCGTTGGATTGTTGATTACTTAACGCAGCATGCGCCTGATGTAATTGGTTTTCAGGAAGTGTTTAGTATTGATTCGTTAAAAGAGCTAGTTGCTGAGCAAGGCTATAATTACTTTGCGGTGGTTGATACGCCAGAGGTGATTGACGATTTTATTTATAAACGCCCAGTGGTGGCGATTGCTGCTAAATACCCCATAGTTGAAGTAGCAGCGGTTGAGCACGATAGTGAGCTTGCAAATGCGCTTGGCCTTAATAGTGAGTTTACCTTTAGTCGCAAAGTACTAAGAGCAACTATAACGCTGCCGCATATAGGTAATACTGATTGTTATGTGGTGCACTTTAAATCTAAGCGCCCAATGATTAATGTTGATGAACACAATAAAGAGCTTGCACCTGAGCAAAACATAATCGAAATTTTAAAAGCGAATGTAGCGGGCGGGTGGGGCTCAACTATTCAGCGTGGCAGTGAAGCTACATTACTAATGATACAAATGATTACTCGCCGTGAAGCTACGCAGCAACCCATGCTATTAATGGGGGACTTTAATAATGAACTTGCGGATGGCGTATTAAGCCATTTACTCACAAATAAATTACGCTTTGCTCCTGCGTTCGATGCTAAAACCTACCTTGCTAAATATTGTTTAAATGATTCATGGGATCTGTTTGTTAAGTCGCAGCTAAGTATTGATGAGGTTTCTAGCGATGAAGCAATAACAAACGATGTACAAAGCGATTGTGATAGTAGTAACAGCGAGATTGCTGATTCAGCGGATAAAAGCCAAGTAAAAAATATAAACCTAACAAAGCCAGCACTGTTAAGGGCGCCAACACATTACTACGGCGCAAGCAGCTCTGTGCTTGATTACATTTTATTGTCGTGTGAGTTTGACGCTAGTTACGATGACAGCTTTTTTGAAGTCAGTAATTATAACACTTACGATAGGCACTTAATAAATCCCGAGTATGAACGTGATGATTTAACTACCGACCACGGTGTTGTATTGGTTACCCTTAAACTAAGAAGCTAGGTTTTCTCATCTAATAACTTACAGCGCACGATTAAGCTAAAAAAAGAATTAAGTTGCGATATGCATAATTATGCTAAAATCATAAATTAGCAATTACTCATATTGCAGCGAAACTTGACCTGCAGTCTTTATGTGTATATTTTATCGCCAGAATTTTTGCATTAAATTAATAACAAATCACTAAAATGGTAAATATGGAATTTTACACTCACTCGTATCACACGCGAAAGATGGACTTAATTTCGCAAGTACACTGTTTATTCGTAAATCGAATTTATAATTCTAAATTTTTAGTAAAAGCTTTGCTTTGTGCTTTGTTTATTAGCTTAAGCAGCGCTTACGCGCAAGAAACTACCTCATACAGTTTGATCAACGAATCCAGCGAAGGGCTACTAAAAAGAGCCGAATTACTTATGGATACTGACGTCATAACAAGTATCGAACTTAGTAAAGAATTGTTGTCACAAGCGCAGAGTGCCGATGACACATTACTCAGTGCAAAGTTGCATAACTTGTTAGGTAAAGCGAATAAAAAAAATAACAATATTAATGAATCGCTTCATCACTATTCACAATCCTCTGTTTATTACAGCAAGTTAAATGATGCTAATAACCAAATAAAAGCCTCTATTAATTATATAAAAATATTATTAGATGAAAAACGATATGACGAACTTGCTTCAAGCATTGAAACTTTGTTACCTACAACACTTGTGTATGGCGATGAGTTTTTTATAGCGCAAGTACTTCTTACTAAAGGGGATTCGTTTTATGACCAAAAAAAATATATTGATGCAAACGCACAATACTCATCTGCTTTAAAGTATCTCGTTGATGAGGATGAATCTGTACAAAAAAAGTTAGGTGAAACATATAAAAAATTAGCTCAGTCGTATAAACGGCTTAAAAATAGAGAGCAAACGGCTTATTTTTATACCAAAGCTTTAGGGGTATACACCAATTTAGGTGATTTAAAGTTGATGGCGCGCACATTAAATACACTAGCAGAAGCGCAGCGCTATTTAGATAATTTAGTTTTAGCCCTTGATTACTCCACTCGCGCATTAGAAATACATAAAAAAATTGACGACCCTGTTGGCTTTGCTAAAGCATTATTAGGTGCGGGTATTATTTATCGTCATATTAACCTTTACGAAAAATCACTCGAGCATGTAAATAAGGCATATTTATATTATAAAAAAGTAAATAACGTGCTTGGGATTGCTAAAACATCGAATCAAATGGGACTGCTATATACGCGATTAAAGCAATTTGATCAGGCCGAGCTTTTTTATCAAATAACCATTGATTTACCAGAAGGTATGGTTGAGGAAAAAACGCTGGCAACGGCTTTGAGAGAGATGGCTGTTATTAACTATGAATCTGGCGACTTAGATTCGGCGATGAAATTTGCACAAAAAGCTTACGTAACTTATAAAGCTGAAAACCTTAAGTCTTACATTTCCATAACGTCGCGGATTATTGCTAATATTTATCGCGCTCATGGGGATAAAAATAAAGCTATTGAGTATTATAAAGAGTCATTATCGGTCGCGAGAGTAACGGGTAATAAACTTTATGAAATAAAGTCGCTAACAGCGCTAGCCGCGATTTTAATTGGAATTGATACAAATGAGGCGATTATTTTACTTAAAAGATCACTCGCTTTATCAACGCAGATAGATGATAAGTTACATA
This sequence comes from Pseudoalteromonas sp. AS71, assembly GCF_038900275.1. Lineage (NCBI taxonomy): Bacteria > Pseudomonadati > Pseudomonadota > Gammaproteobacteria > Alteromonadales > Pseudoalteromonadaceae > Pseudoalteromonas > Pseudoalteromonas sp. AS71. The sequence goes on along the minus strand of NZ_JBBMQZ010000009.1, from coordinate 18,809 downwards.
TGCTATACGCTTATCGTGAAATTCGAATAGCCGAAAAGCTGCGTGGGCGCATAGACGAGTCACTTCGTTACGCGGAAGAAGAAATAGCCCTGACCGAAATTCTTCAAAACGAAAGAGACGAAAATAAGCTTGCTCTTGAAAAAGCACATTTGCATTCTCACAAGATGGAAACAGAGCTGGAGACCTTGAGAGAAAAAGAAAAACTCCATCAACTTGAGCTTGAAAAGAAAAACAATGAAATTGAAATATCTGACCAAGCTAGGGTTATATCAGAGCTAGAGCTTGCAAAAAACAAATATGCGAGTATTGCGCTCGCATTTTTATTAGCTGCTTGTTTAGCTATTGTTTTACTGGTTTATAGAAGTTTTATTGCTTCTAAAAAACGTAATGAAGAGTTGGACTATTTGGCTGCAAGAGATCCTTTGACCAATTGTTATAACCGTCGCATTTTATTTGAGGTTATGAATCGTGACTTTTTGAATTTACCTCAGATTGAAGAATATTGTATTTTAATGGTCGATATCGATCATTTTAAAAGTGTTAATGATACTTATGGGCATAGCATTGGCGACACTGTACTTTGTGGCGTTGCTGAGCTGTTACAAGCCAATATACGTAAAAGTGATCGTGTTGCTCGTTTTGGTGGCGAAGAGTTTTGTATTATTTTACCCAATACAACTCAAGAGCAAGCAATTCGGATTGCTGAGGCAATTCGAATTAAAGTAGAAGAAGCAATCTTTGATGAGATTCCTGTTACGTGTAGTTTTGGGGTTACCTCAATCAAATTTAAAGCCAGAACTCCTTCTGAGTTAATTGAGCAAGCTGATTTAGCTCTTTATGAAGCTAAGTCTTTGGGTCGTAACCAAGTTGTATTATGGGATGCTTCGTTTGAAGAATTTAAGCTTTTTAGATCGGAGTAAACCCAACTGTATATGGCTCAGTTTTGATTTCATTTTTAAAATCATAACAAGTAAATTTTATACAACGCTGTGAGTTACTTACATATGTGATTGGGCTGAAAAAATTAATCCTTCAAATATCAAGGTATTAACTTTGGCTTTGATATTGCTCCCCTAACTAAGTTAAAAAACAAAACAGGGAACTTAACAATGACAGAAGTTGCACTTTCGGCCTATTTGGCATTTTACCTCTATTTAATTATGTTGCTTGTACAGTGGGCGGTCGCTACGTTTAGCAAAGCTAAAGAGCCTAATGCTGTACCAGGTAAAATTAGCGATGATTTATCGCACGACAGCTTTATTTTTAGAGCACATCGTACATTTCATAATACGCTTGAAAACAGCGCGTTATTTATAGGTACTGTTTTATTTGCGTTTGTAATTAATTTACAGAGCCCTATTTTTGCAATGTGTGTTTGGGTGTACTTAATTGCGCGCTTAATCCATATGGTGCTGTACTATGCTATAGCAACTGAAAAAAACCCAAGCCCACGTAGTTACTTCTTTTTAATAGGGGTGCTTGCTAATGTGGTTATGCTGATAATGATAGGGTTAAGACTAATCTCTTAATTTATTAAAAAGTTATAAACTCTATTTATAACTTTAAACAAAAAAGCGAAGAGCCTTTAAGGCATCTTCGCTTTTTTTGTTAGGTAGCAGAAGAATATAAACCACGTCTACAGTAAGACAATATTAATGGCTAATCGACGCCTATAAACCCACCTGTTTGGTGTGTCCATAAAGCTGCGTAAATTCCACCTTTAGCGATTAGTTCTTCATGAGTGCCTTGCTCAACTACGCCGCCATCATCAAGTACAATTAATCTATCCATTTGTGCAATGGTTGAGAGCCTATGCGCTATCGCGATGACTGTTTTGCCTGTCATTAAGTCATCAAGGCTTGCCTGAATTGCTGCTTCTACTTCTGAGTCGAGTGCGCTGGTGGCTTCGTCGAGTATAAGTATTGGTGCATTTTTAAGTAGCACACGTGCAATAGCAATACGCTGGCGCTGACCGCCCGAAAGAGTAACGCCGCGTTCGCCTACTTGTGCGTCAAAGCCTTTGTTACCTTTGCTATCTACTAAGTCATTTATAAACTCAAGTGCTTTAGCTTGTTTAGTAGCGGTTATCATCTCAGCTTGCGTTGCATCAGGGCGACCGTACAAAATGTTGTCTTTTACTGAGCGATGTAGCAGGGACGTATCTTGCGTAACCATCGCTATATAACGGCGTAGGCTTTCTTGGCTTACATCTGTGATGTTTTGACCATCAATTTTTATGCTGCCAGAGTCTGTGTCGTAAAAGCGTAGTAACAAGTTAACGAGCGTTGATTTACCTGCGCCAGAGCGACCGACTAAGCCAATTTTTTCGCCAGGTTTAATATTTAAGTTTAAACCGTTCATTACTGGGCTGCGATTAGTCTCGTTTGCAGCTTTTCCGTAGTTAAAGTGTACGTTGTTAAACTCAATGGCACCTTGGCTTACGTTAAGTGTATCGGCATTTGGTTTATCGGCAACTTCAATAGGGTTAGAAAGTGTTTTCATACCATCGGCTACGGTGCCAATGTTTTCGAATAAGCTGCTTATTTCCCACATGATCCACTGCGCCATACCGTTTAACCTAAGCGCTAAACTAACAGCCACTGCAATAGCACCTGCGCTAATTGCGCTAAGTGACCATAGGTAAAGCGAGACCGCAGCCACCGAAAATACCAATAGGTAATTTAAGCTTTGAATAACAAAGTTTAAGCTGGTGACCAAGCGCATTTGTTTGTACACCGGCTGTAAAAAAACATCCATGCTTTGTTTTGCGTATTGTTCTTCACGTTGGGTATACGAAAACAGCTTAATAGTAGAAATATTTGTGTAGCTATCAACAATTCGACCGGTCATTTCTGAGCGAGCATCTGCTTGTGAGCTGGCAATTTTTTTAAGGCGCGGTACAAAGTAAAGCTGCACGAAAATGTATAAAACTAACCAAACCAGTAGCGGAATCATTAACCGCCAATCAGCTTCGGCCACTAAAAACACCATAGAGCCAAAGTAAACCACTATGTACATTAATACATCGAGTAGCTTTGTAACTGTTTCGCGAACAGCTAAAGAGGTTTGTAATACTTTAGTGGCTATTCTTCCTGCAAATTCATTTTGATAAAAGCTAACACTTTGACGCAGTAAATAACGATGCGCTAACCAGCGAATCGACATGGGATAATTGCCTAGTAATGCTTGGTGCAAAATAGCAGAATGAAAAAATACAACAACGGGCAGCACAACTAATAGCATAACAGCCATTTTGATAAGTTCTGACTTTTGCTCTACAAACAAGGTTTCGGGTGTGTAGGCGGTTAACCAATCCACAAGTTGGCCCATGTAGCTAAATAAAGAAACCTCTAAAATAGCGAGCATGGCGGCGCTGATTGACATTAGCAGCAGCGAGAGCTCCATTCCTTTGGTGTAGTGACGGCAAAAAGCAAATAAAGTAGAAGGCGGCTGAGTGGGTTGGTCCTCAGGAAATGCTTTTGTCATTTTTTCAAATAATCGATACATTTTAAAAACTTAAATGGCAAATAATGATGCGTATCATACCATTTAAGTATTTTTAAATGCAGGTTTGTAAGGTATTAATTGTGAATATGCTAGAGCATTATTTATATAAACCTATGTCAAAAAGAGCATCAAAAAAGCACTTTACTTACTTTTATAGCATTGGGTTATTTAGGTTTGTGCCTTTGCTCATGTATAAATCGTCATATCTGAGACCACCATTTCCGTAAGGCTTTTTAATCGGGCCTGTATTACAGTTTGCTAAAAAGTATATAAGAGGTTGTTCGCGCTTCATTCTAAATTGTGCATTTTTATACACCAGTGTTTGCTCCTTAAATTCACCGCCTTTTACGTAAACATCGTATTGCTGACCTTGCTTTGAGGCTGCTGCGTTATTAACAACGTACCACACGTCGTACCATGTATTTGTTTGCAGTGGCTTGGCCGATTGTTTGGTAGTGTAGTTTTGAATGTTGCTATACCCATTGCCGATTTTAACCATTAATGCGCCATCGTTTACAAGTCCGTTTGATTCTGTTTTATCGGTTACGCGAAGTGTAGGCTCAAACGCATCGTACGCATGTTTATTAATTAGCTCTGGCGTGAGGTTGCTTAATCCAAAAGCATGGTTATTAGGAAAAGCAGCCACGTTTATACGTATATAAAATGTGTAGGTTTGACCAACTTCAACCGCTTGTGGAAGCTTTGTATAAGAAAGCGCTTTGCGATTGCCAACAATACCATCGCGTGCAGGCTTTTTTAGTAAATAATGATTTGTAGATGTAGATGTAGATGTAGATGTAGTTGCTTGTTCTGGTTGTATAACTGTTATTTGTGGATTTTTAACCTGTGGTTTAGTTTCATTTTGCGTATCGACACTCTGCCACTTGCTAAGTGAATTTTCAAAATCATCAATAAGTAGCCAATCGCTTGACGTGTTTTTAGAAATGGTTGAACACGCCGCTAGCGTGCTTAACAAACATAAAAGTAACGTGTGTTTAAAATGCATAATTGGATCTCAGTAAGTTTAGGTGTTTTTGGTTAACCAATTATCTTTTTGGCTATAACTTTAAAGCAAAGGTTATGTAACCAATTTAATGTTTTTATGTCAATCATTAAAGCAATAGGTATGGTTTGATAGAGCTTGAAAATGTAATATAACCTTTGCATTCAATCAGCTCGGCAAGCTTTAGCTGAGTTTAAATTATTAGGACGTTTTATGTATACGGGTTCGTGTTTGTGTGGTGAGGTAAATGTTGAAGTGTCGGGTAGTATAACCAGCATTATTCATTGTCATTGCTCACTGTGCAGAAAAAACAGCGGGACTGCATTTGCAACCAATGGCTTTGTAAATACTGAGGACTTTATAATAACTAAAGGACAAGAGCAGCTGAGTGAATTTAGTTTTAAACCAGGGCGCACTCGTTACTTTTGTAAATGTTGCGGCTCGCCGGTTTACAGTAGCAACAATGATGATAAAAGCAGAATACGAATTCGTTTAGGAATATTCGATAGCGATATTACTGAGCTGGTATTATCGCATAATTTTGTTACGTCTAAAGCTAACTGGGAGCAGCTAGAAACAAGCTTACCGTGCTATGAAAAACATGAACCTGGGCGGTAACGCATTTTATTCAATGTGGTAAATACTGTTAATACTTTTATAAAGGTTTGGCGCAAAATTTATAAACACAGGTGAGTTTTGTATTTCATCAACGTTTATGTGCATTAATGTTTGCTGGCTTAGTATGATTACTATATTTTTGTATTCGTTAAACTCTATTATCGCTAAGCACTTAAAATGTTGCCTTAAAAGCACTAAAAGCATTTGCAACTCTTTGCCAGTTTGCGGGTTTAAATTAATGATTACATGAGTACTTGGCTCACTACAGCGGTTTATGTTTTGCCAAAAGCTATCGCTGGTTAAAAAAGGCTGATGATATTCACCACTAAAAATATCGATAGTGATCACGTTAAAGTGATCAGAGCATTGCGAAATATATTGCTCGGCGCATTGTAAATAGCTGCTGTGCTTAATTGGTAACTTAAAGTGCTGAGCAGCAATTAAAGCAATGCTTGGGTTTATTTCTACCGTCTTAAATGTATTGATGGTGTTTATGTAAGGCGTACTACTTTGCAAGTGATACATAATTCGCTCAAACCCTGCAGTGCCTAAACCTAGATTTAATATGTTTAGTGTATTTACCGGTTTAAGTAAAAACAGCAGCATGCACTGGTTTACAGGTACGATTACTTGCTCAGGGTGTGTTAGGTTCATAACACCTTGAATAGTTATGTCATCATTGGCCTTTTGTGCAAGGGTTAGCCAACGATATTCTTTATTTTGGTACACACATACGGGACCGTATGCACTTTGCTGCGATTCAATAAGGTTACTTTTAACTGTATCTTCTTTTAGCTGGCGCATAACTTAAACTATTTATATAAACACAATGATAGTGTGCCATGAAAAACACACTTTATAATAAATTATTGTGTAACAAGGTTTGTAATTTAACCTCTAAATATAATATTGTATTAGCAATTAATTAGTTAGACGTTATTCAAGGATTGAAAATGGGATTAATTTTAGGGCCTGCTGTTTTGGCATGGTTTGCAGTATTTATCTATTCTTTACGATTAGGGTATGTGCTTATTTATAAAAACATGAGCGCACTGACCACAGTGACTACTTTTGCAATTGGTATTATTGGTCTGTTGGCTTTTATGACGTATGGATATAGGCAGTTTGTAAACAACACCTCTGTTTGGGCATTTGAGATCCCAAGTTATTTTTTATTTAGCAAAATTGCTTTTATAGGTGTCTTGAGTGGTTTTTTACTTAACTACTATATTAATCCTGAAAATAGTTCGGAGTTTTTGATCTGTTTAGCATTTGTATTAATATTTATGTTTTCTGCTGGTGTGCTTGCAAGCTTAGGGGGACATGAGGCCTTTTTAAAAGAATTTGATATTAAAACCACTTATTAAAAATATGCATAATAAATTTTGGCCAGAACCATTCAAGGTAGTGGGCTTTTTACTATCCTAGTAACCTCTTGTAAATGCGCTTTAGCGTGCTCCTTTCTGCATCTACCTCAAATGTATTGCCATAAAATCTTACTTAGGTAATGGTTACACTATAATAATTAGGAGCTAATAGATGCTTAAAACACCTTTGAAAATCACAACAACGTTACTTAAATTTACTGCAATTGCAGGTGCCTGCACACTTGCATTATCAGCACATGGTGAAACACAATTACAATATACCGACCAACAAAAGTTACATGACATAGCAAGTGAAGTGTCGGCTACCCGTATTGGTAGTGATATTCAAACGCTGGTGGATTTTGGTACTCGTCATACGCTTTCAGATACTAAATCGGATACTCGAGGTATTGGTGCGGCTAGACGCTGGATAAAAAAAGAATTTGAAAAAATATCGGCACAGTGTGGTGGTTGCCTGGAAATTATTGAAGTAAAGGACACTATATCGGGCGAAAAACGCATTCCTAATCCTGTTGAAGTGGTTAACATAGTGGCTATTCAACGCGGATCAAGCGAGCCTAATCGAATGGTGATGATGTCGGGTGACATAGATTCACGTGTAAGTGATGTTATGGATTTTACTAGCGACTCTCCTGGCGCAAATGATAATGCATCAGGTGTAGCTGGTGTTATAGAAGCTGCTCGTGTTTTAAGTAAATACAAATTTAATGGTTCGGTAGTTTACGCGGCGCTTTCGGGCGAAGAGCAAGGTTTGTTTGGCGGTAAAATATTAACTGCTTATGCACAAAAGCATAACTGGCAAGTTCATGGCGTTTTAAACAACGATATGATTGGTAATATTACCGGTATTAATGGTGTAACTGATAACACGACTGCACGTATATTTTCAGAAGGTACCCGTGTTGTTGAAACTAAAAAGCAAGCTAATACTCGTCGCTTTACAGGTGGTGAAGTTGATTCTGCGAGTCGTAATTTAGCTCGCTACATAGACACTATTGCTGACAGATACATTCCTAATTTAGATACAATGCTTGTATATCGATTAGATAGATTTGGCCGTGGTGGGCATCATCGTCCATTTAATGACGCAGGTTTTGCAGCCGTGCGTATTATGGAAACTAATGAGCACTACGATCGTCAGCATCAAGATTTACGCACTGAAGATGGTGTTGAGTATGGTGATACCATTGAAGGTGTTGATTTTGACTATACGGCTAAGCTAACCTCACTTAATGCGGTAACTATGGCGTCTATGGCGTGGGCACCCGCACCGCCAAAAGAAGTTAAAATAACGGGCGCTGTTACTGCTAACACTTCTTTCTCATGGGCGAAAAATGATGACGAGAACATTGCTGGATATAAAATTTATTGGCGTTATACGAGCGAGCCGCAATGGCAGTTTAGTAAATACGTGGGTAATGTTTCAAAATATACACTTGAAAATGTGGTAATTGATAATTATTACTTTGGTGTAGCTTCTGTTAGTAAAGACGGTGTTGAGTCACCCGTAGTTTTTCCGGGTGATGTAGGTTCGTTTGATCACAATATAAAATAATAGTTTGCCTAAAAACACAGCAAACAGAGAGCTTTAAGGTGCAAATGGGAGTTTTATGCTTGCACCTTATTTACTAAGCCCTTAGAGTGTAAAAAAAAGAAGTAAAAGGTTATTAAAAATGGAACAACAAGAAAAAAAGCCGTTAACAGCAAAAGAGCAAGTTATAACTGATGAGCAAAGAATGCAGTGGCAACGGGAATGTTTTCAAGCAGCGCAAAAGCATTTAGCCGAAAAAGGCATTATGCCAAAATCAGTAGTTGATAAAGACAGCCGATTTTTAGCACCACTTTGTGCTATGTGGAAATTTAAAGCCCAGAACGGTAAAACATATTGGGTAGTTACAGGACGATTACCTACAGATCATGCTGAGGTAAGTGCAGCTACAGATGCTCGCGATGCAATGCGTTATTTTTCATTGCAGTGGCAATTAAAAGCGGATCAAATTATGAGTACAGGCGCGCGTGATAAAACTCAGGTAGATTTTGCTAACTTACTTATAAATAGAGCACATGGCTTATACGAAATGTATGATAATGAACCACTGTGGGCTAATGAACCAAAGTAGTTTAGGTAACTTAAGTTTAGTTTAAAATAATAATGTGGAGGGCGGTAGTTTATTTATTGCCCTTTTCTTTATCTAATGAACAAGTGTGAAGGGGGTTGTTTTAAACGCTGAAACAGGGCATTGCATGCGTTGCCTAGGTATTCCCGCTTCCATAAAAACATTTCCTTGTTGAATAAAGCCATTTCGCTTAAAACGCTCTACCTCATTTAAAATACAATTAATGCTTACTTCTTCTATACCTTGGTTTGACGCTAATTCAACAATAAAATTGAGAAGTGATTTATATACCTTGCGGTTACGATGCTCGGGTAATACAGCTATTCTGCCGATTAAGCCATCTGTACATAATCTACCTGTTGCAATAGGGCAGTTTGCATCGTCTGTGACAAGTACATGTAATGCAATTTTATCTAGGCTATCGAATTCGATGTGCTTGGGGATATGTAACTCGTAAACGAAAACTCGCTCTCGAATTTTTTGTAACATATCTTTTTTTATATCCCATTCAACCTTATCAACCAGATAGCCCATTGCAAACTCCTATTGATACCAAATTAAAATGAGTAAGCAATCGCAGCAAAATTATTTAAGCCAATATCAGGTAAAATTAAAATTTTTAACTAACCTGTATACATAATATTTTACGCCGCAAAATGCTCATCACTACTAATAAAATTGGTATTATTATTCTTGGTCTATATTAAACCAGATCCCCTCATTAACAAGTGTAGTAAAGGTTTGAGTAAATACTAAACTTGGGTTTGTTAAGTTTAATGCTGAACTTTCAAACTCAGTATTATCGGTAAGTAGTTTTACCGCCGCTAAGTCAGTTAATGGCATAGCGTAATTTTCACCGTTAACACTTAATAGCACTTCGGTATCGAGCTGCTGGTAAATAGCACGCGTACCACCTAAACGCTCAAACACAGTTTCTTCATCACTTAAATCATCGCTTATTTGCTCTGATGTAAATGGAGGCTCTACTGGTGCTAAATCCATTTCATGTTTGGGCTGACTAAGCGTTGAGCCTAACCATTGTTTAAATAAATCGTCATTTTCTAAAAGTGCCGCCATCAGTGTTTTAACTTTATCAACTTCAAGGTTTGTAAGTTCACCTTTTGATTTTCTTAGTGTGATGTTGTGATCGGTATAACGTTTTTGTCCGCTTTCAGTATCAATAATATGATCGGCAAAGCTCGACAATAAATCTTGTTGATTTGGGGCTCTAAAACCAACTGAATAATTTAGTGCGTTTTCTACAGCGTAACCTTCGTGAGGGCACCCTGGTGGAATATACAAAATATCGCCAGGTTCTAAAATGCAATCTATTACGGCTTCAAATGCTTCAACTTGAAGTAGCTTTTTGTTTTGAGCAAACTGCTTAAGTGCTGGATCGGGTAAGCCTACACGCCAATGACGTTTGCCTTCACCTTGAATAATAAATACGTCGTATTGGTCTAAATGTGGACCCACACCACCATTAGGCGTTGAATAGCTGATCATTAAATCATCTATGCGCCAGTTGGGAATAAACCTAAAAGGTTCTAGCAGTTGTGCAGCATCGCTATGCCAGTGATCAACTGCTTGCACGAGTAAAGTAGAGTGATCGTCAGTTAACTGCTCAAAGTCTTCAAATGGACCTTGGTGTGTTTGCCAATCATTTTTATGATTGGTGATAATACGCGACTCTATGCTTTCTTCCATTGCTAGGCCGGCAAGTTCATTAGCATCAAGCGGGTCTTGAAAATCAGCAAAACCTTGTTTGATTAAAAGCGGCTTTTTTTGCCAAAAATGGCTTAAAAACTCTTGCTCAGACAAATTATTTATTTTTAATTGGTACATACATTATGCCTACTAGTTAGTGCAATGAGGTTAAAACAAAAAAAGCGAAAGGATGATCCTTTCGCTTTTTAAAAGAGCAATTTAGTTTTTAAACTAAATCATCAATAAACTCAACAGCGCGGCCAATGTAGTTGGCAGGCGTTAATTTTTTCATTTCTACTTTAGCGTGCTCTGGAAGGTCTAAACCATCGATGAAGTCAGCCATAATTTCTTGATTTACGCGTTTACCGCGTGTTAAATCTTTAAGTTTTTCGTATGGCTTTTCAATGCCATACTTACGCATAACCGTTTGAATCGGCTCAGCTAGCAATTCCCAGTTTTGATCAAGCTCGTCAGCTAAACGTTGCTCGTTTACTTCTAGCTTGCTTACACCTTTAAGTGTTGATTGGTATGCAATAATTGCATAACCCATACCAACACCTAGGTTACGTAATACCGTTGAATCAGTAAGATCACGCTGCCAGCGAGAAACTGGTAATTTTTGTGCAAGATGAGAGAAAATGGCATTTGCTAAGCCTAAGTTACCTTCTGAGTTTTCAAAATCAATTGGGTTAACTTTATGTGGCATTGTTGATGAGCCAATTTCGCCAGCAATTGTTTTTTGCTTAAAGTGATTAAGGGCAATGTAACCCCACATGTCACGGTCAAAATCTAATAATATAGTGTTGAAACGTGCAATTGCGTCAAATAACTCTGCAATATAGTCATGCGGTTCAATTTGTGTAGTAAATGGGTTTAGTGTTAAACCTAAACTTGATACAAATTTATCTGCATGTGTGTGCCAGTCGTAATCTGGGTATGCGCTAAGGTGAGCGTTGTAGTTACCAACAGCACCATTAACTTTACCTAGCATTTCTACTTGTGCAATTTGGTCACGTTGACGCTTTAAACGCATGTATACGTTAGCAAACTCTTTACCCATAGTTGATGGTGTAGCAGGTTGTCCGTGCGTACGAGTCATCATTGGGATTGTTTTATATTCAATTGCTTTAGCTTTAATTGCACTTAAAAGTTCGTCGCAATAAGGAAGTAAAACATTTTTACGTGCTTCGCTTAGCATCAAACCATGAGATAGATTGTTAATATCTTCTGAAGTACAAGCAAAGTGAATAAATTCGTTTATTGCATGGAGCTCACTGTTATCGGCTACTTTTTCTTTTAGTAGGTATTCAACAGCTTTAACATCGTGATTTGTAGTGCGTTCTATATCTTTAACGCGCTGTGCATCAGCTTCACTGAAGTTATCTACAATGGCGTTTAGAAGTGCATTAGCCTGTTCGCTAAATGCAGGTACTTCTTTAATATCGCTTGCTGCAGCTAACGCTTGCAACCAACGCACTTCAACAATTACGCGGTATTTGATTAAGCCAAATTCGCTGAAAATACTGCGTAGTTCAGTGGTTTTGCTGCCGTAGCGACCATCCACTGGAGAGATAGCCGTTAACGCTGAAAGCTCCATAATAACTCCTAAATTTTAGTTTGAACGATAGTTAAATTTTTGTTTTAGCAATGGCGAGTATTTTTCTTTTTGCAAAGAAAAAGTGACGGCGCTTACCGCCCATTTGTCGCCATAATACTGCACTTCTAATGCCGGCTAATAATAATGCACGGATTTTATTTTGAGTGAGCTGCTGTTTTAATAACTCGGGTTTACCATAAACCTGTATTCGGTGCCCAAGGGGGCTCAGCACCGACGAGTAAATATCTGCTAAACCGGCAACAACACTCTCATCGGTAATAGCAAAGTGGTCTAAACGACGATGAATATCATCAATTCGTTTACCTAATTCGTTTAAGCTTTTTTCGTTAGCACTGAGTGCTCGCTCAAGCTGCATTAAACCACCAACGTACTTTACTATTTCAACATCTTTTTGAGCGCCAGCAGTAAGTTGCGCCATTAATGTTTTATAGCCATCACGTAAGTTGTCAGTACCTTGGTAAACATCTTCTGGCGATGCCGGAGATGTTTGAATAATGCTTGAAAGTAAGATTTCTAAATCATGTTCGTTATTGTTGCCGTATTGGGCAATTTTTTGAACTTGTTTAGCAGCCTGGCACATGGCGGCAAGCGCCATGACTTGGTGTTCATTCATTACTTAATCACCGAGTCAATAATACCACCACCTAAACACACATCTTCTGCGTAAAATACGGCAGATTGACCAGGCGTAACTGCTTTTTGTGGCTCGTCGAACAATACGCGGGCCATGCCGTCTTCACCTACAAGTAGGGTGCAGCTTAAGTCTTCTTGGCGGTAACGCGTTTTTACTGTGCAGCGAGTGGTGCCTTTAGGGCCAATACGGTCTACCCAGTGAAGTTGGTTTGCGTTAAGACCGTTGCTGTATAGGCGAGGGTGATCTTTACCTTGCCCCACAATAAGTACATTTCGCTCAAGGTCTTTATCTACTACGTACCAAGGCTCACCAGAACCTTCCTTCATACCACCAATTAACAAGCCTTTGCGTTGTCCAAGTGTGTGGTACATTAAGCCTTCGTGCTCGCCTACGTTGTTACCGTCTGTGTCTTCGATAACGCCAGGTTGTGCTGGTAAGAACTTTTGTAAAAAGTCTTTAAATTTACGCTCACCAATAAAGCAGATACCTGTGCTGTCTTTTTTATCGTGAGTGATTAGGTCTTGCTCTTCTGCTATGCGGCGTACTTCTGGTTTTTCGATATCGCCTACAGGGAATAACGTTTGGCCAATATGTTCATGGCTTAGAGTATACAAGAAATAGCTTTGATCTTTATTGTTATCAAGTCCGCGACACATTACGTATTTGTCATCGCGAAGCTCACGGCGAACATAGTGACCCGTTGCAATAAAGTCAGCACCGAGTGCTTGCGCAGCAAATTCTAAAAAGGCTTTAAATTTAATTTCTTTGTTACACATTATATCTGGGTTAGGTGTACGACCTGCTTTGTACTCTGCTAAAAAGTACTCAAATACATTGTCCCAATATTCTGCTGCAAAGTTAACTGTGTGAAGCTCAATGCCTAATTTGTCGCACACTGCTTGCGCATCTTTTAAATCATCAGCGGCAGCACAGTATTCATCATTGTCGTCTTCTTCCCAGTTCTTCATAAACAGGCCTTCTACTTGGTAGCCCTGTTGTTGTAATAAATATGCAGATACAGAAGAATCAACACCGCCGGACATGCCAACAATGACTTTAATGTGACTATTTTCGCTCATGAATAATTTCGCTTATACAGATTGCTGTTAACTTGGAAAGGCCGCGATTATAGCATGTATTTTGTTTGTGCTTAAAGAGACTAAGGGCGCAAAGAGGGGAATTAGTCAGTATTTTATTTATATAACAAATAGCAAACTAGACTTAAGCGCTTTATTAGGCTGTAACTTTAGTAATATTAAAGTGATCTTTACTAATAAATTAAGACTATAGAATAATTCATGTAGTTATTAAGTTTTATTAATAGTATTTTCTTTTAAAACTACTAGAGTAAATATACACTTAACAAAATAAAAATAGTGGTGAGTATATGAATGTAAACCACTTAAAATCGCTTAATATATAGTCAATGGAATGAATATATGAATTACGCCTATCAAATAAACAAGATAATCTCTTTAGTTGAACACTATACAAACGAATCTGATTTTGTGGATAGCGAATTACTTTATAGCAAAACGACAGAGTTTAAAAAGTCAGCCTATCACCTTTTTTATGAGTTAATAAAACTCAAAAACCCTCACATTTTCCAAGAACCAAACCATGTACATGAGTTATTTAGTTTAATTAAGGGCTCAACCGCTAAAAAGAACATTGAGCTAAAGGTGCTTGAGCATGTAGAGCACTGGTGGCTTGAATGGTATTTTGCTTTAGAAATGGACGTAAAGCTTAGTATAGAAAAAAGTGATATGCCAATGAGTTACTTACCTCAAAGTACGCTCAACCCTATGCGCAAACATGAGATAAGTCACTACGCTAGGTTATTTACCGTTTTGCCAATGCCGGTATGTAATGTGTGTGCCAAAACGGGTGATATTTTGAAAGTTAATCAACGCTTTGTAGATGTTTTTGGTTATACGGTAGAGGATGTACCTAATCTTAAATCGTGGTGGGAGAAAGCGTATCCAGATCCACAATACAGAGCACTTGCAAAAGAGCTGTGGCAAGACTCACTTGAAAAGGCACTGAATAATAATAACGATATACCCGCAAATAATTATCGAGTGTCTTGTCGTGATGGAACACAAGTGATGATGGAGATATCAGGGATTGATATAGGTGAAGAGTTTTTGGCTGTTTTTAATGATGCAACAGAACGTTTAGAAGCGGAGGATATACTTAGAGATATGGCCTTTTTGGATGCATTAACCAAAATTGCAAATAGGCGCCGGTTTGATGAAAAACTAACGCATGAGTATGAACGAGCAAAAGAATGCGAAGGCATGCTGTCGATGATTATCATCGATATTGATCATTTTAAACAATTTAATGACCGGTATGGGCATGTGGCTGGCGATACGTGTTTATATGATGTTGCTCAAACAATTGCTTCAACGGTTAGTCGCCCAGAAGATTTTGTGGCTCGTTATGGGGGGGAGGAATTTGTTGTTTTATTACCTCAAACCGATAGGCAAGGGGCGTTGTTTATAGCTGAGCAAATACAAAAAGCTGTAGAAAACTTAGCTATTGCGCACCAGGATAGCTTTACCGGATTTTTATCTATAAGTATGGGGATTAATACCATTAGTGACTATACAAATAGTGACGAAATTAGCTTTGTTAAAGCCGCTGATAACGCCCTATACTATGCTAAAAAACAAGGGCGTAATTGTATAGCGCTAAGCTCAGAGTAAATAAAATAGAGTTAATTATCTTATTTACTCTACTCCCCAATATAGCTAATTGTAAATAGTTTCTAGGCTCAATACTGGTCGATTCAGGCTGTCGTTAATACACTTCAATACTAAAGGGCTTCTAAGGGAGAGTGATTTTATTTGCTCTAATGTGTACCAGTTAGCGCTGATAATATCGATATCTATTGGCGTTGGCGCGTTTATATTATCAGGCGCTTCAAATAAGAAGCAAAATCGCAAATAGTGCACTCCATTTTCGGCATGCAAATTATACACACCTAAAAAGCCGACTGGCTCAAGCGCTAAGCCTGTTTCTTCAAGTAGCTCTCTGCTTGCGGCTTGTGCAAGAGTTTCGTTTTGTTCTAAATGACCAGCAGGTTGATTGTAACAAACCTGCTGTGTAAATTTATCGCGCTCTTTGACAAGTAAAAACTCATTTTGCTTTTTTACTATTGCCGCAACGGTTACATGCGGTTTATGCATCAAATGCACCTTTAATTACTTTGTATTCACCACAATTAATATCATCCAACGTATAGTTTCCGATACTGTAGCGAATAAGACGAAGTGTAGGGTGGCCAATATGCGCGGTCATTCGACGAACTTGTCTGTTTTTACCTTCATTAATTGTAATACTTAGCCAAGTGGTAGGGATTGCTTTTCGCTCGCGTACAGGGGGATTACGAGTCCAAATTGTTGGCTCATCAATTACTTTAACGTTAGCGGGGAGTGTAAGTCCGTCTTTAAGTTCTACGCCATTACATAAATCATTAATTGATTCACTCGTTGGTTCACCTTCAACTTGTGCCCAGTATGTTTTATTCGTTTTTTTATTAGGTGCAGTTAATGTGTTTTGCAATTTTCCACAGTTTGTTAAAAGCAATAAACCTTCACTGTCTCTATCTAATCTACCCGCTGCGTAAACTTCTTTAATAGGGATAAACTCAGCAAGCGTTTTTCTGTCTGCGTCATCTGTAAATTGGCATAGCACATCAAATGGTTTATTGAATAACACAATTTTTCTGTCTTTAGATGCTATTTGCGGCTTTATCTCTCTTTTACCTGAAGGCGTTTTGTTAAGTGCACTGCGTGAATAAGTACGCCCTGTACTTCTTTTTGGCTTGGATTCAGTTACTTGATTATTGCCTGGTTTAGATCTCATTATATGCACCTAGCTGGTTTTGGTAATCCGGCAATTTTTGTTGCTTGCTTGGCTGGGCCTTTAGGAAATAATTTATATAAATAAAGGCTATTACCTTTGTCTTCACCGAGCGCTTTAGCCATTGCTTTTACAAGCATCCGAATTGCTGGACTGGTGTTATATTCAATATAAAAATCACGAACAAAGTTAATGACTTCCCAGTGTTGAACACTAAGGGTAATGTTTTCTTGGATAGCAATTACAGGTGCAAGCTCCTTTGACCACAAAGTATGGTCAAGCAAGTAACCTTGTTTGTCGGTTTCAATCTGTTGGTTGTTAAATTCAAGCATGAGTTACCACGTAATTGATTGATTAGTTGATAAAGTGAGAGCTACAAAGTCTTCATAGCTAATGGCTATATCGTTATCTGTTAATTTTATTGCACGTACTTGCGCGTCTTGTTCAAGTATTAATAGTGTATCTGCAAATTGCCTAAATTGTTTTTTTGCAAAGCAGGCATCACCAACAAGTAGCACGTTATCGTCTGATAAAATTAAGTTTTCTAGCTGATTTGCCGAATAATAGTTAAGCGGCTTAGAAAAAATATGTAATGTACTCATAAATTCACCACATGTTGCTGCGCTTTAATTAATGTTTGTTGTTGGCTAAAGTTGAGTGCTTTTGCCTCTATGAGTAAATCATGTTTATTTAAACCATAATCAAGCAATGACTTTTCACACACGTAGATGTTTTCAACATCATAGATTTCGAGTGTTTTAATGTTTTTAAAAAAATCTTTTAAGCCAATATCGTTTGGTTGTTGATGCTTTTTTAAAGCCAAAACGGCGGGGCCGCTAAACAACCAACTCACATTTTGGTCAACGGCCGCAAATATCAATGTCATATCAAGTGCATCACGAATATTTAAATCGTCAAATGGGCTGCACTGACTCATTACTAATACGTTTATCATTTAAATTGCACCCATTTATCTGCGTCGCTTGCAAGCATTGCAAATTCAGCTAACCCTGCGACTGCAAATACACCTGTTCGTTTAATATCTAACCCGCGTTTTTCAGCGGCGGTAACACACAGCATTAAATTTAGTTTTTGATCGGCGAGTTGCTGCCAAAGTGCTGGTATTTGAAGTTCGTTTGAGGATAAATCAAAGTGGGTAGATGCATGATAAATACCTTGCTGGTATAAAAAAATAGCATCAATGGTGTGCCCTTGAGCTAAACATGCATTCGCAAACTTAACAATGCGTTGCGTTGTATCGTGATCGGATGGTGGTGTATGTAATGAAAGAACAAAACGTGACAAAACAATTCCAATAAAAAAGCCCCAATTAAGGGGCTATTTTAACAGAACTATTTAATTAGTCATCACTTGCGCCAAGTAGAGCAAGTAAAGACGTAAATAAGTTATATACGCTTAGGTATAAAGACACTGTTGCGCGAATATAGTTAGTTTCGCCGCCGTTAATGATTCGGCTTGTATCAAATAAAATCAAACCAGACATGATCAATACAACTGCAGCATTAAGCACCATAAACATAAGTGAACTGCCAACAAAAATATTAACAATGCTAGCTACAATCACAACGATTAAGCCAACCGTTAAAAAGCCACCCATGAATGAGAAGTCTTTTTTAGTGTTTAGTGCATAAGCAGATAAACCAAAAAAGATAAGCGCCGTAGAACCCAACGCTTGCATAATAAGCATTGGACCATTAGGCATTGCAGCATAATGGTTGAGCAATGGACCTAAGCCTGCCCCCATTAAGCCTGTGAAAGCAAACACCCAAAATACACCAGATGCTGTATCTGCTTTTTTATTTACAACAAATAATAAACCGAACGAAACAAGTGTAAACACAATTCCCATAAAGTAAGGTAATTGTAGTGCCATTGAAATACCGGCTGTAACTGCACTAAATGCAAGTGTCATAGCTAGTAAAAAGTAGGTGTTTTTAAGTACCTTGTTTGTTTCAATGGTAGACATTACCGGTTTCGCGGTATTGTACGATTGATTAAACGCCATTGTAGAGCTCCTTTAAGTGAAACGTGTGTGTTTCGATAATTTAACTAAAATTAGATTACCAACTCTTATATGTTTGGGCAAACCTTTGTAGATCAATAGAGTTAAATATTTAAATAAAAGAGTATTGACGGCTAAATTAAAAACACTTTGTTCTAACTTTAAACAAATTAATTGTTTTTTAAGCACTTAAACAATTAATTAAAAAAAAAGCTTCACAAAAGGGATGGGTTTCCCTATTATGCAGGCCGTGCGGAGAGATGGCAGAGTGGTCGAATGCACCGGTCTTGAAAACCGGCATGGGTTTATAGCCCATCTAGGGTT